>JBKHCM010000109.1:0-11507 GCA_046541805.1 Alphaproteobacteria bacterium
GCCGGTGGCGGCGGCCGTCGTCCTGGACATCCGCCTGCCGCGAGTGCTGACGGGCGCCCTCGTGGGATCCGCCCTCGCCGTGGCGGGTGCGGCGATGCAGGGCCTCTTCCGCAATCCCCTGGCCGACCCGGGTCTGGTCGGCGTCTCCAGCGGTGCGGCGCTCGGCGCCGTCGTCGTCATCGTGCTCGCGGGCGAGGCGATCGGGCCGGCGCGGGCTTGGCTCCTGCCGCTCGCCGCCTTTCTGGGCGCGCTCTTGGCCACCGGGGTGGTCTCGCGGCTCGCCCGCTTCGAGGGCCGCACGACGACGGCACTCTTGCTTCTCGCCGGCATCGCCATCAACGCCATCGCCGGCGCCGGGCTCGGCCTCGCCGCGTTCGTCAGCTCCGACGAGCAGCTGCGCGATCTCACCTTCTGGACGCTGGGCAGCCTCGCCGGGGTCGATCCGCGCGCCTTCTGGCCCGCGGCCCTCTTGATGACGGTGGCCATCGTTGCCCTGCCCCTGCTCGCGCGCTTGCTCGACGCCTGCCTTTTGGGCGAGCGCGAGGCCGGCCATCTCGGCTTCGACGTCGAGCGCGGCAAGCTCGCGATCGTCGTGCTGACGGCACTGGGCACCGGTGCCGCCGTCGCCGTCGCCGGCATCATCGGCTTCGTCGGTTTGGTGGTCCCGCACCTGGCGCGTCTGTGCGTCGGCACCGACCACCGCTGGCTGATGCCGGCGAGCGCGGTCCTCGGTGCCGCGCTCTTGCTCACCGCCGACATCGGTGCGCGGCTCGTCGTGCTGCCGGCGGAACTGCCGATCGGCATCCTGACGACCGCCATCGGTGGGCCGTTCTTCCTGGCGTTGCTGCTCGCCAACCGGCGGCGGTTCAGCTTGTGATGCTGGCGGCGCAGGACGTCACCGTCGCGGTGGGCGGACGGCTCCTTTTGGACCGCGTCTCGCTCACCCTCGCGCCCGACGAGCTCGTCGCGGTGCTCGGCCCCAACGGCGCGGGCAAGTCCACGCTCTTGGGTTGCCTCGCCGGCGCGCGCCCACCGACCGCCGGCCGGGTGACCCTCGACGGCCGCCCGCTCGCGAAGCTGGAGCCCAGAGCGCTCGCCCGCCGCCGCGCGGTGTTGGCCCAGAACACGGTGATCACGATGCCCGCGCACGCCGAGGAGGTGGTCGCACTCGGCCGCATCCCCCACGCCGACGACCCGGCCGGCACGCGCCGGGTGGTGGCCGCCGCGCTGGACACGGCTGACGCGGGCCCGTTCATCGCCCGCAGCGTGGCGACGCTCTCGGGCGGCGAGCAGCAGCGCGTCCATCTCGCCCGCGCGCTCGCCCAGATCTGGCCGGCGGACGGCACCGCGGCATGCTACCTTCTGCTCGACGAGCCGACCGCCAGCCTCGACCTCGCCCATCAGGCCCAGGTGATGGCGACGGCACGTGCCCTCGCCGATGCCGGCCACGGCGTGCTCGCCATCCTGCACGATCTCAACCTCGCGGCGGCCGTGGCCGACCGCCTCGTCCTGCTCGCCGGCGGCCGGCTCGCGGCCGCCGGCCCGCCCGCCGCCGTGCTCACCGCCGAGCGCATCGCCGCCGTCTTCGCGATCGACGTCGACGTGGTCGCCCGACCCGACGGCCGCGGACCCTTGGTGGTGCCGCACCCCGTCGCCGCCCCTCTTTGGCCCACCGTCGCCGGAGCGTTCGCATGAGCGAGGAGCCGCCGCTCGCCACCACGCCCCAGCGTCAGCCGGCCCGCGGGATGCCCCGGCGCTACAAGATCTGGGAGATCCCGGGCACGGTGCAGTGCTCGATCGTCGGCACCTGTTTGGATCGCCGCGACATCCAGACGCTGATGCGCAAGGGCAAGGTGCGCACCCAGCCCGGAGCCACCGAATACCAAATCCACGGCTATGTCGTACAGGAGGCGACCCAGCCCGGCCTGATCGGCCAGCTGATCCACAAGACCCTGGATCGCAAATACGCGCCGCAGGTGGCGCGGGTCGGCCGCCTCCGCGAGCCGGCGGCGCTCGCGGCCTATTGGAACGACGCCTGCGCCAAAGGGCAGGTGGCGGGTGCGTATTGGGGGCTGATGAGCCACCGGCACGTCGGCGACAAGCTGCGCTACGCCGCCTTCGGCGACGTCCACATGCTCTCGCACTTCATGGGCGGGGCGAACCGCGCCGACGCCCAGGCGCTGTGGGCGTCGGAGCGCCGCGTCGCCGAGCTCGAGCAGCGGCTCGAGCGGGTCCGCCGCCGCTCCCACGAGAGCCTGGCCGAGCGCGACGCGCGGATCGCGGCCCTGGAACACGAGATCCAGCAGATGCGCAGCTTCTGCATCCGGCTGCGGCCGCACGCGAGTCGACCCGAGCGAACGCCCGGCTGCGACCACCCGGCCAAGCAGGAGCGCCGCCGTCGCCAGCAGGAGCGTCGGCTCGCCGCCGCCCGCGCCCGCATCCGCGAACAGGACCGCGAGATCGCCGGCCTCAAGGCGCAGATGGAGCGGCTCGAGGAGCTACCCGTCTGTCCGATCCAGCGCCCGACGGCGGCGGAGGTGCCCGAGGCTTGCCCGCTCGCCGCTTCGCGTCTGCTCTATGTCGGCGGGCGGACCAGCGCGGTGCCGCATCTGCGCACCGGCGCCGCCCGTCGCCGCGCCGAGCTGTTGCACCACGACGGCGGCATCGAGCACCGCCTCGAGCAGCTCGAAGACCTGGTGGCGCGGGCGGATCTGGTCTTCTGCCCGGTCGACTGCGTCAGCCACAGCGCGTGTCTGCTGGCGCGCGATCTGTGCAAGCGGGCGAACAAGCCCTTCGTGCCGCTCCGGAGCGCCGGCGTGACCCACTTCCGCCGCGCCCTCGACCGCCTGCAACCCGCCGAGGAGGCCGCCGCATGTTCATCGCGATGAACCGCTTTCAGGTGCACCGCGGCCGCGAGGCCGAGTTCGAGCAATTGTGGCTCAACCGCGAGACGCACCTCCAGCACATGCCGGGCTTCATCGAATTCCAGCTCCTGCGCGGCCCGTCGTCGGCGACGCACACCCTCTTCGCCTCGCACACCGTATGGGCGTCACGCGACGCCTTCGAGGCGTGGACCCGCTCGTCGGCCTTCCGCGCCGCGCATCGCAACGCCGGGGCGCACGGCGGCCTCTACGCCGGCCATCCGCAGTTCGAAGGCTTCGAGGTGCTCCAGGAACTGCGGTGATTGTAAATTGGAACAATTCTATTTGGCGGCTTTCGCATTAGAACAAATCAAGAGTGCACCGAGGACTTTGATTGCATTTGACCGGTGCAGCAAGGCACCGTATTCAGGACTGAGTTGGTTCTCTTTTGGAGCGGCCCGCCATGCGGTCCCCGACCTCGACCATCGTCATCGATCTGGCCGCCCTCGGCGTCCTCGCCGACGGGCCGAGCGCCGTCGACACCCTCTGCGGCCACGTCCAGGCGGCGTGCCGCCCCTGGCTCACGCCGACCCGCTGCGTCGTCTGCGACCGGCTGATCGCGTGGATCGAGCGTGGCGTGGTCGAGCAGCGCGCCGACGGCGGCGTGGCGCTGACCGCCGCCGGCCGCGATCAGCTCAAGGCCTTGGTGGCGGCGCCGGTTGGGGAGAGCTGCCAAAGCCTCCTGCCGCTGGTCGAGACGCTGAAGCTCGCGCTCGCCGATCAGCTCACGCCGCCGCAGCGCCAGGCGCTGCTGCACGAGCTGGTCCAGCTCCGCTCGCGCTGCCTCGCCGCCCAGACGGGCACCGGCGACGGCGAACCCACGCCGACGCTCCTGCGCCGCTGCGCCGCCCGGCGGCTGCACGCGGCGGCGCTCGCCGAGGTCGCGTTGGGTCGCGCCATGGCGCAACTCGGCGTCGACGACGCGGCGGAGACGACGGTGTGAGGGTCGACGTCGCGCTGTCGCACCGGCGCGTGTCGGGCTGCAACGACGCCGAGCGCCTGCTGTTGTGGGCGCTGCGTCACCGCGTCGCCGCGGGCGATCCCGCAAGCCCGCATCTGGTGAGCGCGTTCGGCTTCATGTGCGGTGCGAACGCGGGGCATGCGCAGGACGCGCTCAATCGGCTGGTGGACGCGTTCGAGACCTTCGCGCGCCGGCCGCTGGCCTTTCTCGACTGGTGCAACCGGGCGGTGACCGAAGACGAGGCGGTGGTCCTGGCCCTCTGCGCCGAGCTGCAGCTCGGCCGTGCCGCGCCCCGGGCCCTCGACGCGCTGGTCGTGCCGGAGGGCGCGGCGACGGTCCGCGCCGCCGCGCTCGCGCTCGTCGACCACTTCGCCACGGCGGGCCTTCACCTGCCGCCACCCGTGCCAACGACGTCGACGGGGGAGCACGATGTCGCCGACCACCCCTTCACCGTGCATTAGCACGGCGCTGAGCGCGCTCGCCGCACCGGCCTTCGCCGCCACCCATGCCGCCGGCGCGCACAGCCCCTACGGCGACAGCCTCGAAGCGGCGACGGCGTTCGACGCCGCCAGCGAGCTCGGGCGCCCCGATCTCGAGGAGACCGTCGCGCGCTGGGTGGACGCCGGCGCGGCGCGCGCCGAGCTCATCGCCGACGGCTCCGAAGCCGCCGACGCGCCGATCCTGAAGGGCCCGGCTTCGCTCTCCTACGGAAAGCTCGCAGTCGAGCGCATGAAGCTCGGGCTGACGCGCGAAGACCCGCAGGAGGAGCATGTCGGCTGCATCGACGACACCCGAAACTCGCGCTTGGACAGCGTCGTCGGCGCGGAGAACGTCGGTTGCGGCCGCGATGAGAGCCTCGACCGCAGCGTCGAAGGGCCGGTCTTGAGCGACCTCGTCCCGCCCGCCGAGCCGGCGCTCGATGCGCAGATGCGCAAGCGGCTGGAGGCGAGGCACGCGGCATGTCTCGAGCTCATGGAGGCCGCCGACAGCGGTCGGCTGGCCGACGACCCGATGCGCGCCGCCGGCAACGCGGCGGGTAACGCGCTCTTGGCGGCGGGAACCGCGCTGGTCGCCCGGCCCGAGACGCTCGTGCGAACCGCCGCCGCACTCGCGCTCGGCCAGCTCGCCTTGATGGGCTCCGATAGCCTCGATCAGCCCGAAGCGGTCTTCCCGTGAGTGGCGGCGGCCGGGGCCGGCACGAGCCCGTCGGCGTTCGAACGGTGCTGACGGAGATCGGCGATGCCTGCGATTGCGTCGGTGAGGTCGAGTGCGCCCTCGACCGCTGCCGTTACCACGACGATGGATGGGACGGATGGGTTACGGACGACGATGGTGGAGGCGGCAACGGACGCGCCAAGCCAAACGCCCGGTTCGGCGCTCATGGCGCGCCCACAAGCGCCGCCTGATCGCGCGGTTCGGCGGAATGCGCTGGCGCGACGACGATGCTTCGAAGCAAGCTCGAAATGATCGGTGATGCGGAAAGGGACCGGGGGTGCGACGGCACCACCCGGTCTGCCGGGAGGGTCGCGTCAGGCCGCCTTGGCGGCGTCCTTGGCCTGGTACTCGCCGCACCAGTCTTCAGCGGCCACGGTCGGCCACTGGGCAGCCGCGGCGGTGCCCTGGGTCATCGGCACGGGCGCGTTGCGGCGGCACTGGGTCTTCTCGGCATGATAAAAGGCACAAGTCTCACACTTCATCGCGACAACTCCAAAGCGATAGGAAACACCGCGGATATACGCGACGGCCTGTCACATGTCAAGTCACGCGCAAATGGTCGCCGTAATTATGAACGCAGCGACGGGAAAAGCAAGAATAAGGACTTGCCGTGTCCGGTTTATCCTCTGGCCGGATTGGCTGTCGGGGCAGGCATTTGGGCGGTGCGGATTGGGGTCGGTCGGGATGAAAGCATCAGCGCACGGCGCGGCGGGTGGCCCGCCGACGAGCGTCGCCGCGCAGGACGACCCCGCCGGCGCGCCGGCAGCTCAGGCGGCCTTGGTGGCGTCCTTCGGCTTGTATTCGCCGCACCAGTCGCTGGCGGCCACGGTCGGCCAATGCGCACTGGCCGCGGTGCCCTCGGACTTCGGCACCGGGGCGTTGCGCCGGCATTCGGATTGCGGGGCGTGGAAGAAGGCACAGGTTTCACACTTCATGGGGCGTCTCTCCAGCGATGAGTTACCCGTTGGACAATGGATAACGCCCGCGCCGGATCAAGGTTTCGCGCTCGCGGAAAGTGCTAATTTCAAAATCCGCACCGCGATGGTACGGAATGGGTTCCCCGAGTGTCATGGAAAGGGTCGATGACGGTCAAACATCGCGACGCCAACGTCCTCTTCGTCGCCTTCAACGAGCGCGCCCCGAGCGATGGCTGTGCCGGCTGCCCCTTGCGCCGCTGCTGCACCTGCGCCCACTGGCTGGCCGAGACGCGCACGTGTCTGTTGGGCGCGCGGCCCGATACGCCGCCGCCGGCGACCGCCGAGGACGACTGGTGCGGGCGCTGGGAACCGCGTCCGGTCCGCTTGGTCGTGGGCCGGGACTGAGCGGCCGCTCAGCCGGAGGGACGTTCTCGAGCGAGTTCTTTTGGCCAGCGTCGCCCCATTGGCGGCGCCGGTCGGTTCGGCCGCGATCACCGTCGAGAAGCGCGCGGTCATTCCGGCGCCTTGCACCGGCTTCACCACCCCCGAGCGCGCGCAGCCGCTACCCGGCGGCAGCGCCACCGGCTGCGAGCGCCTCGCCGGCGACACCTTCTCGCAGCCCTCGGCGCGCCGGGCGTGCGCCGCGCGCGGACTTCTTGGTCGGCAACGGCGTCTTCAAGCGCCCGTGGGTGACGGCGCCGGCCTGGACCGCGGCGGCGGACGGCCCGGGGCCCTCGCCAACGCGCGGGCCGGTCAGCACTGCCACCTCAAGCACGGCCGTGGCCCGTCGCCCGCACCGGGCGAGCCGGCGGTCTCGACGTCTCTCAAGCGCTCGATCCCGGCCGACGGCGAGGCGGAGCGCGCCGCACTCGCCTCCCCCGCCGCTCGTTGATCCCCGAGCCCACCTACGGCACCCAGCTGCGGAATGTCGCGATTCCGGGCGTCCACCCAAAAACGGCCGCATGGCGATCGCTGGTGAGGAGATCCCGGTCGAGCTTTCAGGCGCCGAGGTCGTGCCTCGGCGAAAGCCGGCCTACAGCATCGACGACTTCGCGGACGGGCCCTTGCACCCCGAGACGATGACCGGCGCGTGGGTGGCGCAACCGATGATCGGGCTGAGCGGGTTGGTGGCGATGGCCGCGGCGGACCGGCTCGCCCGCGAACACCCGCAGGAGGAAGACGGCGACGGCATCTGCGGCCGCGCCAACCGCGTCGGGAGCGACGTCCACGACCGCGTCGCCGTGGGCCGCTTCGGCTGGAAGGCCGGCAAGGCCATGAGCGCGGAGCCGGCCGCCGCCGCGATGGCCTGGGCCGAGGCGATCGACCGGCCGCTCGCCGAGGTGACACGGCTGCGCCTGCTCGCCGGCCGGGCGAGGGCGAACGAACTCGGCCTCGTGCGCGACTTCCACGCCGCGGACGGCGACTGGCGCGCTCGACCGCCGCACGCTGATGACGCGCACCCTCGCGGCGACGGCCCGGCGCGAAGGCGCCGCCCGCGGCTAGGCGGGAGCGCTCTTCGTCGGTTGCCGCATCGACTGGGTCGCGGTGAGCGCCGTCGACGGTCGCGGCAAACGGCGCTGGTCGCTGCCGCTGCCCGACCGCGGGCACTCGGTAACCTTCCAGCCGACGCGGCCCTTGGGCGTGGGCTTCGCGCGCCGTGGAGCAGGGCGCAACCCGGAACGCTCGGGGCGACGTACCAAAGCCACGCGGTCTCGAGCGGACGGCGCTGGCGGTGGATCCTGTGACCTCGCCCCGCTTCGGGGTCATCGCCCTCTGGCCGCGGCCGGGGCGTCGCCCGACGCGCCCAGGGCCGAACGGCGAGGCTCACCACCGGTGCGACGCCGAGCCGAGCCAGCCCCGCCGCTTCCAGAGGTCCGGGCCCGCCGCCGGCGAGGCTGCCGTGAACCATCGCCAGGGCCATCCGGCTCGACGCCGCCACGCCGGCGTTGATCCGCTCGCGGATGATCGCCTTCGACCATGACGACGTTCCGCCGACGCTGGTTCGCGCGAGCGGCGCCCGCCGCTGCGACGACCGGACGGGCGCAGCCGACCGCGGTGCGAGTGCCGGGCGCCTCGGCGATGGCAGCGCGCGTCAGCTCACGGCGTACACCGCACCGTCGCAGCGGTCGAATTCGCGTGCGAGCGCCTGGTGTGCCAGGGTAGCGGCGCGTCGGCGGCGTTCCCGGCACCGCCGCACCAGCGCCGGCCCCTCGCCATCCACGTCCGCCTGCGCCTCCAGACAGCGCGTGCGCAGCGCGACGAGCTCGTGCCGAAGCCGCTGTCGGCCGTCGGCGTCGAGGGCGTCGGCGAGCGCCAGCTTGAGCGTTTCGATCAACGGCAAGAGGCCGTGGGCCGCGGCGTCCACCGGCTCGAGCAACAGCGCGCGCAAGCGTGCACGCCCGGCGGCCGTCAACGTCAAGCCCTCGGCGTCGTCGACGGCCACCCAGCCCGCGCCCAAGGCGGCGATGACGCGATCGTGGACGACGCAACCGGTGGGCGCGAGCCAAGGCCGGCAGACGCTCTGCACGTGCCGGCAGACGGCGTCGAGCCCAGCGGGGCCATCGCTCAGCACACCCAGAGCGGCGAGATCGATCACGAAGGTCGAGGGGGCAACGGACATCGCGCGGGGCTCCGAAACCGAACCATTCTGGTCCTGATACCCCGCGCCGGAAGCACCGGTCAAACGAAAGGCGCAGCCCCCTTGGCTCGGGCCGTTCGTCGAGACGCGCCCGCGCCGGCGGCGCCGGGCGCGCGCGGAAAAGCGATGGCCCAAGCCGGTGTCGGTGCCAGCCTTCGCGAGGTCGCCCCATCGCCGGGTGCCGGTGAAGAGGCCCGAAGAGGAACCGCTCCATCCCGGCGGCGATCGCCGTCACCCATGTCGCCAGCTCCGCCCCCCAACCGGCCGCGCTCGCGCAGGCGTGCGACTGGACGCCCCAGCGCGCCGTCACCTATATTCTATGGCCGGGCTGCGTGCGGGCGACCGCAACGGCGTCGTCGGCCACAGCGCCATCGCCAACGCCGCGCGCGACGGCTACGCCGTCGGCGCCGTCACCGTCGAGATCGCGATGATGCGCCATACGGGGCTCACCGGCCTCTCCTTCGAGGACGTCGCGCCCATCGCGCTCGTCGACATCGTGCCGGCGAGCGCGACCGCCCGCACCGACGGCCGGTCCGACACGCTCGCGGGCCTCTCGGACCACGTCGAGGCGAACCCGGCCGCGCTCACGGCGTCCGGCACCGCCCGGAGCGGCATCTGGCATCCGGCGCGCGCCGGCCTGCTCGACCCCGCGCGGCTCGTCGTCGCCGCCGGCGTCTCGGGGCGCGGTCTCGCCATCTGCCGGGTGACCGCCGCGCTGATCGCCGACCTCGTCACCGGCGCGGTCCACCGCCGGCCGCTCGCGGCCTTCCGGCTCGCGCGCTTCGCCGGCGCGGGCGCCGCCGCACCCGCCGCGCTGACCCGGCATGGCTGAGGCGGCGACGGGAGCGGACGTCGCCGTCGTCGGGGGCGGGCTGGTGGGCTCGGCCCTGGCCTGGGGCTTCGCCCGCGCGGGCGCCGCCGTGGCCCTGTTCGACGCCGACGCCGACCGTTTTCACGCCTCGGGCGGCAATTTCGGCCTCGTCTGGGTGCAGGGCAAAGGTGCCGGGGCGCCGGCCTACGCCGCGCTGTCGCGGCGCTCGGCCGAGCTCTGGGGCGACTTCGCCGCGGAGCTGGCGGACCGCACCGGCGTGGCGATCGACCACACCCGCACCGGCGGGCTCAAGGTCGCCCTCGACGAGGCCGAGTACGAGCGGTTCGCCACCGCCATCCGCCGCATGCACAACCAGCCGCCCCCGGGCGCCAACGACGCCCGCATGCTCGACGCCCGCGAGGCGCGCGATCTCCTGCCGGCGCTCGGCCCCGAGGTGCGCGGCGCCGCTTATGGCCCGCACGACGGCTACGCCGACCCGCTCGCCACGCTGCACGCCCTGCGCACGGCACTCGCCGGCCACGCCGGCGTCGCCGTCGAGCGCGCGGCCGTGACCGGCATCGACGCGCTGCCGGCGGGCGGCTTTCGCCTCGCCACCGCCGGTGCGAGCGTCACCGCCGAGCGCGTCGTCCTCGCCGCCGGCCTCGCCAACGCCGAGCTGGCGCCGAGGGTCGGGCTCGACGCCCCGCTCCGCCCCGAGCGCGGCCAGATCCTGGTCAGCGAGCGGCTCGAGCCGTTCCTCGCGATGGCCACCCACACGGTGCGGCAGACCGGCGACGGCACCGTGTTGATGGGCGACAGCAAGGAGGACGTGGGCTTCGACACCGGCACCACGGCGGAGGTGCGACGCGCCATCGTCGGCCGCGCCGTGCGGACGTTCCCGCGCCTCGCGAACGCCCGGCTCGTGCGCCAATGGGCGGCGTTGCGCGTGCTCGCGCCGGACGGCCTGCCGATCTATCAAGAATCGCCGCACGCGCCGGGCGCGTTTCTCGTCACCTGCCATAGCGGCGTGACGCTCGCCGCCGTCCACGCCTTGGAGCTGGCACCTTCGCTCCTGGCCGGCCGGCTCGCCGCGGATTATGCGCCGTTCGCCCTCGACCGCCTCGAACGGATGGCGTCGTGACGGCGTGGCGCCGGGTCGGCGACGGCGCGTCCGTGCGCATCGTGGTGAACGGCGAGCCGGTCGAGGCGCGGGCGGGCGAGAGCGTGGCGACCGCACTGCTGGCCGCCGGCCACGCGAGCTTCGGCGCGCATCCGAAGACCGGCGAACCGCTGGCGCCCTTTTGCCTGATCGGCCACTGCTTCGGCTGCGTCTGCACGATCGACGACCGGCCCGGCAGCCAAGCCTGCCTCACGCCCGTGGCGCCGGGCATGCGGGTGGAGACCGGCCGTGGCTGAGGCGGTCGACGTCACCGTCGTCGGCGCCGGGCCGGCCGGCATCGCCGCCGCCACCCGCGCCGCCGAAGCGGGTCTCGACGTCCTTGTCCTGGACGAGCAGCCGGCACCCGGCGGGCAGGTCTGGCGCGCCGCCGACCGCGTCCTCGCCGACGCCGACCTCGCGGCGCTGCGCGCGAGCTACGCCGCCGCCGGCCCGGCGCTCGCCGCCCTTCGCCACAGCCGGGTCCGCCACCGCCAGGGCGCCACCCTGTTCGACGTCTCGCCCGCGCTCGAGCTCTCCTGGCTCGCGCGCGGCGACGACGGGGCGCACCGGGTGGAGACCGCGGCCACGCGCCGGCTCGTGCTCGCCACCGGGGCGCTGGAGCGGCCCGTCCCCTTCCCCGGCTGGACGCTGCCGGGCGTCATGGGCGTCGGCGCACTGCAGACCGCGCTCAAGAGCGGCGGCCTCGTGCCGGCGGCCGGGGCCGTCGTCCTCGCCGGCCAAGGCCCGCTCTTGCTCCTCTACCTCGCTCAGCTCGAGGCCATGGGCGCCCGGCCGGCGGCCGTGCTGGATCTCGGCCGCCGCACCGCCGCGCTTACCGCCGCGGCGCGCCTGCCCGCGGCGTTCGCCGGCGCGCCGCATCTGATG
>JBKHCM010000021.1:0-36792 GCA_046541805.1 Alphaproteobacteria bacterium
TAAGCGGGTAATCCCCGCTTCGTGGGTTCGAATCCCATCCCCTCCGCCAGTTTTCGTCTTGTGCCGTCCGGTTGTCCACGGCGTTGGTGTTCGTGCGGTGCATTCGGCGCGTCGCTGCCCGCTACGGTTCGCGCGCGGTAGCGAACATCCACAAGCGGGGAGGACGACGATGAGCCGGGCCGCGGCGCGGGGCTATCGGGCGCACGCGCCGCAGACGACGCTGGCACCGGCGCTGGCCGAATGGCCCAGGCTCGCGAACGGCTCGGCGGCACGGCCCCCGATTGGCGGGTGCCCGAGGTCTTCCGTTTCGACGAGACCCAGGCGCTCGTCGTCATGGAGCACCTGACCCCGCACATCATCCTGCGCAAAGGCCTCATCGCCGCAAAGGTCTACCCCAAGTTCGCCGCGCTGTTGGCGCCGACCCTCTTCAAGACCTCGCATCCGCATCTTTTTGCCGCCGAGACGACGCGGAGGATGAAGGTCTTCCGCGACAACACCGAGCTCGACCGCCACACCAGCGCGAAGCCGGACGCGCTGACGCTGGAGTTCCGCCGCGACGCCACGCCGATCGGCCAGGGAGTCTCGCGCAGATCACCGCGATCTGGGAGGGCTTCGAGACGGCCATGGGCGACGGCCTCGTCGCCGGCCTCTGCGCGGACGCGGCGGACGTCCCGGCCCGTCAGGCGAGGACGCTGTGCCGCGTGAATGCCGCCGGCCGTCGAAAGGCGAGGCGCTCCAGGTCCCGCCCCATGTCGGCCGCCCTCGCGGGCCGCGGCGACGTTGGGCGAGCCCTCGATGCCCGCGGCCCGAACGATCGGCCCCAACGGGAAGGGCCGCCATGCCGCCGCCGGGGGACGGCGCCCCGCGCCCGCAACCGCGCGGCCGCGATCTCGGAATAGGTGCCGGCAAAGTCGAACCGCGAGGCGATCACGCCGGCACCCGCGGCACGGCCGTCCCGATCATGCAGTCGCGGGTGACGAGGCCGGCCAGCCGCGCCTCGTCCCAGCCGTCGGTGCCGGCGGGGCGCTCGGGCAGCACGAGGTAGCGGAGATCAGCGGTGCTGTCGTGGACGCGCACGACCGTGTCGGCGGGCAGCTCGAGGCCGAACTCGCGGAGGACGGCGCGCGGCTCGCGGACCGCGCGCGAGCGGTAGGCGCGGGCCTTGTACCAGTCCGGCGGCAGGCCGATCAAAAGGCGCGGGTAGCAGGAGCAGAGCGTGCAGACGACGAGGTTGTGGAGGCCGGCCGTGTTGGCGACGGCGCGGATCAAGATGCTGCCGGCGTCGATGCCGAGCTCGCCCGCGGCGGCGCCGACGTCGGCGAGCACACGCTCGCGGAAGGCCGGATCGACCCACGCCCGCGCCACCAGCTTCGCGCCATCGGCGGGGCCCTTCTGGTCGATGGCTTCGAGGGTGGCGCGCAGCTCGTCGGCGCCGAGGATGCCCTTGTCGACGAGCAGGCCGGCCACGGCCTCGGTCATCAGTTGATGATGGGTGGGTGCGGTGTCCTCGAGGTCGCCCTCGTGCGGATGGCGATGGTCGTGGGCGTGCGGCTCAGCCATCGGCCGGCTCCAGCCAATGCTCGAACAGATCGACGACGAGCTCGTCGCCATGCGCTTGCGCCGCGCCCCAGAGCTCGGCCTGGGTGAAGCGCACGCGGTAGAGCGGCCGTTCGGGCTCGCCGGTGCGGCCGTAGGCCAGCTCCTCGGGGTCGCGGTAGTGCCCCGCCAGCTCGATCACCTCGCCGGTCTTGCCGCGGGTGTAGAACGGCGTGCGGACGTGACCCGGCGGAAAGGCCCGGCGCACGCGCACCGGATCGCCGCGCCCGAAGCGCGCGCTCACGTCTCGCCCCAATGGGCTTCGATCTCGGCCATCCGGCGGCCGAGCTCGTCGACGTGGAGGACGCCTTTCTCAACCAGGATGTTGGTCACCGAGCTGATCCAGCGCTCGTAGTAGCTGAGCTCGTCGTAGATGCCCGGGCCCAGCTCCTCGATGCCGCGGCGCAGCTCGTCCACCGTCACGATCCCCTTCGCCGAGAGCAGGCGGACCATGGCATCGACCTTCTTCTCCCAAGGCGCGTAGTCGTGGGCCTGCGCACCGTCGTGGTCGTGCTCGACCGGACCGGCGGCGAGGCCGCCCATGTCGTGATGGCGTCGCAAGTGGCGCATGCGCCTCCCCCTCCCTGCCCACACCACATCGGGCCCAGACGTCGAGGTGTTGTCAAGCGCTGGCCCCCGTGCGCCGGCTTCGCTAAAGGAGCCGCCGTCAGCCTGGAAAGCCGCCCATGCCCGCTTGTGCGCTACCCTCGATCATGCCGCTCGTCGACGGCTTCGACGCCTTCATCCTCGACCAGTGGGGCGTGCTCCACGACGGCGTCCGCGCCTTTCCCGAAGCGCTCGACGCGGTCGACCATCTCCTGGCCGCCGGCAAGGTGATCGTGACCCTTTCCAACTCGGGGCGACGGGCCGACAGCGCCACGGCGCAGATGCGGGCGATGGGCCTGCCGGTCGAGCGCTTTCGCGCCAACGTGACCTCCGGCGAGGCCGCCGTGGCGGCGCTGCGGGCGGGCGAGGTGGGCGGCGTGCGGCTGCCCGGGCGGCGGTGTTATCTGCTCTGCCGCGACGGCGACACCTCCATCCCCACAGCCGCCGGCCTCGACCTCGTGGGCGCTCCGGCCGCCGCCGACTTCGTGCTGATCGCCGGCATCCACGGCGAGGTGCGGGATCTGGGCTCCTATCTCGACGAGCTGGCGCCGGCGATCGCGTGTGGTCTGCCGGTGGTCTGCACCAATCCCGACCGCGTCGCGGTGAGCCCGCGCGGCAACGTGCTGGCCCCGGGCGGCGTCGCCTACGCCTACGGCGCGGCCGCGGGCGTCGACCCCCTCTTCGTCGGCAAGCCGCACCGGCCGGTCTACGAGCGCTGCCGCCGCGCCCTGCCGGACGTGGCGCTGCCGCGCATCTGCGCCGTCGGCGACTCGCTCGAACACGACGTCAAGGGCGGTTTTGATGCCGGACTTTCCACCGTCTTCTGCCTCGACGGCATCCACGCCGACGCCTTCGACCTCACCCGGCCCGCGGGCGAGAACCTTCGAGCGGTCGAACGCCTCGCCGCCATCCACGGCGGCGTCGTGCCCGACTACGTGCTGACGCGGCTCACCTGGCAGATCGCGCCGTGAGCGCGCTGCCGCTGCCCGTCCCTTTGGGCGTCTTTTGGGGCTTGCGCCGCCTCGCCGACGACGGCGGCCGCTTCATGCTGCTGGATCTGCGCGGCGCCGACGCCGACGTGCTGGCCGAGCTGCTCATGGGCCTCGCCCCCTTCGCCACCGGCGTCGTCGTCGATCCAGAGCCCGGCCGCACGGTCTGGCGGCGCTGCGCGACGCCGCTTTTCGGCCGGATCGAGGCGGTGGCGGACACCGCGGGCGTCGCCGCCGCCAAGCGGGCCGGCGCCGACGCCGTGCTCGCAACGGGCGAGCTCGCCGCGGCCGCCGCTACCGCCGAGATCGCCCGGCTCGGCGACGACGGCGCCGCGGACCTGCGCCTCGGCCGCGCGCCGACCGGGCCCTGGCTGGCGGTGAGCGATGGCGCCGGCTTCGACGTCACGGCTGCGGGGCTCGCCGGCTATCTGCTCGCGCCCGCCTTCTGGCGCGCGTCGCTCGCGGCCGGCGGCGACGCCGCGGCGCGGCGGCTCGTCGTCGCCGACGACCTCGCCCCGCGCGTTCAGGCGCTCAACGCCCGGATCGCCGATCTGCCGACGGCCAGCTGGCTCACCGGCTGAGCCCGGCCGCGGCGGCCGCGGCGCAGAGCGCGAGGGCGACGACCTCGAGCCGCGAGAAGGCCGCGCCCATCGGCAGAAGCTGGCCCGCCACGACTGCCGAGGTGTCCCGAGATTGCGGGAAGAAGACGGTGACGATGGCGAAGGCCTCGGGGTTGGCGATGGCGACGAGGAAGTGGCAGCGGGCGCGCGGCTCGGCGCCGAGGCCGCCGGTGGTGGAGAGGACGAGACCGGCGAAGTCCGGCGACCGTCGGGGCCGCCGGCGAGCCCCCTCGTGTCCGCGCGACGGCCGATGGCAGCGCGCGTCGAAGGCGCCCCACTAGGCGGGCGGGGCAGCGGGCTCTAGCCTCCGCGGGGACGACGTGGAGGCGGCCATGACGCGGCTCGCGGGCAAGCACATTCTGGTCACGGCGGCGGCGCAGGGGATCGGTCGCGCGACGGTGGAGGCGGCGGCCGCCGAGGGTGCGCTCGTCATCGCCACCGACGTCAACGAGCAGCTCCTGGTCGATCTGGAGGCGATCGAGAACGTCACCGCGCGTCGGCTCGACGTTCTCGACGGCGCCGCGATCGCGCGACTGCCGACGGACGTGGGCGCCCTCGACGGGCTCGTCAACGTTGCGGGCTACGTCCACCACGGCTCGATCCTGGACGCCGACGACGCCGCGATGGACGTCTCCTGGCGCCTCAACGTGCAGTCGATGCACCGGATGATCCGCGCCGTGTTGCCGGCGATGCTCGAGCGCGGCGGCGGCAGCATCGTCAACATCGCCTCGGTCGCCTCCAGCCTCAAGGGCGTCCCCAACCGCTTCGTCTACGGCACCACCAAGGCCGCCGTCATCGGCCTCACCAAGTCCGTCGCCGCCGACTTCGTCGCCAGGGGCGTGCGCTGCAACGCGGTCTGTCCGGGCACGATCGCGACGCCGTCGTTGGAGCAGCGCATCCAGGCCTTCGACGACCCGCAGGCGGCGCGCCAAGGCTTCCTCGCGCGCCAGCCGATGGGCCGGCTCGGCACCGCGGCGGAGGTGGCGGCGGCGGTGGTCTACCTGCTCGCCGACGAGAGCGCCTACGTCACCGGCTCGACACACCTCGTCGACGGCGGCTGGGCGCTCTGAGCGGGCTCGCCCTCGCGCTGCCGCTGGCCGCGACGGCGCTGGTGATCCGCGCGCAGGCGGCGAGCGTGGTCGTGGCCATCGCGGGCGTCGCCGGCGGGCGCGAGGAGGGCCACCAGGTCCGCCTCGGTGCGCTCTGGGCGACGACCCCCGTCCCGCTCGACGGCCCCGGCGAGTACCGCTTGACCGAGGTCGTGTCGCCGCCGTCGGGGCAGGGCTTGTCGCGCCTGGCCGCGGACGCCAGCGGCGTCGAGCCGTGGTGGGAGCCGTTCCCCGCGCGCTGGACCTTCGAGGTCCCGGCCGAGGTCTCAGCCGGGCGCCCGCGGTGCCGCGGCGGGGCGGGTTCAGCCGCCGTCGCGCCAGCCCAGCGTGGCGTGGGCGTGGCTGTCGGTCCGCGCGATGTAAGGCTTGAGGTCCAGCAGCGGCGTGCCGTCGAGGCAGTCGAGCCCGCGCACGGTGACGACGGCGTCGTCGATGCCCAAGAGCGGCACCCCGGCGAAGCCGATCGGGTTCGGCCGGTTCGGCGAGCGCAGGGCGAAGGTGCCCAAGGGCCTCGGCGCGTGGCCCGGCGCCTGGACCAGGAAGTCGCGGGCGGCGTGGTCGAGCCAGTAGAGGACGATCACGTGGCTCGCCGTCTCGAGGCCGTCGAGCGCCGGCGCGAAGCGGGCATCGACCTCGATCCGGCACAGGGCGTCGCTTTCGGCCACGTTCTTGGGGCACTCTCCGCGCTCGGCGAAGGGGGTGCGGATGCGGCCGATGAAGACGAGGCCGCCGTCGGTCGCCGGCGGCGGGCCGCCGGTGAGGCGGCGCTCGCCGGCTCGAGGGGGCGTGCACGAGGTCATGGCCGGGCTCCGCGCGCGTGGGGTGGCACCATCGACGTCGATTGTGCGCCGGATCTCGCCGCACCCGCCATCCCGATCCGGCAAGGCTCCGATGCCCGCAACGAAGGTGCTGGTGTCGCCGGCGGGCGTCGATCCGCCGCGCACCGCGCAGCCGCGCCCACCGTCCGCATTGACGAAGGCGAAGCGGGTGGTGTCACCTCCGGCGCTGCTCCTTACCTGGATGCGACGAGCGCATGACGCATAGCTCCGCTTACGCCGCCTGGCAGGCGTCCTTTCGCTGGCGCGTTCCCACGGCCTTCAACATCGCCACCGGCATCCTCGAGCGCCACGACCCCAACCGGCTGGCGCTGATCGACGCCCGCGACGACGCCCCCACCCGCGAATACGGTTATGGCGAGCTCGATCTGTTGTCCAACCGGCTCGCCAACATGCTGTTCCGGCGCGGCATCGCGCTCGAGGACCGCGTCGCGGTGCTGATGCCGCAGCGCGCCGAGGTCGCGATCGCGCATTTCGCGATCTACAAGACCGGGGCCATCGCCGTGCCCCTCTTCGCCACTTTCGGCGCCGAGGCGCTGCGCTTTCGCATGAAGGACGCGGGCGTGCGCTTCGTCGTCGCCGACGCCGCCGGCGCCGAGCGGCTGATGGCCCTCGGCGGCGACCTTCCTGCGCTCGAGGCGATCTTCGACGTGGATTCCGCCAGTTTCGCCCGCGAGCTGCAGGAGGCCGTCAGCTGGTGTGCGCACGAATCCACCCACGCCGAGGACCCGGCGCTGATCCTCTACACCTCCGGCACCACCGGCGCGCCCAAAGGTGCGGTGCACGCCCAGCGCGTGCTGTTGGGCCACCTGCCCGGCGTCGAGATGACCCACGAGGGCTTTCCCCAGGACGGCGACCGCTGCTGGACGCCGGCGGACTGGGCCTGCGTCGGTGGCCTGCTCGGCGTCCTGTTGCCGAGCCTCTATTGCGGGGTGCCGGTGGTGGCGGGTCCGGGCGGCAAGTTCGCGCCGGAGCGCGTCGCCGCCTTCATGGCGCGCCATCGGATCAAGAACGTCTTCATGCCGCCGACGGCACTCCGATCGATGCGCCAGGCCGAGCCCGACCTCGCCGACGTGCGGCTGCGCACGCTCGCGAGCGGCGGCGAGCGGCTGGGCGACGAGCTGGTGGGGTGGGCGCGCGACGCCTTCGGCTGCGCGGTCAACGAGTTCTACGGCCAGACCGAGGCCAACCTCGTCGTCTCCGGCATGGCCTCGGCATTTCCCCGCCGCGGCGGCGCCATCGGCCGCGCCGTGCCCGGGCACAACGTCGCCGTCGTCGACGACGCCGGCGCGGTCAAGCCCTGGGACGAGCCCGGCCACCTCGCCGTGCACCATCCCGATCCCGTCATGTTCCTGGGCTATTGGAACAACCCCGAGGCCACCCGTGCCAAGTACCGCGGCGACTGGCTGATCACCGGCGACACCGGGCGCATGGACCCTGAGGGCTACGTCACCTTCCTCGGCCGCGACGACGACCTGATCAACGCCGCCGGCTGGCGCATCGGCCCGGCGGAGCTCGAGGCCGTCATCGGCGAGCACCCCGAGGTGGCACAGGTGGCCGTCGTCGGCGTGCCCGACCCGGCCCGGGGCGAGGCGGTCGTCGCCTGCGTCGTGCCACGGCGCGCCGGCGCCGGCGGCGAGGTGCTGGCGCGCGAGCTGCACCTGCGGGCGCGCGAGGCCGTCGGTCCGCACGCCGCTCCGCGCGAGATCGTCTTCCGTGAGAGCCTGCCGCTGACCGCCACCGGCAAGGTGTTGCGACGCGATCTCAGGGCGATGCTGGCGGCGGATCGCGGCGGGTGAGCGCGGCGCCGGCCCCGCGGGCGGCCCACAGCGGACAGTTCGACCTCCGCCCGATCCTCTTCGTCGTCGGCGTGCTGTTGACGACGCTCGCCGTCTTCATGCTGCCCTCGATGGTGGCCGACATCGTCGTCGGCAATCGCGACTGGATCGTCTTCCTGCTCGCCGGCTCGGTGACCCTGTTCGTCGGCGTCAGCCTGATCCTGGGCAACCGCAACGCTACCCTCACAACGCTCGGCACGCGGCAAGCGTTTATCCTCACCACCAGCGTGTGGCTGACGCTGACCGTCTTCGCCTCGCTGCCGTTCCTCTACGCCGACTTGGAGATGCGACCGGTCGACGCCTTCTTCGAGGCGATGTCGGGCATCACGACGACCGGTGCCACGGTGATGACCTCGCTCGATACGGCGCCGCCCGGTATTCTCCTGTGGCGCTCGGTGCTGCAGTGGCTGGGCGGCATCGGCATCATCGTCATGGGGGTGGCCGTGCTGCCGGTCCTCTCGGTCGGCGGCATGCAGCTCTTCCGCACCGAGAGCAGCGACCGCTCCGAAAAGGTGTTCGCCCGCGCCGGCCAGCTCGCCTCGGCGATCGGGATGGTCTACCTGACCCTGACCCTGCTCTGCGGCGCGGCCTACTGGGGCGGCGGCATGGATCTGTTCGACGCCGCCAACCACGCCATGACGACGGTCGCCACCGCCGGCTTCTCGACCCGCGACGCCTCGATCGGCGCCTTCGACAGCGCCTTCGTCGAATGGACCGCCGTGGTCTTCATGCTGGCGGGGGCGATGCCGTTCGTCCTCTACATCCGCGCCCTCGCCGGCGAGCCCAGGGTCTTCGCCTTCGACAACCAGGTACGCTGGCTCCTGGGCATCGTGCTCGCCAGCTGGTGCGTGCTCGCGACCGACCTCGTCGTCACCGACAACGTGGGCGTGCTCGACGCGGTCCGCCTCGCCGCCCTCAACAGTACCTCGGTCATCACCACCACGGGCTTCACCTCGGCGGACTACAGCCTGTGGGGGCCGATGCCGCTCACGCTGTTCTTCTTTCTCGCCTGCGTCGGCGGCTGCACCGGCTCGACCACCGGCGGCATCAAGATCTTCCGCTTCGTCGTGCTCTACGCCATCGCCCGCACGCAGGTGCTGCGGCTGGTCCAGCCGAGTGGCGTGATCCTGACGACCTATCAGGGCCGGCCGGTCTCGGACGCGGCGGCGATCTCGGTGATGGCCTTCTTCTTCCTGTTCGCGCTCTCGTTCTCGATGCTGGCCCTGGCCCTGGCGCTGACCGGGCTCGACTACCTCACGGCGATGTCGGGCTCCATCAGCGCGCTCGCCAACGTCGGACCGGGCCTCGGCGCGCAGATCGGCCCGGTCACCAACTTCGACAGCCTGCCCGATGCGGCCAAGTGGCTGCTCGCCATCGCCATGCTGCTCGGCCGGCTCGAGCTGTTCACGGTCCTCGTGTTGTTCACGCCGGCCTTCTGGCGTCGTTGACGCGTTGCGGTAACGGCCGGGCGCTGCCATGTGAAAGGCCCACCGCCGGAGGGAGGAAACGATGAGCGGGCCGCTCCAAGAGCTCCTCGAGCGCGAGCTGCCGATCGCGCCCGAGCCGCGCACCCTGCCGCTCGCCACCACCGGCCTCGTCGTCATCGACGAGGTCCACGGCTTTTGCACCGCCGGCGCCGGCAACCTCGCGCCCCGGGCGCCGAACGCCCAGGTCACCCGCATGGTCGAGGAGACCGCGAGGCTGGCGCGTCGCTTCGCCGACGCCTACCGCCCGATCCTGACCTTCCTCGACACCCATCAGCCGGGGGTGCCGGAGCCGCCCTACCCGCCCCACTGCGAGAAGGGCACGGGCGAGGAGAACCTGGTCCCCGAACTCGCTTGGCTCGAGGACGACCCCAACGCCACGCTGATCCGCAAGGACTGCATCAACGGCTTCATCGGCGCCATCGAGAACGCCAGCCATCACGGCCTCCACCACAACAAGACGATGGACTGGGTCAACGTCCATCGTCTCGAGACCGTGCTGGTCACCGGCATCTGCACCGACATCTGCGTCATGGACTTCGTCCTCACGCTGCTGTCCGCGCGCAACCATCGCCTGATGCCGACCTTGAAGAACATCGTCGTGCTCGAGCCGGCCTGCGCCACCTACGACCTGCCGCGGGACGCCGCCGAGGGCATGGACCTGCCGGCGACGATGGCGCATCCGCAAGCCGCCACCCACCATCTCGGGCTCTACTTCATGGCGGCGCGGGGTGCCCAGCTGGCGAGCGGCGTCGAGCTCGCCTGACGGCATGGGGCACGGCCACGACCATCACCACCACGGCGACGAGCGCCGCACGCTCGCGGCGGCGCTCGTGGTGGGCTCGTTCATGCTGGTCGAGGCGGTGGGCGGCTGGCTCTCCGGCTCGCTGGCGCTTTTGGCCGACGCCGGCCACATGCTCACCGACACCGCCGCGCTCGCGCTCGCCTGGTTCGGCTTTCGCATCGCCCGGCGCCCGCCCGACCGGGCGCGGACCTACGGCTTCGGCCGGGTGCGCGTGCTGGTCGCCTTCGTCAACGGCCTGACGCTTTTGGCGATCTGCGCGTGGATCGTGGTGGAGGCGATCCGCCGCCTCGCCGACCCGATGGAGGTGCTCGGCGGCTGGGTGCTGGCGGTGGCGGTGGCCGGCCTCGTCGTCAACCTGGTCGCCTTCGTGCTGCTGCACGGCGCCGACCGCGCAAACCTCAACATCCGCGGCGCGCTCTTGCACGTCCTGGGAGACCTGTTGGGCTCGGTCGCCGCCATCGGCGCCGCCATCGTCATCATGGCGACCGGCTGGACGCCGATCGACCCGCTGCTCTCGCTCCTGGTGGCGGGGCTGATCGTCGTCAGCGCGGTGCGTCTGATCCGCGACAGCGGCCATATCCTGCTCGAGGGCGCCCCCCCGGACCTGGACGTCGAGGAGATCCGCCGCGATCTCGAGGGAACCATCCCCGAGATCGAGGACGTCCACCATCTCCACGCCTGGTCGGTCGCCGAGGACACGCCGCTGGTGACGCTCCACGCCCGCACCGCCGACGGCGTCTCGCCCGATCTGGTCACCCGCCGGGTGCGCGAGCGCCTCGCCGAGCGCTTCCACGTCGACCACGTCACCGTCCAGGTCGAGCACGACGCCTGCGCCGGCCCGGTGAGCCGGCTCACCGGCTGAGCCCGCTCAGACGTAGATCATCTTGCGGGTCATGCCGCCGTCGACGATCCACTCGGCGCCGGTGACGAAGCCGCTCTCGTCGCCCAAGAGATAGGCCACGACCGAGGCCACGTCGGCGGGCGTGCCGACCCGCCCCGCCGGATGCTGGGCATGGTCCTCGGGGGCGAGCGCCTCGTCGCCGGTGTCGATCCAGCCCGGGCTGACGCAGTTGGCGCGGATCTCGGGCCCGAGGCTCACCGCGAGGGCGTGAGTGAGCGCCACCAACCCTCCCTTGGAGGCGGCGTAGGCCTCGGTGTCCGGCTCCGACATGTGGGCCCGGGTCGAGGCGATGGTGACGAGGCCGCCGCGCACCTGGCGCAGGAGCGCGCGCGTCCGCCGCGTCAACAGAAAGGTGCTGGTGAGGTTGACGGCGAGGACGCGCTCCCAATCGGCGGGAGCGAGCGCCTCGATCGGGGCCCGGCGCATGATGCCGGCATTGGCGACGAGCCCGTCGAGGCGGCCGTCGCCGCGCTCGATCGCGCTGACGACGCGATCCACGGCCGCCGCATCGGCGACGTCGGCGACATGGGCTTGGGCCAGGCCGTTCGCGAGGCTGTCGGCGTGCTCGTGCACGCTCTCGTCGAGGTCGATCATGTGGACCCGCCAGCGGTCACGCACCAGCCGCGCCGCGATGGCGCGGCCGATCCCGCCGGCGGCACCGGTCACCAGGGCGACGCGAGGCTCGGCCGTGGGCATCTTGTCCACCTTTGCTGACGGTCGAGCGTCGATGCGGAGTCCATGGCCTTAACATATCGATCTGCGAACACGGTGCCAGCGCGGCGCGCCGGCGCGCCGCGGCCGACGGGGCTCGAGAAGCGTGCGCCTTCGGCCCGCACACCGCAAAGCCGTCAGGCTGGCCGATCGTAGGTCGCCGCTTAAGGAGGCAGAGACCGATGAGCGATCGGCACGCGTCGCCGGCCGCGACCAAGCCCGACGTTCAGGGCGCGCGGCGCCGCTTCTCGAGGGGGCCTTGCTCGCCGGGCTGTCGGCGATGGTGGGCGCGGCCATTCGCTTCGGCCGCAAGCTGCGCCCCGGCTTCGTGCCGGCCGCCTTCGCGCCGGATCTCTGCGCCGAGGACGGCCGCAGCGTGCTGGGCGATCGGCCGCTCCATGCGCAGACCCCGCGCACCTGCTCGACGACCCGATCACGTCCACCGAGGGACACTTCATCCGCAACAGGGGCCCGACACCCGAAACCGTCTTCGAGGACGGCTCGAGCCTTACGGTCGACGTCCGGGGCGAGGAGCCGCGGGAGGATCGATCGAGGACCCGCGCTACCGCTTCGAGGTCGGGGCCACGCCCCGTCCGGCGACCGCTCGGTGAGCCGCGTCGATCTCTCGATCGACGTCGAGACCACCGGATTGCCGGCCGCGGCGCGGCCGTTCGGCGTCCTCGAGGTGGCACCGGGGGTCGAGGAGACCTACCACACCCGCACCGCATGTCATTGCGAGCTCCGGCTCGCCCAGCAGGGCCCGACCCGCGAGCACCGAGCCGACCCCTGATCCGAATGCGCCGTGAGCAGGGGATGCACGATCGACGCCGACGAGCTCGACATCGTCGTCGGCTACCGCGCCGAGCAGGACCACCCCGATCGCCCGAAGGTCCCGCGCTGACGCCGGCGCGGCGCTCCGGCTCGCTCAGCTCCCCGTCGTCGGGATTCGCGAGCGACCGCGGGGGGCGCTGGAGGTCACCGGCCGGGCCGGGCCGTTCGCCGTCATCTCCATCAGCCGGCGGATGCGCTCGGCGGTCGGCGGATGGGTGCGGAAGAGGTTGTCGGCGTTGATGCCGGCGAGCGGGTTGATGATGAACATGTGCGCCGTCGCCGGATTGCGCTCCGCCGTCTCGTAGACGACGCCGCGGCCCTGGCGACCGCCGGTGTGGGCGATGGCCTCGATCCGCTTCAAGGCGTTGGCGAGGGCGGCGGGGTCGCGGGCGATCTCCGCACCGACGCGGTCAGCCTCGTATTCCCGCGCCCGGCTGATCGCCATCTGCACGATCGCCGCCGCCAGGGGCGCGAGGATCATGACGGCGATGGCGATGATCGGGTTGGGCCGGTCCTCGCCACGCCCGGCGGTGAAGAAGAGCGCGAACTGCGAGAGGAAGCCGATGGCGCCGGCGAGCGTCGCGGTCACCGTCATCGTCAGCGTGTCGCGGTTTTTGATGTGGGCGAGCTCGTGCGCCATCACGCCGGCGATCTCGTTCGCCGGCGCGTTCTGCAACAGGCCTTTGGTGATCGCGACGGCGGCGTTGTCGGGGTTGCGGCCGGTTGCGAAGGCGTTCGGCTGGGCCTGCTCGATGATGAACACCTTGGGCATCGGCATGTCGGCGTTGCGGGCGAGCCGCTCGACCATGCTGTAGAGCTCGGGCGCCTCCTGGCGCCCGACGGGCCGCGCGTTGTGCATGCGCAGCACCATCTTGTCGGAGTTCCAGTAGGCGAAGGCGTTCATGCCGCCGGCCAGGAGCAGCGCCATCAGCATGCCGCCCTCGCCGGCGAGGGCGTAGCCGACGGCGAGAAACAACGCCGTCATCGCCGCCAAAAGGATGCCCGTCCGCATCAGATTCATGTCAAGTGCCCCACCGGGAAGTCGAGCCTTAGGTGGGGGACGGTGGCGGCGCGTCAAGCGCACACACGGCCTTGCTCACCGGTGCGGAAGCGACCACCAAAGCGGTTCACACCGTCGTCGGGGAGAGCTGTCATGGTGAGCGCGCGATCGGGCTTCGGCCAACGGCCACTGAGCCAGGAGGAAGGCCGGATCACCGACGACGAGGCGCTCGAGCTCCACCGCCGCGGCCGCCCCGGCAAGCTCGAGATCGCGCCCACCAAGCCGCTCACCACCTCGCGCGACCTCTCGCTCGCCTACTCGCCCGGGGTCGCGGTGCCGTGCCTTGAGATCGAAAAGGACCCGCAGGCGGCCTACGCCTACACCGCCAAGGGCAACCTCGTCGCCGTCCTCTCCAACGGCACCGCCGTCTTGGGCCTCGGCAACATCGGCGCCCTCGCCGCCAAGCCGGTGATGGAGGGCAAGTCCGTTCTCTTCAAGCGCTTCGCCGACATCGACGGCATCGATCTGGAGCTCGCCACCGAGGACATCGACGCCTTCGTGCAGGCGGCGAGCCTGGTGGCGCCCTCCTTCGGCGGCATCAACCTCGAGGACATCAAGGCGCCCGAGTGCTTCATCATCGAGCAGCGCCTCAAGGAGGCGCTCGACATCCCGGTCTTTCACGACGACCAGCACGGCACCGCCGTCATCGCCGCCGCCGGGCTGATCAACGCGCTGCACCTGACGGGCCGGCGGCTCGAGGACATCCGCCTCGTCGTCAACGGCGCCGGGGCGGCGTCGATCGCCTGCGTCGAGCTCTTGAAGGCGATGGGCCTGCCGCACGGCCAGGTGCTGCTCTGCGACACCCGCGGCGTCGTCTACGAGGGCCGCGAGGTTGG
This sequence comes from Alphaproteobacteria bacterium, assembly GCA_046541805.1. GTDB lineage: Bacteria > Pseudomonadota > Alphaproteobacteria > Geminicoccales > Geminicoccaceae > JAAAPF01. The sequence goes on from JBKHCM010000021.1 coordinate 14,223, forward strand.
GATGAACCAGTGGAAGTCGGCGCACGCCGCCCCCACCGACCGCCGCACCCTGGCCGAGGCCTTCGTGGGCGCCGACGTCGCCTTCGGCCTCTCGGTTGCCGGGGCGTTCACGCCCGAGATGGTGGCCTCGATGGCGCCCGATCCGATCGTTTTCGCGATGGCGAACCCGAACCCGGAGATCACGCCTGAGCAGGTCAAGGAGGTCCGCGCGGACGCGATCATCGCCACCGGCCGCTCGGACTACCCCAACCAGGTCAACAACGTCTTGGGCTTTCCCTACATCTTCAGGGGCGCGCTCGACGCCCGGGCGTCCACCATCAACGAGGCGATGAAGATCGCCGCCGCCTACGCTTTGGCCGATCTCGCCCGCGAGGACGTGCCGGAGGAGGTCTCCGCCGCCTATCGCGGCCGGCGGCTACGCTACGGCCGCGACTACATCATCCCCACCCCGTTCGATCCGCGCCTGATCGGGAAGGTGCCGCTGGCGGTGGCGAAGGCGGCGACCGCGAGCGGCGTGGCGGCGCGACCGATCGTCGACACCCGCGCCTACGAGGCGGAGCTCAAAGGCCGGCTGGATCCCACCGCCTCGCGCATGCAGCAGATCATCGACACGGTGGCGGAGAACCCGCGCCGCATGGTCTTCGCCGAGGGCGAGGAGGAGACCGCCATCCGCGCCGCCATCGCCTGGCGCAATGGCGGGCTCGGCACGCCCGTCCTCATCGGCCGCGAGGCGCGCATCCAGGAGACGATGGACGCGATGGGCCTCGGTGCCCTCGACGGCATCGAGATCCAAAACGCCAGGCTGTCGATGAACAACCACTACTACTCGGACTACCTCTACCGGCGCAACCAGCGGCACGGCTTTCTCTACCGCGACTGCGTTCGCCTGGTGAACAACGACCGCAACATCTTCGGCGCCTGCATGGTCGCGCGCGGCGACGGCGACGTCCTGGTGACCGGCCTCACCCGCAACTACACGACCGCGCTCAACGACCTCCTGCGCGTGGTCGACCCCGAGCCCGGCGCGCAGATGTTCGGCCTGTCGATGGTGATCGCCCGTGGCCGCACGGTGTTTTTGTGCGACACCGCCGTGCACGAGCTGCCCGACGCCGAGGTCGCCGCCGACATCGCGACCCAAGCGGCGCGCTTCGTGCGTCAGCTCGGCTTCACGCCGCGGGTAGCCGCGGTGTCGTTCGCGACCTTCGGCAACCGCGACGTCCAGTTCGCCAAGCAGCAGAGCGCGGTGATCGAGGAGCTCGACCGCCGCGGCGCCGACTTCGAGTACGACGGCGAGATGGAGGCCGATGTCGCCCTCGACGCCGAGCTCTTGAAGCTCTACCCGTTCTGCCGCCTCTCGGCGCCGGCGAACCTCTTGATGATGCCGGCGCTGCACTCCGCCAGCATCGCCTCCAAGCTCTTAAAGCAGCTCGGCGGCGGGCAGGTCATCGGGCCGATCCTGATGGGCCTCGACCGCCCGGTGCAGATCGTGCCGATGAACGCGAGCGTCTCGGAGATCCTCAACCTCGGCGCCATCGGCGCCTTCCTCTCGATCCGCCACGAGGTCGGCACCGCCGCCACCCCCGGTGAGATCAAGCGGACCGCGGCGGGCGGCGACGACTGACGCGGCGGCTCACGCGGCGAGGCCCATCGCCGCGAGCCGGGCCGCAGCCTCGGGGCAGCGGTCCTTGTCGCGCAGCTCGAGGATCAGGCGCGGTCGGCTCTCGAGGGTGGCGAGGGTGCGGAACAGCTCGGGCCACGGCACCGTGCCCTCGCCCGGCACCCAGTGGCGGTCGGCCCAGCCGTCGCTGTCCTGCAGATGGACGTGGGCGAGCCAGTCGCCGGCGGCGCGGACGTGGAAGTCGACCGGCGGCGCGCCGGTGTGGACGTGGGCGTAGTGGGCGTGGCCGGTGTCCAACGAGACCCGTGCCCGCGCCGAGCCGAAGGCGCGCGCCAGCGTGACCCGCGCCTCGGGCTCGGCGTCCTCGGTGTTCTCGAAGACGAGCTCGACGCCCGCGGCCTCGGCGCGGCTGAGCGCCGGCGCGACCGTCGCCTGGACGCGCGCGATCATGGCGTCGCGCGCCCCCGGCACGGCGTCGAGATTGCAGCGGTCCCAGGTCTTGAAGGGGCTGTGCAGGACGATCTGCGTGGCCCCGAGATGGGCGGCGACGTCGAGGATCTGGTCCAGGCGCTTTTGGACGACCGCGCGGATCTCGGGGTCGCCCGTCTCCAGCGTGAAGCCGACGAAGGGCCCGTGCAGCCCGAGCCGGCCGCGATGGCCGGCGAGCGCCGCCTTGGTGCGCTCGGCGAGGTCGCGCCAGTCGCCGCCGAGGATGTGCGGGTCGATGAAGTGCTGCAGTTCGAGGTCGCGGTCGTGCTCGAACACCCAGTCACGGTGACGTTCAAGGTGCTCGAGGTTGAAGGCGGCGCCCAGGACGGGCCGGTGGTCGGGCATCAAGCGTTCTCCTCGTCCTCCGAGACGGCTTAGAACGGCGGTGTGACGAGCCCATGACGCGCAGGCTCAGTCGCGGTCGGTCTCGGCGATGGTGAAGCTCAAGGGTGCCGCACTGCCGTCGGGGCGAAAGGCGCGGTAACGGCCGTCCTTGACGTAGAGCTTGCCGTGGCCACCGCAGACGGGGGCAGCGCTGGCGGCGAGCTCCTCGCAGAAGGCGCCGTCGTCGCCGATCCACCAGCGCCGCTCGACGACCCTGCCGCCGGCGGTGCGGATGCGCTTGGTGCCGTCGCGGTCGTAGGTCACGGTGAAGCCGTCGCCCTCGAGGCGGTTGCCGACCACGAGCTCCGCGCGCGCCGCGTCGGGCACCCGCGTCGCGCCGGCGGCGACGAAGGCGGCCTCGTCCGAGCCCGCCGGCACGACGGCGGCGCACCCGGCGAGAACGAGCAAGCCGCCGGCCGCGCTCAGGCCGCGCCGCCGGTCTCGATGTGGATGATCTTGCCGCAATGTTTGCAATGCACGGCATCCGGGTCGTGGCGGGAGAGCCCGCAATGCGGGCAGGGAGCGTGGACCTTGGCGGGTTGGAAGATGGCCTGCAAGAGCCGCAAAAACAGCGAGATGCCCAGGATCATCACGATCACCGAGAGGATCCGTCCCCACTCGCCGGTGAGCGTGATGTCGCCGAAGCCGGTCGTGGTCAGCGTTGTCACCGTGAAATAGAGCGCATCGATGTAGTCGTCGATCTGCGGATTGACCTCATGCTGGGTGACGAAGACGGCAGCGGTGGTCATGAAGACGAAGACGATCAGGTTGATGGTGGAGTGGATGATTTCCTCGTTGTGGCGGACCCAGAGCGAATGCCGACGCAGAATGCCGATGACGTGATAGGAGCGCAGCAACCGCAAGGTCCGCAGGATGCGGAGAAAACCGAGATTGTCGGTGAAGGGGGCCGCCAGCAGCGAGAACACGACGACGGCGTCGACCAGGGTCAAGGGCTTCAAGAGAAGCGCCCACGGCCGCGAATCGATGTAGAGCCGGGCCGACAGATCGGCGAGCAGGATCGCCCCGAGGCCGAACTCGAGGCCGATCATCCAGCCCGCGTCGGCGACGAAGGTGAGCTCGACGAAGAGCGCGATGGTGACGACGTCGACGGCCAGCATGAGCCAGCGAAAGCGCGTCGCCGCGCGGTCGTCGCCGTGATAAAGCCGCCGCAGGCGCTTTTTGAGCGACGGCGCCGCCTCGCCGGTGGCGGCCTCAGTCGAAGAGCCCATCGCCGCGCTCGTCGATCAGTCGCTGGGCCTTCATCACGGCGTGCCGGCGCGCCTCTTGCGGATCGCTCAAGAGGTCGGCGCGGACCAGCTGGTGCTCGCGGGTCTCGCCTGCGATCTCCTTGGTGATGCGCGCGGCGAGCTGCCACTGGCCCTGCCGGCGGTAGGGCTGCGGCGTGATCGTGAACCCCCGATAGACCACGGCTTCGCCCGCGGCGGCGGCGTCGCCCTCGCCGCGCTCGAACCATTTGCTCAGAAACCCGAACACGCGCGCGCTCCTTCGAACCCAGCCACCGATGATACATTGCGGGCGCCGATCGCCGACCGCAAGCGCCGGCCGAGCGCCGGCGAGGGGACGATGGGAGACGAGCCATGCGCGTCGACGTCGCGCAGCGAACGGTCTTCGCCGCCGCCAGCGGCCCCGATCCGTGCGCGGCCGCGCGCACCGTCGTCTTGATCCACGGCGCCGGGCTGGCGCCGGTGTTCTGGACCGGCCAGCTCGCCGCCCTGGCCGACGCCGAGACCGCGGTGGTCGCCCCGGCGCTCCCCGGCCACGGCCGACCCGGCTCGAGCCTGGCGAGCGCCGGGCCCGCACCCACGGCGATCGAGGACTACGCCTTTTGGCTCACGGGGTTCCTCGACGCGCTCGGCGTCGCGCGGGCCCATCTCGTCGGCCATTCGATGGGCGCCCTCGTCGCGCTCGAGACCGCCCGGGCGCACCCCGAGCGGGTGGCGGGCGTGGCGGCGCTGGGCGCCGCGGCGCGCCTGCCGGTGCACCCGCGCCTGCTGGCGGACGCGCGCGAGCGCCCCGAAGGCGCGATCGAGACCATCCTCGCCTGGGGCTTCGCGCCGCGCCAGCCCGGCCGGCCGCCCGGAATCGCGATGCACGAACTCGCGCGCCGGATCCTCGCCGGCACCGAAGCGGGCGTGCTGGCGTCGGACCTCGCCGCCTGCGACCGCTACGACGCGCTCGCCGGGGGTGCGGCGCGCATTGCCACCGCCGCGCTCGTCGTCACCGCGCGGCGCGATCGGATGACCCCGGCAAAGGCCGGCCGCGCGCTCGCCGAGGCCCTGCCCGCGGCGGCGTTGGTCGAGTTGGACGAGGTCGGCCACATGGCGCCTCTGGAAGCCCCGGCGGCGATCGCCCGCGCGCTCAGACGCTGGCTTCCTCGGTCCAGTACGGTCGGCGGCGGAACGGCATCCGGCGCGAGACGCGCTGCGCGCGTTCCCGCCAGCTCTGCAGGCGCGTGACGCCGTCGATGCGGCGGTCGAGGAAGTCCCAGCTGTCCGCCTGGTCCATCGACGTGTCCTCGAGCCAGTAGAGGACGGTGGCGGTGTAGATCGCCGCCAGCGCCGCCCGCTTGGTGTAGACGGCGAGGCCGTCGTCCTTGGTGTCGCCGGCGGCGAGCCACATCCGGTCGACGGTCCGCCAGAGGTTCTGAAACCCGCCCATCGCGGTGTTCGGCAAGGCACGCGCGGCGAGCGCGCGGCGGGTGGCCTCGCGATAGGGCGCCAGCACCTCGATCCGCGCCCGCACCGCGGCGGCGATGCGGTCGCGCACGCGCAGGCGCTCGAGGTCCTCGTTCTCCAGCCGCGCCAGCATCTGGCGGTCGGCCCAGTCGTCGAAGGCGTCGAGCATGCTCTCGCCGCCGCGGGGAAACAACCGCCGCGCCGTGGTCGGGTCCATCTCGAGGTCGCGGGCGGCGGCGGCGAGCGCGTGGCGCGACCAGCCGTCGAAGGCGACGTGCTCGAGGGCGGCGAGCAAGAGCGCGTCTTTTTGGGCGTGGCGGTCGGTCATGACCGGGTGTCCTCTTCCAGGTCGTTGTCCGCGCGGTACGATTCGAGCCGCGCCACGAGGTGGCGGGCCTCGCGGGTCATGGCGAGGTCGCGCGGATCGCGCAAGCGCATCGGGTAGAGCACGCCGTCGAGGTGGTCCACCTCGTGCTGGAGGACGCGCGCGAAGAAGCCCTCGGCCTCACCTTCGAGCGGGCGACCGTCGGCGGTCTCCGCGCGGTAGCGCACCGCGCGCCAGCGCGGGACGAGGCCCTGCCAATCCGGGATCGAGAGACAGCCCTCGAGGCCGAGCTCGACCACCTCGCCGATGGGCTCGAGCTCGGGATTGACCAGCACCATCGCCGTGTCGGCCTCGCGCGCGGGCTGGACGACGATCAGCCGCAGGCTGGCATGGACCTGGGGCGCGGCGAGCCCGACGCCGGGCGCGTCGCGCATGGTCTCGACCATGTCGTCGGCGAGGCGGCGCGTCTCGGCGTCCAGAGGCGTCGCCACCGGCTGCGCCCGGCGCCACAGCAGCGGATGTCCCATCAGTGCGATCTTGCGAAGCGTCATGCCTGACAAATAGGCGCATGGCGGCCGCCCGCCAACGCGCGCGGTCGCGCGGAGCCGGAAAGACGTTGCGAGTCGCGGCGCGGCGGACCTATAAGGTCGATGCGCGCTCGCCCATGGCGGGCGTGGGTTTTCGCGTCCCGAATTCGGACGTTGTCCACAAGTGAGACCGCCACCAGCCCAGGAGTCGGAATGACCGTCGAGGTTCAGGTTCGCGACAACAACGTCGACCAGGCGTTGCGCGCGCTCAAGAAGAAGATGCAGCGCGAGGGTCTCTACCGCGAGATGCGCATGCGCCGGCATTACGAGAAGCCGTCCGAGCGCCGGGCGCGGGAGAAGGCCGAGGCGATCCGCCGCTTCCGCAAGCTGCAGAAGAAGCGCGCCGAGCGCGACGAACTCTGAGGCCCCTGACGGTCCCGCCGCACGCGCCGGTGCGGCGCCGATCGCCGGTTCCACCTCCGAGCCCGGGCGCCTGAGCCCGCGCTCGGGCCGAGTGCCGCGCGAGCGCATGGGCGTTCTCTCCGCCGGTCGGATCGGCCGGCCGTCAACGCGTCGGCGGCTCAAGACGCCGCGGCGTCGGCCTGTTGGTCCTGCCAAAGACGGGCGTAGCGCCCGCCCTGGGCGAGCAGCTGGGCGTGGCTGCCGCTCTCGACGACGCGGCCGGCCTCCATCACGACGATGCGATCGGCGTCCAAGATGGTCGAGAGCCGGTGCGCGATGACGAGCGAGGTGCGCCCGCGGGTGATCTTGCGGATCGCCGTCTGCAGCGCCCGCTCGGTCACGGTGTCGAGCGCGGAGGTGGCCTCGTCGAGGACGAGGATGCGCGGGTCCTTCAAGACCATGCGCGCGATCGCGACGCGCTGCTTCTCGCCGCCCGAGAGCTTGAGCCCGCGCTCGCCGACGAGCGTCGCCCAACCGTCCGGCAGGCCCTCGATGAAGCTCCTGATCTGCGCGGTCTCCGCGGCGCGCGCGATCTCCGGCGGCGACGCCCCCGGCCGGCCGTAGGCGATGTTGGCGGCGATGGTGTCGTTGAAGAGCACGGTGTCCTGCGGCACGACGCCGATGGCCCGGCGCAGGCTCGCCTGCGTCACCGCCCGGACGTCTTGACCGTCGATGAGGATGCGGCCGGCCTCGACGTCGTAGAACCGGCACAGGAGGCGCACGAGCGTCGACTTGCCGGCGCCGGTGCCGCCGACGATGGCGAGGGTGCGGCCGGCCGGCACCTCCAGCTCGAGCCCGTCGAGGATCGGCCGGCGGGCATCGTAGCCGAAGCGCACCTGCTCGAAACGGACATGGCCCGGGCCTTGGCGCAACGGCCGGGCGTCGGGCGCATCGGCCACCGCCGGAGCGACGTCCAACAGCCCGCTCAAATGCTCGAGATCGGCCAGCGACTGCTTCACCTCGCGGTAGACGAAGCCCAGGATGTTCAAGGGCTGGTAGAGCTGCAGGATGAAGGCGTTGACCAGCACGACGTCGCCCACGGTCATCGTGCCCGCCACCACCCCACGCGCCGCGTTGAACATCAGCGCGGTGACGCCGAGCGCCACGATCGCCTGCTGGCCGAAGTTCAAGGCGGCGAGCGAGGTCTGCGAGCGCACCGCCGCGTCCTCGTAGGAGGCGAGCGCGCGGTCGAGCCGCTCGGCCTCGTAGGTCTCGTTGGTGAAGAGCTTCACCGTCTCGTAGTTCACCAGGCCATCGACGCTGCGCCCGGCGACGTCGTTGTCGCGGGCGTTCATCTCGCGGCGAAAGGCGGTGCGCCATTCGGTGGCGAAGACGGTGAAGACGGCGTAGCCGCCGATGGTCAGTGCGGTGATCAGCGCGAACGACCAGTGGTAGTTCCACAACAGAAGCCCGATGACGAGGACGAACTCGAAGGCCGTCGGCGCCAGGTTGAACAGCACCATCCCCAACAGGAAGGTCATCGCCTGCACGCCGCGGGAGATCGCGCGCGACAGCTCGCCGGTGCGGCGCTCGAGGTGGAACTGCAGCGGCAGCTCGAAGAGGTGGCGAAAGACCCGAAGCGACAGCCGCCGCCCGGCGCGCTGGGCGACCCGGGCGAACACCGCCTCGCGCAGGTTGTTGAAGAGGGCGGAGGTGAGCCGCGCGCCGCCGTAGGCCAGAAGCATCAAGACGGGTAGCGTGGCGACCTGGTTCGCGCCGGTCTCGAGGCCGTCGACGACCGCCTTGTAGAAGAAGGGGATCTGCACGGCGACGAGCTTGGCGCCGATGACCAGCGCGAAGGCGACCGCCACCCGCGTCTTCAGGCCGGGGGCGTCGGTGGGCCAGAGCGCGGGGACCACCGTGCGCGCGAGCCAACGCCAGCCCGGGCGCTTCTGCGCGGCGTCGCTCGCCATCGCGATAACCCCTCCTTAACGAGCACGGCCTAGGGTCCGCCGGTGCGGGTGGCGTCGGGTCGCGGGCTCGGCGTTGCGACGGCGATCCCGTTGCGGGACGCGACGACGGAGCAATTCATGGCCGAGGCGGTGAGCCGAGACGCGGAACTCCTGGCGGCGCTGCCGCAACTGAGTGCCGACGATCTCACGCCCGAGATCACGAGCCTGAAGCTCGACCCCCACGGCCGCCTCGAGCGCGTCCAGCGGCAGGCGCCGGTGATCCTCACCTACACGCAGATGGGCCGGCGTGTCACCGGACGCTTCGCCCTCGGCGAGCACGCCTGCCTCGAGGTCGGCTGTCGGCTCGCCCGCATCCCCTACAGCGTCGAGGGGCCAAGCCGCCGCGATCGCCTGCTGGCGACCGTCGCCCGGATCCAGCGCGCCCGCGTCGGCCGCCTCGCCATCACCCACCGCCGCGAGCTCCATCTGAGCGACCGCATCGACCTGAGCGGCCAGCTGGTGGGCGCGGCCGAACTCCTCCACACCCTCGTGGTCTCGGGCCTCGCCCTGCGCCCGGTCTTCACCGCCCTCGACGATATCGGACTGCCGCTGCCCAGCCCAACCTAAAGGCGAAAAATCTTTGGACATACTCGCCTCTCTTTCCTAGGACGGAGGCCACGTCGTCCGGGGAAAGAGTATGCGCAGGACCGGTTCGTTGGAGACCCTCGTCGTCGCGCCGGCGGGCGATGCTCGGCGGGTGGAGCGCTGGCAGCGGCTGGCGTTGCCGTTCATCGCGTTCTCGAGCGCCGAGGACGCCGCCGGCGCCGCCGCGCTGCTGGCCGAGCGCGACATCGACGCCGTGCTCGTCGACGCCACGTCCGGCCAGCGGGACGCCGCCGACCTGCTCGAGCGGCTGGCGCCGCTGGTGGACGACCGCCCGCTCGTCGTCATGGTTCCACCGGATGCCGGCGCGTCGCTCGCACCGGTCTCCGCGCTCGCCGGGCGCATCGACTTCCGTCTCGTCGCCGACGGCGGCGCGGTGGAGCTCTGCCGCGTGCTGCGCGAGCTCGTCGGCGAATGCCGCCGCGCCGAGCAGCGCCGCCTGCAGGATCGGCTCGAGCCGCTCACCGGCTTGCCGAGCCGCGAGGCCTTTCGCGACCTCGTGCAACCGAAGCTGGAGGCGGGCGACACCGCCTCGGCACTGGTGGTCGTGGATATCGACGGGCTCGCCGCGATCAACGCGCTTTTGGGTCGCGACGTCGCCGACCGCGTGCTCACGCTGGTCGCCGAGCGGCTCGCCGGCGCGCGGGGCGAGAGCGACCTCACCGCCGCCCTCGGTGGGGGGCGCTTTCTGCTCTGGACCGCCGTCGAGATGGTGCCGGAGGAGGCGCTGGTGCGCGTGCGCCGGCTGCTGCAGGCGATCGCGCGGCCCTTTACGATCGCGGGCGAGCGTCTGCACCTCACCGCCTCGGCCGGCCTCGCCCTCTACCCCCTGGACGCCACCGGCTTCGAGACCCTGCTGGCGCGCGCCGAGGCGGCGATGTATCGCGCCAAGGCGCAGGGGCCCGGCGGGTTCCGGCTGCATCAGCCGCTCGTCGTCGGCACCGCCCCTGGCGAGCTCAAAAAGCGCGCCCTCGTTCGTCGCGAGCTTCAGCGCGAGGGGTTCGAGCTCGTCTTCGAGCCGCAGCTCGACCTGCGCACCGAGCGCCCACGGGCGGCGCGCCTGCACCTGCGCGCCCGCGGCGACGACGCGCTGCTGAGGCTCGCCGTCGACGAGATCGACGACCTGGCGCTGCCGGTCATCCGTTGGATGCTGGAGGCGGCGGGCCGGCAGATGGCGGGCTGGCTCGCCTACGAGGTGCCGCTGGTGCCGCTCGTCGTCGACCTGCCGCTCACCCTCGTGCGCCGCAGCGACGTGGTGGAGATGATCCGCCGCCGCCTGCAGGCCGTGGGCTGTCATCCGGCCTGGTTCGAGGTGGCGGTGGGCGGCAAGACGACGGGCGTCGACGCCAGCGACACCGCCGTCGCCGACCACCTCCAAGCGCTCCGGGACCTGGGGCTGCGGGTCACCCTCGCGGGCGGTGGCGGGCCGCGCTCGTCGCTGTTCGCGCTGCGCCATCTGCCCGCCGACAGCCTCGAACTCGCCGCCGGCCTGGTGCAGGGGCAGCGCGAGCGGGCGAGCGACGCCACCATCCTCAAAGGGCTCGTCGACCTCGGCCTCGGCCTCGGCCTCGACGTCGGCGCCGCCGGCGTCGACCGCCCGGGGCTCGCCCGCAAGCTCAAGGAGCTGGGCTGCGACTGGGCGAGCGGCGCCTGGGTCGGCGCGCCGATGCCCGCCCACGCCTTCAGCGACTGGCTCTCCGGCGGCGGCACGCTGATGATCGCGGCGTCGTGAGCCGGCTCAGCGGCGCGCGGGCCCGAGGGTCGCGAGCGCCTGCCCGCCGACGACGAGGGCGGCGAGCCGGCACGGCGTCGCCCGCTCGGCGAGCCACCGCAGCGACAAGAGCCTCGTCCAAAACGGCCTTGTGAAGGCGACGGAGACCGTCGCCGCCGCCAGCGGGAGGACGACGGCGCGAAAGGTCCAGGGGTCGATCGCGCCGGCGACGACCGTCATCGCGGACCAGTTGCGCCCCCACCGCACCAGCACCGGGAAACGCCCCGCGAGCACGCCCCCGCGATGCCGCCCGCGGCGGCGGACCCTCGGCCCGTGGCCATTGTGCGCCTATCCTTAGCGCACCACGATGCAACGCCGGGCGCAGCGGGCACCAGGGCTGCGGCGGCCGCGCCCCTCGAGCCGGAGACATCGCGTCCTTGCGTCCACGCCGCGACCTCGTGAACGGGCCCGTCGCCCCGCTGGTCCGCGCCCTCGCCGTGCCGGCGGCCACGGGTTATCTCTTCAACACGCTCTACAACGTCGTCGACAGCGTCTACGCCGGGCTCTGGTCGACCGCCGCGCTCGCCGCCCTGGGCGCCAGCTTTCCGGTCTTCTTCGTCGTCGTCGCGACGATGGCGGGGCTCGGTCAGGGTGCCACCGGGCTGATCGCCCGCGCCCTCGGCGCCGACGACCGCGACCGCGCCCGCGCCCTCGCCGGCCAGGCGCGGCTGGTGGCGGTCGCCGGCGGCGTCGCCGCGGCGGTGCTCGGCCTGGCGCTCGCGGGCCCGGTCCTCGACCTGCTCTCGATCCGGGGTGAGGCCCGGGCCTACGCGCTCGACTACCTCGTGCCGATCCTCCTCGCCGCCCCGCTCTTTTTGCTGAACGCCGTCGTCAACGCCCGGCTCGCCGCCCAGGGCGACACCAAGAGCTACCGCAACGCGCTGGTCGCGGGCGCGCTGGTCAACATCGCCCTCGACCCGCTCTTGATGTTCACCTTCGGCCTCGGCGTCGCCGGCATCGCCTGGGCGACGGTGCTCGTCCAGGCGGCGACGCTGGCCTATCTCCACGCCCGGACCCGCCGCGACGGCCTCGCCGCGGGCGAGCTGCCGTTGCGCCCGCGCCCGGACCTCCTGGCCGCGCTGGTGCGTCAGGCCCTGCCCGCCACCGGCAACATGACGCTCATCGGCGTCGCGCTCTTCACCGTCACCGCCTTCGTCGGCCGCCACGGCGAGGCCGCGCTCGCCGCCTACAGCGTCGGCCTCCGGCTCGAGCAGCTCTTCCTCTTGCCGACGGTCGGGCTCAACGCCGCCACCCTCACCCTCGTCGGCAACGCCTTCGGCGCCGCGCGCTTCGAGCGCATCACCCACGTCCTTCGGGTGAGCACCGGCTGGGGCCTCGTCGTCATGGGCACCGGCACGGTGCTCCTGTTCACCTTCCGCGAGCCGTTGATCGCGCTCTTTTCGCGCGATCCGGCGGTGATCGACGCCGGCGCGCGCTATCTGGCGGTCGCGGCGCTGATCCAGTGCGCCTCGGTCTTCAACATGATGGGCGGCGCCACGCTGCAGGGCATCGGCCAGCCGATCTGGAGCTTCGTCGTCACCGTCGGCCGCTCGCTGATCGCGCCGGCGGCCCTGCTCGCGCTCGGCCAGCTCGTCTTCGGCTGGGGGCTCGACGCCATCTTCTGGACCCTGTTCGCGATCAACTGGACGGCGGCGCTCGTCCTCGTCCTGGTGGTGCGCTGGCGCCTGAGGACGACCTGCGGCCTCGAGCTCGCCCGCGCCCTCGCGGCCTGAGCCGAGCCTCGCTGCCGCCGCCCGCATCCCGCCGCAACCCCCTGCGGCCAAAGGAAAAACCGCCGATGTGGGTTCGTTCTCCAAAATCCGAGCCCGGTCCGTCACCCGCGCGCCCCCGCCGTCGCGGCGGCCAAAATAGGATAGCAAACCCAGGCCGGTTCGACCAGCGGGGCGGCGGGGCGCCAGCCGGTCGACCCCGAAGCGGCAAAGGCGGCGTGCCGGCAGCGAGGCGAACGGGCCGAGCCCGCCGACGCCGGTCCGCGCGCCGGTGGCGGCCGCCGCGCCGGCCGCCACCGGCGGGTTGTCGCGACGTCGAAGCTCAGTGCCCGAGGCGGGCCCGGAGCCGGCGCACGCCGAGCCAGACCGCGCCCACGACCACCGGCACCGCCAAGCCGGTCGCGAAGCCGATGGCCGGCGCGCTCAAAGCCGGGGCGACGAGTTCCAGCAGATACGACCAAAGGCCCACGATGTAGTAGCTGATCGCGGCCACCGACAGGCCCTCGACGGTCTGCTGCAGGCGGAGCTGCAGCTTGGCGCGGCGGTCCATCGAGACCAACAGCGCCTGGTTCTGCTCCTGCAAGGCCAGATCGACGCGGGTGCGCAAGAGGTCGGCGGCGCGGGCGAGGCGCAGGCCCAACCCCTCCATGCGCCCCTCGACGGCGCGGCAGGTGCGCATCGCCGGCTCGAAGCGCCGCTCCAAAAAGGAGCTCATGATCTCCATGTCGTCGTTGCGCTCGAGCCGCAGCCGGGCCAGGCGCTCGCCGACGAGCTCGGCGTAGGCCCGGGTCGCGCTGAAGCGATAGGCGTGATCGGCGGCGGCGCGGGCGTGCTCGGCGGCGAGGTCGGAGAGCTCGTCCAGCAGCCGGCGGTCGCTCTGGGCGTCGTCGGTGTCGGTCATGGCGACGGTGAGCTGCAACAACCGCTGCTCCATGTCGCCCAGGGTGCTGCTCAACCGGCGCGCGCGGGTCAGACCCAGGAGCGCCAGCAAGCGGTAGGTGTCGAGCTCGAGGACGCGCTGGACCAGCCGGCCGAGCCGGGCGCGGTCGTAGCCGGCGTTCTTGACGACGAAGCGGCCGAAGCCGTCGGCGTGGACCCTGAGGCTGGTCCAGAGCTGGACGCCCTCGCCCGCCACCCGGCCGCTCAACAGGTGGTGGCCCTCGAACCAGCGCGACAGCTGCTCGCGGTCGGGGTTGGGCGCGTCGTCGGGCAGGACGACGAGATGGTTGGCCGCGACCAGCTCGCCCGGCAGCCGCTCGAGCCAGCGCGGGCCGAGCTGGCCGACCGCGGGCTCGGCGAACGGCTCGCCGAGCCCGCCTTCGCGGACGAAGATGTAGGTGGAGAACTCGGTGTGGCGCTCCCAGCGCAGCTCGAGCTGGCCGAGCTGGGCGATGTGGAGCGTCGCGTCCGGCTCCGGCGCCAGCGCGCTGTAGGCGCGGCAGAGCTCGACCAGAAGCCGGCGGTCGGCCTCGGCGCCGTCGCGGCCGCTGATCAGCGCCAGATGCGACAGATTGATGGGCGCGCCCAACTCCGGCGGCGGGCGGGTGTGGATCTCCGCCGCCACCGCGGCGCGGTCGGGATGCGAGCGCAGGACACGGTCGACCGAGCGCTGTTCGTCCACGGGTGGGCCCTTCTCCTGTGAGGGCGCAACAACACGCCTTTGCGCCGCCGCGTCAACCGGACATGCGCAGGGCGAGCCCGGCGAGCCCGGCGATCGCCGCCGTCTCCGCGCGCAGGATGCGCGGCCCCAGGCTCACCGCCACCACGCCGGGTGCGGCCGCGAGCGCCGCGCGCTCGGCCTCGGCGAAGCCGCCCTCGGGGCCGATCAGGAGATCGCCGGCGCCGTGCGCCGCGACCGCGTCGATCAGGCTCGGCGCAGCGGTGCGCGCGAGCGCGGCGTAGAGCGGGCGGTCGGCGGCGCGCTCGGCGAGGACGGCGGCGAGCGGGGCGAGCTCGGCGATGGCGGGCACGCTCAACCGCTCGCACTGCTCGGCGGCCTCGGTGGCGATGGCGACGAGGCGCTCGCGGTTGATCCGGTCGACGACGGCGTGCGCCGTCGCCACCGGGCGGATCGCCGCGACCCCGAGCTCGGTCGCCTTCTCGACGACGAGCTCCAGCCTGCTGCGCTTGATCGCCGCGATCGCCAGCGTCGAGCCCGGCTCGGCGGCGGGGGCGCGCACCCGCTCGCGCAGCGTGGCGGTGACGGCACGCTTGGCGACGGCGAGCTCGGCGCGCCACTCGCCGTCGCGGGCGTTGAACAGCCGGACCACGTCGCCGCTCCTGGCGCGCATGACCGCGGCCAGATAGTGCGCAGCGCGGCGCTCGAGCCGGAGCTCGGTGCCGGCGGCGAGCTCGGCGGGGGTGTGCAAACGGATCGCACGCTCGGTCATGGCGCCGGTTTACGTCGAAGGCGCGCGTGATATGAAGCGCCCATGTCGGAGCACGAAGGCGTTATCGTCGATCGCGAACACGACCGGCTCACGCGCTGGTCGGCCAAACGGCGGGCCTGTGGCGAGCTGGCGCGCTGGGACCGCCCCATCGGCGCGTGGCTGCTGTTCTGGCCCTGTGCCTGGGGGGTGGCGCTGGCGCCGGGCGCGTTCGCCTGGTGGCTGATCCCGCTCTTCGCGCTCGGCGCGTTCGCGATGCGCGGGGCGGGCTGCACGATCAACGACATCGTCGACCGCAAGCTCGACGGCCACGTCGCCCGCACCGCGACGCGGCCTTTGCCCGCGGGGCGGGTGGGGCTCGCCGAGGCGGTGGGCTTCGTCTTCGCCCAGTGCGCGGTCGGCCTGGTCGTGCTGGTGAGCCTGCCGCCCATCGCCCAGCTCATCGGCTGGCTGGCGGTGCCGCTGGTCATCGCCTATCCGTTCATGAAGCGGCTGACCTGGTGGCCGCAGGCGTTCTTGGGCCTCACCTTCAACTGGGGCGCGCTGGTGGGCTACACCGCCGCCCACGGCAGCCTGGAATGGCCGGCGCTGGCGCTCTACGCCGCCGGCCTCTTCTGGACGCTGGGCTACGACACCATCTATGCGCATCAAGACAAGGAGGACGACGCGCTCGTCGGCATCAAGTCGACCGCGCGGCTTCTCGGCGACCGCTCGATGCCCTGGCTTTGGGGCTTCTTCGCGGCGATGGTGGCGCTGTTGGCGACCGCGCTCGGGCTGGCCGGCGCCGGGGCGCTCGGCTTCATCGGCCTCGCCGCGGTGGCGGCGGTGCTCGCGCGCGAGCTGCACGCCCTCGACCTCGACGACGGGGGGGACTGCCTCAAGCGCTTTCGGATGAACCGCGACGTCGGCTTCGTCGTCTTCGTCGTGCTGCTCTTGGGTCGCATTGGCACCTGATCCCATGGTCCTCGGTCGCGACGTCCAGACGTGGTGGCGCTACGCCCGCCGCCTCGTCCCCGACCGCCGGCCCGATTGGGACCGCCTCGAGGGCCAGCTGAAGGCGTTCGGCGAGACCTTGTTGGACCGCCGGCTCAAGATCGCCGTCACCGGCCTCTCGCGCTCGGGCAAGACCGTCTTCATCACCAGCCTCGCCCATCACCTCGAGCGCGGCGTTGGCCTGCCCTTTTTGAACGCGGTGGCCGACCGGCGCTATCTGGGGGCGGTGCCGGCGCGGCAGGTGCCGGCGGGGATCACGCCTTTTCCCTACCGCGCCCATCACGCCGCGCTCGCCGGCGAGACCCCCTACTGGCCGGCGCCGTCGACCGATCTGAGCCTGTTGCGCCTGGAGCTGCGCTTCAAGCCGCGCGGGCGGATGGCGCGCCAGCTCGGCGACAAGCGCACCCTCACCCTCGACATCGTCGACTATCCGGGCGAGTGGCTGATCGACCTGCCGCTTCTGGACGAGACTTTTGCCGGCTGGGCGGCGGTGACCCTGGCGCGGCTCGAGGCCGAGCCCTATCGCCGGCCGATGGCGGCGTTCTTCGCGGCCCTAAGCGAGGGCGACGCCGAGACGGTCGTGCGCGCCTATATCGACGGGCTCGAGGCGTGCCGGCGCCAGCGGCTGAGCCTGCTGCAGCCGGGCCGCGCGCTCACCCCCACCGCCGTCGAGGGCGCGCCCGAGGCGGCGCTGTTCGCGCCGGCGCCGCCCGACCACCGCCTCGCCGGCGTCTTTCGCGCGCGCTTTGAGACCTACCGCGAGCGCTGGGTGCGGCCGTTCAAGACCCAGGTCGTCGACGCGGTCGACCGCCAGATCGTGCTGGTCGACGTTCTGGAGAGCCTCAACCGCGGCCCCGCCCATTTCGACGACACCCGCGCCGCCATCGCGCTCGTGCTCGAGGCCTTCAACCACGGCCGCTCGAGCTACTGGCAGCGGCTGTTGGCGCCGAAGGTCGAAAAGCTGGTCTTCTGCGCGACCAAGGCCGACCACGTCGCCAACACCCAGCACGCCAACCTCAAGCTCTTGTTGCAGGACATGGTCGAGGACGCCGCCCGCCGCGTGCAGCTCGAGGGTATCCCCACCGACAGCCTCGCCATCTCGGCGCTGCGCTCGACCGACACCGTGCGCACGCACTACGATGGTCAACTGTTGTCCTGCGTGCGCGGCGTGCCCGTCGCCAGCGGCAAGGAGAAGATCGTGTTCCCGGGCGAGGTGCCGCCGACCATGCCGCGCGGCGAGGACTGGAACGAGCAGCATTTCGACTTTCGCCGCTTCGCGCCCCGCCGCCTCGACGGCCGCCAGGGCAACGGTCACGGCCATATCCGCCTCGATCAGGTGCTGGAAGCCGTGATCGGCGATCGCCTCCTGTGAGGCCCGAACGATGAAGCGCCCCTTCGAGCTGGACCCGGACGAGGCCGTCGTCGTCGACGAGGCCAAGCCGCAGCCGCCGCCGCCACCACCGGCCAGGACCGACGGCGGTGCGCGCGTGCGGGTCGGCTGGTGGTGGTTTTGGGGCGGCGTCGGCTTGGTGACCGCCCTCCTCTTGACCGCGCAGGCGATCGCCACCACCGCCGCCTGGATCGCGAGCCAGCCGCTCTTCGGCTGGCCGCTCGCCTTCATCCTCGCCGCCACCCTGGCGGTCGGGCTCGTCATGCTGGCGCGCGAGTGGATCGCGGCGCGCCGGCTGGGCTCGGTGCCGGAGCAGCGTGCCGACGCCGCGCGCATGCTCGCCTCCGAGCTCCACGGCCAGAGCCCGCCCCTGATCGAGCCGGTCATCGCCCGCATCCCCGAGCGCGGCGCGCTGGTCCACCGCTTTCGCGAGCACGACAGCGACGCGCTCACCGACGGCGAGCGCTTGAAGCTCTTCGAGCGCACCGTCGTCGTCGGCATGGACGACGACGCCTACAAGGCGGTGGTGCGCGGCTCGCGCGACATCGGCGTGCTCACCGCGATCAGCCCGTTGGGCCTTTTGGACGCGGCGCTGGTCTTGTGGCGGACGCTCGCCATGCTGCGGGCGATCGCCCGCGCCTACGGCCTGCCGATGGGGGCCATCGCGAGCGCCATGCTGCTGCGCCGCTCGGTCAGGAACATGCTGTTCGCCGGCCTCGCCGACTTGATGACCCACGGCGCCGCCGACGCCATGGGCGCCGGCTTTCTCAGGCTGGTCTCGGCCCGCGCCGGGCAGGGGGCGGCCAACGCCATGCTGGCCGCCCGGCTGGGCTGCGAGGCGATGGCGCTGGTGCGTCCCCTGCCCTTCGTTCTGGGCGAGCGGCCGAGCTTGAAGCGCTTGGCCGGGCGCATCCTCGCCCCCGCCGACAAGGCCGGCGACAAGCCCGACGATCCACGCATCGTCGGCGGCTGAGCCCGACCGCGGAGGTGATCGTTCGCGTACGGGGCCGAGGCCACCCTTCGCTCGTCGAACGAGCGGGCTCATCCGTCACCCTCGCGGGAACGCGCTAAGCTCGCAAAAGGGGTGGCTTACGCCGGGCGGTACGACGGCCGGCGACCGTCGCGGCCGTGGGCTCGCCTAGTCGCGGTAGGCGTCGTGACAGGACTTGCAGGTCTCCGCGACCGCCTGCGCCTCGGCGCCGATCGCCTGCATGTCGCCGCCCTCGGCGGCCTCGCCGAGGCGCATCGCCGCCTCCTCGAAGGCCCGGTTCTTGCTCGTGAAGTCGTCCCAGTTGTCCCAGATGCGGTCGCGCGCCTCGGTCGCGGCCGAGCCCTCGCCGGCGGTGTTCTGCTCCATCGCCGGCAGCACCAGCGGCGCCGTATCGGCGATGGTCCGGGCATGGGCGGCGACGGCGTCGGGAAACTCCACCTCGCCCCGCAGGTTCATGACCACCGCGGTCAGGTTCGCGCCGAGCGTCTCGTAGATCGTCTGCCGATATTTGATGGCGTTGTCCGGCTCGGCCTGGGCGAAGGCCACACTGCTGGCGAGGCAGGCGCCGGCGGCGCAAAAGAACGCGGTCGTTCGCAACATGAAGAACTCCTTCGATCGGGCGCGGTATCACATGGCCGCGACGTGAATATGCCCGCATCGCGACGTGCTGACCACTACCAAGGCGTCGCCTGCCCCCGGGCGCGCGGCCGCCCGCCGGGCGCGAACAATTCATTCTTTTAAACCGAACGATAAGGTGAAAACGCGTCTCTCCGTGCCTGCGGCATTTCGACCTGATCAGCCGTAATATCACGATATAAAATGAAAAATTTGGGCGCTGTCCGCCCGTTCCTCACATGCCCGTTGTGCGGCGCACCATCATCGTTTTATATCAGAGAACGATTGCATCCGGAGGAGGGAGCACCGTGCTGGTTTCGCAGATGCTGAAGAACCGCCGCCAGGTCGTCGACATCGCGCCGCAGCGCCCGATCCGCGAGGCCGCCCGGCTCATGACCGAGCACGACATCGGCGCGCTGGTCGTCCGCGAGGGCGCGCGCATGCGCGGCATCTTGAGCGAGCGCGACATCGCCCGCGGGGTCGCGCGCCGCGGGGTACGCCTCGCCGACACCGCCGTCGAGGCGCTGATGACCCGAGAGGTGGTCACCTGCACGCCCGGCGACGATTCCGACGACCTGATGCGGGTGATGACGGTGCACAACATCCGCCATCTGCCGGTCGAGGTCGGCGGCCGGCTGGTCGGCATGGTGTCGATCCGCAACATCGTCCAGGCGCGCCTCGCCGAGCTCGAGCGCGAGCGGACGGCGCTGCGCGACTATGTCGCCGGGACCACCTGAGTGGCCGCCGGCGGCCTCGCCGCCGGCGTTCGCCCGCCCCGCCGCGATGCCCGGACCGCTCTCGACCGTTCGCACGCGCCCCCGGCGGTCGCATCCGGCATTGGACCCGGCGCGCAATCAAGGCATCATGCGGCTTCGCGCGAGCCAACGACCAACGGCAGGGGGAACAGCCGTGCTGGTCTCACAGATTCTCAAGTTCAAGGGCGCCGACGTGGTCGGCATCGAGCGGCACCGCTCGATCCGGGACGCGGCGGAGCTGATGATCGCCCACGGCATCGGCGCGGTGGTCGTGCGGGACGCAGGCGGCGTGTGCGGCATCCTCAGCGAGCGCGACATCACCCGCGGCATCGCCCGCGACGGCGAGGTCGCCGTGCGCGAGGCGGTGGAAGCGCTCATGAGCGTCGACGTCGTCACCTGCGCGCCCACCGACAAGTCGGACGAGCTGATGACGCTGATGACCAACCGGCGCATCCGCCACCTGCCGGTGATGGCCGGCGGCGAGCTCGTCGGCATGATCTCGATCGGCGACATCGTCAAGGCGCGCCTCGGCGAGCTCGAGAGCCATTCCGAGGCGCTGCAGACCTACATCGCCGGCTCGAGCTGAGCCCCGGCGTCGCCGGCGCGGCTCAGGCCGCCGCCACCGCACGGCCGGCGAGGTCGTCGACGGCGCGCACCAGCGCGTCGACGACCTCGGCGTTGGGCGAGTGCCCGGCGCCCGGGACCAGGTGAAGCCGGCTCTGCCGCACCGCCCGGTGCAAGGCCACCGCGCTCGCCGGCGGGCAGACCAGGTCGAGCTGGCCCTGGACGATCGCCACCGGCACGTCCGCCAGCCGCGCCGCCCGCTCGACCAGCGGCGTGTCGATGAAGCAGTCGTGGGCGAAGTAGTGCGCCTCGAAGAGCGAGTGCGTGAGCACGTACTGGCGGTCGGCGAGCTGCTCGTCGAGGAGCTGGTCGTTCACCACCAGGTCGCTGATCTTGTTCTCCCAGCGCGTCCAGGCGTTGAGGGAACGCCGCCGGAGCGCCGCGTCGCCGCCGCGCATCAAGCGGTAGTGCGCGGCCACCGGCGTGGCGCGGTCCGCCGGCGCCAGCGGGTCCAAAAAGTGCTCGTATTCGAGCGGGAACAGTCGCGCCGCGCCGTTGGGGCCGAAGGTCCACTCGATCTCGCGCGCGGTGGCGGTGAAGACCCCCCAGACCACGAGGCCGTGCACGCGCTCGGGATGCGCGACGGTGTAGGCGAGCCCGAGCGTCGAGCCCCAGGACCCGCCGAAGACGAGCCAGCGCTCGATGCCGAGATGGCGACGCAGGCGCTCGATGTCGGCGACGAGGTCGGGCGTGGTGTTGGCCTCGAGGCGGCCGTGCGGCGTCGAGCGGCCGCAGCCGCGCTGGTCGAACGCCACCACCCGATAGCGCTCCGGGTCGAAATAGCCGCGCTGCTTGGGGCGCGAGCCGCTGCCCGGCCCGCCGTGCAGCACGACCACCGGCCGGCCGTGCGGGCTGCCGCTCTGCTCGTAGTGGACCCGGTGGCCGTCGCCCACGTCGAGCAACCCCTGGTCGAACGGCTCACGATAGAGATAGGCGGTGCGGCGACGGATCATGAACCCCTCCGGACGGGGCATGCTAGCGACATGACCGCCTTCCGCGTACGCTACTCCTGGCCGCAGCCGAAAGGTCCACCATCTGACGGTGGCGAGGTCGACCGGGAGCGCGGCACCGCCGCCGAGATCAAGCCGTTCTTGTGAGTTGCGACGTCGAGGTCCTGCTCGCGGCCAAGGCGACGAGGCGCGGCCGCGCGCGGCATCGCGTCGTCGCGCAGCCGGAGCGCCGGCGCGGCCGGTCCACGCTGCCCGGCTGGACCTGGCACAAATACCCCGTGGGATCGGACGGCGAGCGCGAAGCGAGCTGGCCCGCCCCGCTTCGCCGCGAGCGCGCCGCCGTCGGCGAGGCCATCGCGGCCGAGCTGCGGGCGGCGGCGGTGGCGCCGGGTCCGAGCTCGGCGGCGTCGTGCGGCACGCGCCCAACGACGGGGCAGTTTTTGCGTAAGTCGTAATCGCGGCGCCGAGCAGGTGCGCACGGAGCCGCCGCTCACCGCCCTGGCACGACGCTTGCAGTAAGGCTGATGCCGCTGGACGCGAACCCCGTCCGGGCCAATCCACCGCAACGTGATCATGGACGCTCTACCCATCGCCCCTTTCGACCACGCCGTCGGCGACCCCGCGCCCCAGCGCACCACCGCGGACATCGAGGTGGTCTTCCGCCGGCGTGGCGAGGCGACGATGGTCGAGCGGCTCTACCAGGACGGGGCCGGCAAGGCGCGGCTGCCGCGCGAGGCGGCACGCGGGCTCAAGGACGTCACGCTGATCAACCTCGCGGGCGGGCTTACCGGCGGCGACGTCTTCTGCCAGCGGCTGGTCTGGCGGGCGGGCGCGCACGCCGGTGCGACCACCCAGGCCGCGGAGAAGATCTACCGCGCGGCCGCGGGCGAGGTCCGCATCCGCACCGAGCTCGTCGTCGCCGCCGGGGCGTGGGCCGAGTGGCTGCCGCAGGAAACCATCCTCTTCGAGGGCGCCGCCCTCGACCGCCGGCTCGTCGTCGAGGTCGCGGGCGACGGCCGCCTGCTGGCGGTCGAGCCCCTGGTCTTCGGCCGGCTCGCCATGGGCGAGCGCCTGCGCCACACCCGCCTCAGCGACCGCCTCGAGGTCCGCGTCGACGGCCGCCGGGTCTGGCTCGACGTCAACCGGCTCGCACCGCCGGTCGAGGCGCTGTTGGACCGCGCGGCGCTGGGCGGCGGGGCGCGGGCGATGGCGACGATGCTCTACGTCGCGGCGGACGCCGGCGACCGGCTGGCGCCGCTGCGCGCGATCGTCGACGATGCCGCGGTCACCGCCGGCGTGAGCCGGCTC
>JBKHCM010000110.1:0-11266 GCA_046541805.1 Alphaproteobacteria bacterium
GCGGGGCGAGCGGCTCTGCCCGTTCCTCGCCGGCACCGCCGTCGCCGACCAGGCGGTGCCCGAGCTGGTGCTGGGACCGGTGGCGGCGCCGCTGTTGCTCGCGCCCTTCGCCGCGCTGGCGGCGCGGGCCGGCGGTGGCGGGCTGGAGCTCGCCTGGGAGGGGGCGCTGGTCTGTCTCGCCATCGACGGCGAGGGCTGGCGCGCCGAGGGGCCAGGCCTCGCCGCCGCGCAGGTCACCGGGGTGTCGCTGCACCCCGCGAGCGCCGCCATGCAGCCCGGGCGCCCCAAGGCCCACCGCCCGCAGCTGCCGGTCACGCTCTGGCAGCGGTTGGAAGCGCTGGCCGCCGGCAGCCGGGTCGACGGCGACGGCGACGGCGACGGCGACGGCGACGCGTGAGACCTCAACCGGCAGCGGCCATCTCGTCGCCGATGCGGGCGTACTCCTCGGCCACCACCATGCGGCCCCAGCGCCGCTCGAGCCGGCGGCGCACGAAATGGCCGCGGGCGACGTCGAGATAGTGCTCGAAGAAGAGGGCGTTGAGGCTGGCGGCGGTGAGCGCGCCGATGACGGGGACCGCCCTCGCCGCCGCTTTTTGGCTCACCGCGACCCCAAAACGGCGCGCGAGCGCCTGCACCAGCGTCGCCGCCGCCGGGTTGGCGCCGCCGCGCAGCGCGGCGAGCGGGCCGCCGCCGCGGGCGAGTTCGACCGCGAGCGTGGCCCGCAGCTCGAAAAAGCCGGTCTCGGCGGCATCGTCGGCGGGGCTCGGGCTACCGAGCGCAAAGATCTCCAGACACGCCAGCCGCGCGTCGAGCTCCTCCAGGTCCTCGCCCTCGCGCCGCGCCGTGTCGGCGATCGTGCGCAGGAGCAAGACGGTCGTCATCGGCAGCTCCATGATCAGCCCGGGCGGGCCGAAGAAGCCGCCGGCGGCGCCGAGCCCGATCGACATCGCGCGATGCCGGGCGACCGAGGCGGGCAGCGGGTCGAGGCTCGCCACGGCGACCTTCAAGGCGCGCTCGAGCGCGGCGTCCGTCGCCCTTTCCAGGCGTGTGCGCAGGCCGGGCGCCAGCCGCTGGAAGCCCGCCTCCAGGGGCGCGCCCAGATAGTGCGTGGCGCGGGCGGCGAAGCTCGGCCGCTCCAGCCGCAGCCAAGCCTCGCGCAAGGCCGCCGCGTCCTCCGGCGGCAAGCGGTCCGGGACGACGAGAACGGGGTGGGCGTGCGACACGTCGGGCCTCCGCGAGCGGGTCGCGACGTTTATAAACGACGTCCCCGGCGCTGGCACGGCCGCGGCCGCCGATGCGCCCCGCCCGCCAACTTTTGCGACACTGGGTCGCCTCGAGCTTGGCGCCCGGCGTGATCAGGCCTCGGGTCGCGAGCCCCTGCGCGAGCCGGTGTCGCCGTCGGGGCCGCCGGCCTGGGCAGGTGGCGATCGCCGTCGGCCGCGCGGCCATCGTCGCCGGCGACAGCGTGCCGTTCACGCCGGCGACAACGCTGGTGGCGAGGCTCGCCACGCCCGAGCTGGTGATCGTCGACGAGCGCGGCCATCTCCCGGTCGAGCCCGACGCGGCGCCGCTGTTCGTTTCGCTGGCGAGCCGTCGCTACGCGCGCGGGGCGATGCTCCTCACCTCGAACCGCGCCGTCGGCGGCCTGCGCGCGCTTGCTGCCGACGCCTCCTTCGATCGGGATAGGGGCAAGCCTGGCGGCTCCTCCCTCCCACACCACCGGGCATACGGAGCCGTATCACGGCGGTTCGCTGGATGACGCGACGGCGGACGTCATGACGGCAAGGCCGAGCGCGGCGAGATCTGCGTTCGAAAGCGCGATGTCGAGAGCCGGGCTGGCGGCGATCCGTGAGGGGCCGTGCGCGCTGCCCGCGATTTGGGCCGCGAGCCGACGCGGCACGCCCCGACGGGTCAACTGCTCGAACCGGTTCCGGCCATCGGCGCTGCCGCCAGCTACACCACGCCCAGGGACACGATCGAAACACCGAGCGGCGTGACCGGCCACCGACCGCGGCCCGCTCAGGAGCCGGCGTCGTTCGCGACCTCGAGCTCGACCCGCGAGCCGGCGAAGGCGGTGACGACGTACTGCACGGGCCGGTCCTCGCCGTCGGCGTCGCGGCCTTCGGTCACCAGCACCGGCTGGCGGGGAGCGAGGGCGAGGGCCGCCGCCTCCTCGGGCGCGCAGGGCCGGGTCGAGATGCGGGTGGTGACGCGGCGGACCTCGCGCACGCCCACCGCTTCGAGCGCCGCGGTGATGCCGCCGGTAGCGCGCACGGCCTCGGCGATCCCGGCGACGCGCTCGAGGGGAAAATGGTGCTGGCCGCGGGCGAGCGGCACGCCGTCGGCGAAGGCGGTGGAGACGACGCGCAGCAGGCTGGCGCCGCGGGCGACGTCGAGCTGGCCGGCGAGTCGGGCGGTCGCCCGGATGGTCTCGATGGCGTCGATGCGCCGGCTCGCCGTCTTGCCCTGATCGACCACGTTGGCGGTGAAGCTGATCCGCTCGCCGAGGGCGTAGCGCAGCGGCTCGGGGCAGGCGAAGCTGCCGCGGCCGTGCTCGGTGCGCAGACGGCCCTCCGCGGCGAGCTGGCGCAGCGCCTGGCGGACGGTGTGGCGGTGGACGGCGAACCGACGCGCCAGGGCCGTCTCGCTCGGCAGCCGGGTGCCGGCGGCCCAGCGGCCACCCGCGATCTCGTCGGCCAGGGTGTCGCGGATGCGCCGCCAGCGGCTCACACCCGCCTCGGTGGCAGCGATGGCCTCGTCGTCCCCCGCAGTCATCAAAGCGTCACGCATCGGTGGTTTACGACCACGGAACAGCATGCTACCCCTACGTCATGTTGTCTAGACATCTCGATCAGCCCGACGGGTCCGGCGCGACCGCGGCGCGACAGCGCTGGATGGGCGTGCTCGCCCGCGCCGACACCGCCCGGCTCGAACGGCTGTGGGCGGAGCACGGCGGCGTCGTGCGGCTCGAGCCGGTGCGCCCCGCCGAGATCGGCCTCGTCATGGTCCGCGGCCGCGCCGGCGGCACCGGCGAGCGCTTCAACCTCGGCGAGATGACCGTCACCCGCGCCGCCGTGCGCACGCCCGACGGCCGCGTCGGCCACGGCTACGTCAAGGGCCGCGCCAAGCGGCACGCCGAGCTCGCGGCCGCGTTCGACGCGCTCCTGCAGGACGAGGCCCGGCGCGACGCGCTCATGGCCGCCGTGATCGAGCCCCTGGCGGAGGCGGAGGCCGAGCGCCGCCACGCGCTCGCGGCGAAGGCGGCGGCGACGAAGGTGGACTTCTTCACGCTGGTCCGGGGCGAGGGATGACGGCTTCGACCTTCGCCGACCCCGCCCTCGGCGCCCAGGCGACGTTCCGGGCGCTCTTGGACGCGCTCGCGCGGCCCGGCACGAAGCGGGCGCTGGGCCCCGACCTGCCGACGCCGCCCACCGGTCTGGGCGCCGGCCTCTACGCCGCGATCCTGGCGCTCGCGGATTTCGAGACGCAGGTGTGGCTGGCCCCCGAGCTCGCGGGCGGCGCGGCGGACTTGCGCCTGCAGCTCGGCGCCAAGCTGGTGGACGCGCCCGGCGACGCCGCCTTCGCGCTCGCTGGCGACGGCACCCTCCTGCCGCCGCTCGCCGCGTTCGCCCAGGGCGACGACGCCTATCCCGACCGCTCGACGACACTGCTCGTCGAGGTGAGCGCGCTCGGCACCGACGGCGGCTGGCGGCTCGCCGGTCCCGGCATCGCCGGCGAGGCGCGCCTGGACGTGGTCGGCCTGCCGGCGGACTTCGTCGCGCAATGGGCGGAGAACCACGCTCGCTTCCCGCGCGGCGTCGACCTTTTCCTGTTCGCGGACACGCGCGTCACGGGCCTGCCCCGGACCACCGCCATCCGCGAGCGCTGAGATGTACGTCGCGGTCAAAGGCGGCGAGACGGCGATCGCGAACGCCCATCGCTGGCTCGCCGAGGCCCGGCGCGGCGACACGGGCGTGGCCGAGCTGGAGGTCGCCCAGATCCAGGAGCAGCTGCGCCTCGCCTGCGATCGGGTCATGGGCGAGGGCTCCTGCCTCGACCGCGAGCTCGCCGCGCTCGCGATCAAGCAGAGCCGCGGCGATCTGATCGAGGCCGCCTTCTTGTTGCGCGCCTACCGCACGACGCTGCCGCGCTTCGGCTACAGCGAGCCGGTCGACACCGCGGCGATGCTGGTCGTCAGGCGGGTCTCGGCCACCTACAAGGACCTGCCGGGCGGCCAGGTGCTCGGGGCCACCTTCGACTACACCCACCGCCTTCTGGACTTCAAACTGCTCGCCGAGGGCGAGGACCCCGAGCCCGCGGCCGAGCGCGCGCCGGCGGGCGACGGCCGCATGGCACGGGTCGCCGAGATCCTCGACCGCGAGGGCCTGATCCAGGAGGAGTGCTCCGACGACGCGGCCGAGGTCGCCGATCTCACCCGCGAGCCGCTGCTCTTCCCCGTCGGCCGGGACGCGCGGCTGCAGAACCTCGCCCGCGGCGACGAGGGCTTCCTTCTGGGCCTCGGCTACGCCACCCAGCGCGGCTTCGGCTCGACCCACCCCTTCGTCGGCGAGATCCGCACGGGCGAGGTGACGGTGGCGTTCACGCCCGAGGAGCTGGGCTTTGCGATCGAGCTCGGCGAGATCGAGCTCACCGAGTGCCAGATGGTGAACCAGTTCAAGGGCACGGCCAAAGCGCCGCCGCAGTTCACCCGCGGCTACGGCCTCGTCTTCGGTCACGCCGAGCGCCGGGCGATGGCGATGGCCCTGGTCGACCGCGCGCTCCGGGCCGAGGAGCTGGGCGAGGAGGTGAAGGCGCCGAGCCAGGACGCCGAGTTCGTGCTGATGCACTCGGACAACGTCCAGGCCACGGGCTTCGTCGAGCACCTGAAGCTGCCGCACTACGTCGACTTCCAGGGCGAGCTCGGCACCATCCGGCGGATGCGGGCGCAGGCCGAAGCCGAGACGGACGAGACAGCGGAGGCGGCGGAATGATCGTCCTCGGCTGCGACTTCACGAGCGCGCCTTCGGCCACCAAGCCGATCACCGTCGCCCGCTGCCGGCTCGACGGCCGTGCGCTGACGCTGGAGCGGATCGAGCGCTACCAGGACTTCACGGCCTTCGAGGCGCTGTTGGACGCGCCGGGACCTTGGGTCGCGGGCTTCGACTTCCCCTTCGGCCAGAGCCGTCGCTTTCTGGAGCAGGCCGGCTGGCCTTTGCGCTGGGCCGACTACGTGCGCCGGGCGGAGGCGCTGGGCTCGCGGGGCTTCGCCGCCGCGCTCGAGGCCTACAAGGCCGAGCGGCGCACGGGCGACAAGCACCACCGCCGGGTGTGCGACGTCCGCACCGGGGCGCAAAGCCCGCAGACGCTCTACGGCACCCCGGTCGCCAAGATGTGGTTTCAGGGTGCGGTGCGCCTGTTGCGCGCCGGCGTGCACGTGCCGCTCTTGCGCGCGACCGGCGACGACCGCGTGGCGCTCGAGGTCTACCCCGGTGTCGCCGCGCGCACGCTCGCCGGCACCGCGTCCTACAAGGCCGACAGCGGCGTCGAGGAGGCGAAGCGCACGCAGCGGGCGGCGATCGTCGCGGCGCTCCGCGGTGCGGCGCTGCGCGAGCGCTACGGGATCACCCTCGCCCTCACGCAAGCCCAAGCCGAAGCGCTCGTCGACGAGCCCAAGGGCGACGCGCTCGACGCCGTGCTCGCCGCCGTCCAGACCGCCTGGGCGAGCGGGCGAGAGAACTGGGGCATCCCGGCCGAAGCCGACGCCGCCGAGGGCTGGATCTCGGATCCCACCGCGCTCGGCGAGGCGTCGGCGCCCGCCAAGCCCCGCACCGAGCCCGGCTACAACTTCGCCTATCTCGACGAGCAGACGAAGCGGATGATCCGCCGCGCGCTCCTCAAAGCCGTGGCGATCCCCGGCTACCAGGTGCCCTTCGCCTCGCGCGACATGCCGCTGCCCTACGGCTGGGGGACGGGCGGCATCCAGGTGACCGCCGCCTGCATCGGCCCGGACGACGTCTTGAAGGTTATCGACCAGGGCGCGGACGATACCACCAACGCCGTCTCCATCCGCCGCTTCTTCCAGCGCATGACGGGCGTGGCGACGACCGAGGCCACGACCGAGGCGACGCTGATCCAGACCCGCCACCGCATCCCCGAGGAGCCGCTCAAGGCCGGCCAGATCCTCGTCTACCAGGTGCCGATCCCCGAGCCCCTACGCTTTCTCGAACCGCGCGAGACCGAGACCCGGCAGATGCACGCGCTCGAGGAGTACGGCGTCATGCACGTCAAGCTCTACGAGGACATCGCGCGGATGGGCCGGATCACGACCAGCTACAACTACCCGGTGCGGGTCCACGGCCGTTACCTGATGTCGCCCTCGCCCACGCCCAAGTTCGACAACCCCAAGATGTCGATGAACCCCGCGCTCCAGCTCTTCGGCGCCGGCCGCGAGAAGCGGATCTACGCGGTGCCGCCCTTCACCGCGGTGGTGAGCCTCGACTTCGAGGACCATCCCTTCGAGGTGCAGTCCTGGGACCGGCCCTGCGGGCTCTGCGGGGCCACCGACAGCTATCTCGACGAGGTCGTGGTGGACGACGAGGGCACGCGGCTCTTCTGCTGCTCGGACACCGACCACTGCGCCCGCCGCCGCGCCGAGGGCCACACCGGCGACGCGGCGGACAGCGCCGTCGCGGGAGCGACGTCGTGACGGCGCCGGTGCCGGCCGACGGGCCGCTGCTGCAGGTCGACGGCGTCACCAGGCGCTTCGGCGCCATCCGCGCCGTCGACGACGTCTCGTTCAACGTCTGGCCCGGCGAGGTGCTGGCCATCGTCGGCGAGAGCGGCTCGGGCAAGACGACGCTCTTGAACCTCTTGGCCGGCCGGCTGGCGGTGGACGAGGGGCGCATCCTCTACCGCTCGGCGGACAAGGGGCTCGAGGACGTGGCGGCGATGGCGGAGCCGCGGCGGCGCCACCTCGCCCGCACCGACTGGGGCTTCGTCCACCAGTCGCCGCGCGACGGCCTGCGCCTCAAGGTCTCCGCCGGGGCGAACGTCGGCGAGCGGCTGATGGCCGTGGGCCACCGCCATTACGGCCGCATCCGCGCCACCGCCAGCGACTGGATGAGCCGGGTCGAGATCCCGCTCGAGCGCATCGACGACCTGCCCGAGACCTTCTCGGGCGGCATGCAGCAGCGCCTGCAGATCGCCCGCAACCTGGTGACCGGCCCCAAGCTCGTCTACATGGACGAGCCCACCGGCGGGCTCGACGTCTCGGTCCAGGCGCGCCTCTTGGATCTCTTGCGCAACCTCGTCACCGAGCTGTCGCTCGCGGTCGTCATCGTCACCCACGACCTGGCGGTGGCGCGGCTGTTGGCGCACCGCATGCTGGTGATGCAGCGCGGCCGGCTGGTGGAGCTGGGCCTCACCGATCAGGTGCTGGACGACCCGCAGCACGCCTACAGCCAGCTCCTCGTCGCCTCGATCCTGCAGGGCTAGGGCCGCCATGCTCCAGGTCACCGACCTCGACAAGCGCTTCGTCCTGCACCTGCAGGGCGGCACCGAGATCGACGTCTTCAAGGGCGCGGGCTTTCGGGTCGACGCCGGCGAGTGCGTCGTGCTCGCGGGGCCCTCGGGCAGCGGCAAGTCGACCCTGCTCCGCCTCGTCTACGGCAACTACAAGCCGCACGGCGGTGCCGTCCTCGTCCGCCACGCGGGCCGCGAGGTCGACCTCGTCCAAGCCGATCCACGCACGATCTTCGAGGTCCGCCGCCGGACGATGGGCTATGTGAGCCAGTTCCTGCGCTGCGTGCCGCGGGTGCCGGCGGTGGACGTCGTCGCCGAGCCGCTCAGGGCGCTCGGCCGCGACCTGGAGACGTCCCGCGTGCGGGCGCGCGAGCTGCTGGCGCGCCTCAACATCCCCGAGAGCCACATGCCGTTGCCGCCGGCGACCTTCTCGGGCGGCGAGCAGCAGCGGGTCAACATCGCCCGCGGCTTCGCCCACGACTACCCGATCCTCCTCCTCGACGAGCCGACGGCGTCGTTGGACGCGGAGAACCGGGCCGTCGTCGTCGCCATGATCCACGAGGCCAAGGCGCGCGGCGCCGCGCTCTTGGGCATCTTCCACGACGCCGACGTGCGCGAGGCGGTGGCCGACCGCCAGGTGGACGTGGGCGCGCTCAGGGCCGCCGCATGACCGAGACGATCTTCGAGAACGCCCGCATCGTCACCCCCGAGGGCGTCGTCCACGGCCGGCTGGTCGCCGACGTCGAGGGCCGCATCCGCGAGATCGCCGCCGACGGCGCCGCCACCGGCCTCGGCGAGGATCTGAAGGGCGACTGGCTGACGCCCGGCCTCGTCGAGCTCCACACCGACAACCTGGAGCGCCAGGTGCAGCCGCGGCCGAAGGTGCGCTGGCCGGGCGACGCCGCGCTGGTAGCCCATGACGGCCAGATCGCCGCCGCCGGCATCACCACCGTTTGCGACGCCATCTGTGTGGGCTTCTACGGCGGCAAGCAGGAGCGGCTCGAGTTCATGGAGCTGTCGCTCGCGGCGATCCGCCACGGCCGCGAGGCGGGCACGCTCCGGGTCGACCACCGCGTCCATCTGCGCTGCGAGGTCTCGGACCCGAACGTCGTCGAGCTCTTCGAGCGCCACGTCGACGAGCCGAACCTGGCGCTGGTGTCGCTGATGGACCACACCCCCGGTCAGCGCCAGTGGCACGACCTCGAGCGCTACAAGGCCTTCCATCAGGGGCGCAGCGAGTCGAGCCCGGAGGAGTTCGACGCGATGGTGCGCCGGCGCATCGACGAGCAGGCGCGCTACGCCCACGCCCACCGCGCCGCCATCGTCGCCCTCGCCCGCGCCCGCGGCCTGCAGCTCGCGAGCCACGACGACACGACCACGGACCACGTCGCCGAGGCGCGGGCCGAGGGCTGTGCGATCAGCGAGTTCCCCACCACCCGCGCCGCCGCCGACGCCGCGCGGGCGGCCGGCATGGCGATCGTCGCGGGTGCCCCCAACGTCGTCCTCGGCGGCTCGCACTCGGGTAACGTCGCGGCGGAGGAACTGGCCGGGGCGGCCTTGCTCGACGGGCTGTCCTCGGACTACGTTCCCGTGAGCCTGATGCACGCCGCCTTCAGGTTCCACGACCGCCTCGGCTGGCCGCTCGCGCGGGCGATCGACGTGGTCAGCGGCGGTCCGGCGCGAATGCTCGGCCTGGACGACCGCGGGGCGCTCGCCCCCGGCCTTCGGGCCGATCTCGTGCGGGTGCGGCGGGCCGGCGAGGTGCCGGCCGTGCTCGGGGTGTGGCGCGAAGGGAGACGCGTGGCTTGAGCGAAGCGCTCGTGGAGGACCGGCCCAGGACCGCCGAGACCGTCTTCACCAACGCCCGGCTCGTCCTCGCCGACGAGGTCGTCCACGGCACGCTCGCCATCGCCGACGGCAAGATCACCGGCATCGACCGCGGCGGGGCGCGCGACCCCGCGGCCATCGACCTCGCGGGCGCGCTCCTCGTCCCCGGCCTCGTCGACGTCCACACCGACAACCTCGAGCGCCACTTCCAGCCGCGCGCCGGCGTGCTGTGGGACAAGGTCGCCGCCGCCATCGCCCATGACGGCCAAGTGGCGGCCGCCGGCATCACCACCGTCTTCGACAGCCTCACCGTCGGCGCCGCCCAGGGCTGGGACACCCGCGCCGAGATGATCGAGCCGATGATCGAGGGGCTCGAATACGCCCGCGATCACGCCATGCTGCGGGTCGACCACAAGCTCCATCTGCGCTGCGAGATCACCCACCCCGACATCGTCGCGCTCTTCGAGCACCACAGCGCGAGCCCGCTCACCGCGATGATGTCGGTGATGGACCACGCCCCGGGCGACCGGCAGTCGCCGGACATCGAGGCCTACAGGAAGCGCTATCAGAAGAACCCGAACCTTTCGCCCGAGGAGGTGGAAGCGCATATCGACGGGCTGATCGAGGGCTCGAAGGTCTACGGCCCTCGCAACGCCAGGGCGCTGGCCGAGCGCGCGCGCGCCCGCGGCATCCCGCTCGCGACCCACGACGACCGGACCGCGGACCACATCGTGGAGGCGGTGGCGATGGGCGCCGTGTTGACCGAGTTCCCGACCACGCTGGAAGCGGCCGAGGCGGCGCGCGCCCGCGGCCTGCCGACGCTGATGGGCTCGCCCAACCTGATCCGGGGCAGCTCGCATTCGGGCAACGTCGCCGCCGCCGAGCTCGCCCGCGCCGGCCTTTTGGACATGTTCGCCTCCGACTACATCCCGGCGAGCCTGTTGCAGGCGGCGCTGCGGCTGACCGCCGACGACTTCGGCTTCTCGGTCCCGCGCGCGGTGGCGATGGTGAGCGACCTGCCGGCCGAGGCGCTGCGGCTGGCCGACCGCGGCCGGCTCGAGGTCGGCCGGCGCGCCGATCTGGTCGAGGTCCAGCTCGTCCGCGAGCGGCCGATCGTGCGCTCGGTCTGGTCCGCCGGCCGACGGGTGGCCTGATGGCGCACCGCTACGCCCTTTATCTGGCACCGCCCGGCGACAGCGAGCTGCATCGTTTCGCCAGCCGCTGGCTCGGCCGCGACGCCATCACCGGCGAAGAGCTGGAGCAGCCCTTCGTCGAGCACGTGCCCGCCGACAAGCTGCGCGAGATCACCGCCTCGCCGCGGCGCTACGGCTTTCACGGCACGATCAAGCCGCCGTTTCGCCTGGCCCACGGGCGCGACCACGAGGGCTTGCACCGGGCCGCGCGGGTCTTCGCCGCGGCCTGGCCGGCGCTGGAGCTGAGGCTGCAGGTGCGCAGCCTGCGCGGCTTTCTCGCCTTGATGCTCGCCGAGCCGTCGCCGGCGCTCGAGAGCTTCGCCGCCGCCTGCGTGCGCGATTTCGAGCCGTTTCGCGCACCGCTCCGCCCGGAGGAGATGGACCAGCGCAAGCGTGCCCCGCTGACGCCGCGCCAGCTCGCCCACCTCGAAGCGTTCGGCTACCCCTATGTCATGGAGGACTTCGTCTTCCACATGACCCTCACCGAAAAGCTGCAGAACAACATCCACGACCGGGTGCTCACCGAACTCTGCGCCCACACCCGCCCGCTCGTCGCCGCACCGTTCAAGGCCGATGCGCTCTGCGTCTTCGAGCAAGCGCGGCCCGAGAGCCCCTTTCGCCTGACCGCGCGCTACCCGCTTCGGGCCTGAGCGCCGCCACGCCCGCACGCCCAGCCCAAGACGGACGCGGCATCGACGCGGACGTCACCGACACCCGCGAGCTCG
>JBKHCM010000111.1:0-11218 GCA_046541805.1 Alphaproteobacteria bacterium
CGCCGCGGCCGCCGTCGAACCTCGTCGCCGCGCCGCGCCGCGCCGCGCCGGCGCCGGTCGCGGGCGAGCTCACCCGGCGGCGGGGTCGACGACGGCGAAGCGATCGACGTCGACGAGGCCGCGGTCGGAGAGCTTGAGGTGCGGGATGACCACCAGCGGCAGGAAGGCGAGCTGCAACAGCGGCTCGTCGAGCGTGCCGCCCATCGCGGCGACGGCGTCCTTCAGGCCGGCGAGCCGCTCGACGACCTCCTCGTAGGGGCGATCGCTCATCAGCCCGGCGATCGGCAGCGCGAGTTCCGCCACGACCTCGCCGCCGCGCACCGCCACCGCGCCGCCGTCGAGCGCGATCAGGCGGTTGGCCGCCACCGCCAGGTCGTGGGGATCGCGTCCCAGCACGGACAGGTTGTGGCTGTCGTGGCCGACGCTGAAACCGATCGCGCCGTCGAGCGGGCCGAAGCCGGTCACGTGGCCGAGCCCGATATTGCCGTTCTTGCCGTGGCGCTCGAGCACCGCGAGGGTCAGCACGTCCGCCGCCGCCGGGTCGCGCTCGAGCCGGTCGGTGATGAGCGAGCCCGCACGCACCCCGATCGTGGGCACCGGCCCCGCGGCCGCGCGGGTGAGCTCCGCCGCGGTCACCTCGCGGCGCTTCACCGAGCCGCGGCCGACGCCGCTGGTCTCGACCCGGCCCGCGCCGGCGCGGAAGAGCTTGCCGCCGCAGATCGCCCGTTCGACCGTCACCGCCGCGACGTCCTCGACGAGCAGGAGGTCGGCGCGGTAGCCCGGGGCGACCAGGCCGCGGTCGCGCAGGCCCATCGCCTCCGCGGCCGCGAGGCTGGCGGCGCGGTAGGCGGCCATGGGCGGCGCGCCGGCGGCGATGGCGGTGCGCACGGCGTGGTCGAGATGACCCTCGGCCAGGATCTCCGCCGGGTTGCGGTCGTCGGTGCAAAAGGCGATGCGTGCCGCGCTGTAGTCGGTCAGGAGCGGCGCGAGCGTCGCGACGTTCTTGGCGACGCTGCCCTCGCGCATGAGGATGGCCATGCCTTTCTTCAGCTTCTCGCGCGCCTCCTCGAGCAGCGTCGCCTCGTGCTCGGTGCGGATGCCCACCGCGGCGTAGGCCGAGAGGTCGCGGCCGCCGAGCAACGGCGCGTGGCCGTCGATCTGGCGGCCCTGGAAGGCCTCGAGCTTGGCGAGGATGCCGGGCTCCGCGGCGAGGACGGTCGGAAAGCTCATGACCTCGGCGAGGCCGAGCACGCCCGGCGCGTCCCCGAGCGTTGCGAGATCGGCCGCCGAGAGCGCGGCGCCCGCGGTCTCGAGCGGGCTCGACGGCACACACGAGCTGAGATTGACGAAGAGCGAGAGGGTCAGCTCGCGCGCCGCCTCGAGCATGTAGCGGATGCCGTCGAGGCCGAGGACGTTGGCGATCTCGTGGGGATCGCAGATCACGGTGGTGGTGCCGCGCGGCAGCACCAGGCGCTCGAATTCCCAAGGCGAGACCAGCGAGCTCTCGACATGGACGTGGGTGTCGATGAAGCCGGGGGCGACGACCAGGCCGCGGGCGTCGATGACGTCGCGGCCCTCGTACGGTTCGTAGGCGCCGACGATGGTGTCGCCGGTGATGGCGACGTCGCCCTCCTCCAGCGTGCCGTCGGCGACGTTGAGGATGCGCCCGCCCTTGATGACGAGATCGGCGGGCTCGAGCCCGCGCGCCTGTCGGATCCGCCGCGCCAGCTCAACCGAGGTCGTCATCGTCGTCTCCTTCGATGGCTCGTCGCCGAGAGAACCAGCCCGCGCCGGCGAGATCAATCGCGTGGCGTCGACGACGCCGGCCCGGGGTGGTTCATCGACCCGTCATTGAAGGCTCACGCGCGCTGGCTTTCGACGAGCTGTCACGCACCGGCTCCATTCTTTCGTCAGCGGCAACCTGAGAGGACGTGATGGGGCGTCGGCCGTTCGTGGCCGCACCAGCGGCGCTGATCTCGCCCGAGGGCGAAAGCGCGCTCGCGGATCTTCCGAACCTTCTGGACATGACCGACATGGTCGTCCTCTTCGGCGAGGAAGTGATCAGCCGGGTGTGATCTCGTTGCCGACGAGCGGGACAAACGCGACGCCGCCGTGCGCCGTGGTGCCGAAGCCGCCGTCGGGCTCGCGCACGATGCGCTCTAGGACCTGAAAGCCCGGCCCGCCGCGGGGCACGACCAGCCGGCCGCCGACGGCGAGCTGTCGCCTCAGCGCGGGCGGCACCTCCGGCGCGCCGGCGGAGACCACGATGGCGTCGAAGGGGCCCGCATCCGGCAGGCCCTCGGTGCCGTCGCCTTCGACGACGCGGGCGTTCGCGACCCCCAAAGCGGCGAGCCGCGCACGCGCCTCGCGGGCGAGATCGGCGTGTCGCTCGACGCCGACGACCTCTTGGGCGAGCTGGGCCGCCACGGCGAGGACGTAGCCCGAGCCGGCACCCACCTCGAGCAGGCGCTCGTCGGGCCCCACGGCGGCCAGCTCCAGCATCAGCGCGACGACATAGGGCTGCGAGATCGTCTGATGGCGGCCGATCGGCAGTGGGCCGTCGTCGTAGGCGAAGCGCTCGTCGCCGGCGCCCACGAAGCGCTCGCGCGGCACCGCCGCCATCGCCGCCAGCACCCGGGGATCGCGAATGCCGCGGGCCTTCAGCTGGTGTTCGACCATCGCCCGGCGCTCGCGCGCGAAGCCGTCGTCGCTCATCGGCGCCTCCGCATCCTCGCTATGCAAACGCGGCGCCGCGCGGCGCGTTCCCGCCCGGGCGCGAGCCCGTTAGGCTGGCGCGTCGACCCCTTTTCCGCCAGCCGCCGGACTGCGCCCATGCACGCCGCCGCGCCGACGCGTCATCCGACCGAAATCGCCATGGGGCTCATGGTGCTGGCCATGGTGCTGGTGCCGGCGATCGACGCCATCGCCAAGTTCCTGACCGACACGCTGGCCCCGGGCCAGATCGCCTGGGCCCGCTTCTTCTTTCAGATGTTCTTCCTGCTCCCGCTCGCCCTGCACGGCGAGCGGCTGGTCCACCTCGCCGACACGCCCTGGCATCTGCTGCGCGGGGTGTTGATCGCGGCGGCAACCACCTGCTTCTTCGCCGCGTTGACGGTGATGCCGCTCGCCGACAACATCGCGATCTTCTTCGTCGAGCCGTTGATCTTGTCGCTTTTGGCCGGCGTGCTGTTGAAGGAGGGCATCGGCTGGCGGCGGATCGCGGCGATCTTGGTGGGCTTCGCCGGGGCGATGCTGATCGTGCGGCCGAGCTTCGCCGCCTTCGGCGTCTACGCGCTGTTGCCGCTCCTCGCCGGCACCTGCTTCGCCTTTTATCTGCTCTTGACGCGCCTGCTGGCGGCGCGGACCGACGCCATCATGATGCAGGTGAGCGCCGGCGTCGGCGGGCTGGCGACGATGACGGCGCTGATGGGGCTGGGTGCCGTCACCGACTGGCCGCTGATGGCGTGGCACGCGCCCGACGCCGCCGGCTGGGGCCTTTTGGTCTTGCTCGGCCTGGTCGCGACGGTGGCGCATCTGTTGATCGTGCAGGCGTTTCGCCGCGCCTCGGCGGTGATCCTCGCCCCCTTTCAGTACCTCGAGATCATGGCGGCGGTGTTTTGGGGCTGGCTCGTCTTCGGCGACTGGCCCGAGCCGATGACCTGGCTCGGCATCGCCATCATCGTCGCCGCCGGGCTCTACGTCTTTCACCGCGAACGGCGCCGTGCCGTCGACCGCGTCGAGGAGGCCGAGCCCGCCCGTTGACGCCTCAAAAGGCGTCGTCACCGCCGACGACGACGCGCTGCACCACCAGATCCTCGTCGAGCACGACCAGATCGGCGCGAGCGTCCCGGGCGATGCGGCCGAGATCGCTGCGGCCGAGCCGTGCCGCCGGCAGGGTGGAGAGACGCCGGACCGCCTCGTCGAGCTCGAGCCCGAGCGCTACGAGGTTTTTGAGCGCGCTGTCCATGGTCAGCGCCGAGCCCGCCAGCCGGCCGTCGGCGAGGCGCAGGACGTCGCCCTCTTTGATGGCGCTGTAGCGGCCGAGGGGGTAGGCGCCCGCTGGCATGCCGGCGCCGGCGGTGGCGTCGGTGATGCCGTAGAGCCCGGGGATCGCGCGCCGCGCGGCCAACAGCGCGGTGGGCGCGACATGGACGAGGTCGGGGATGATCTCGGCGTGCGCGGCGACGGCGAGGGCGGCGCCGACGACGCCGGGGGCGCGGTGGTCGAGCCCGCTCATCGCGTTGAAGAGATGGGTGACGCCGATGCCGGCGTCGAGCGCGCGCCGCGCCGTCGCGTCGTCGGCGAGACTGTGGCCGATCTGCCCGCGCACGCCGAGGCTCTCCAGCGCTCGCGGCAGCAGCTCGTCGCGGTCGCATTCCGGCGCGTAGGTGAGCAACAGCAGGCGCGCGATCGAGGCCCAGTGCCGGAGCAGCGCCGGCGCCGGCGCGCGGGCGTAGGGCGGCTGGGCGCCGAGCTTGTCGGGGTTGAGAAACGGGCCTTCGAGATGCGCGCCCAGGACGCGCGCCTCGCCCGCCGCCGGCGCGCGCCGTACCGCCTCGATGCCGGCGAGCGCGGCGTCGATGTCCTCGAGGGGCGCGGTCACCGTGGTCGCGACCAGCGCCGTCGTGCCGTGGCGGACGTGGAGATGGGCGGTGCGGCGGACCGCGGCCGCGCCCGCCATGACATCGGCGCCGCCGCCGCCGTGGACGTGGAGGTCGACGAAGCCGGGCACGACGTAGGGCGGGCGCGGTGCGGCGAGGGGCCGACCCTCGACCGCGTGGACATGGGCGTCGTAGCGGACGCGGCCGCGCCGCCAGCCCGCCGGGGTCAGGATCGAGCCGGTGAGCTCGCGCATGAAGCTGGTTCCGTCTCGGCTTGCGGCGCCCGCATCGGCATTCTACGCCACGATCACGTCGCGGGGATGAAGCCCTTGAGTACCCTTTCGAGTACGGAGGCGGTGAGCCCACGCTTCGCGGAGCTCGACCGCTGGCCTTTGGGTGAGGTCGTCGACGCCCTGGTCGAGGACCAGCTCGCCGCCGTCGCCGTTGTTCACGGCGCCCGGGCGGCCATCGCCGCCGCCGCCGAGGCCGCCGCCGCCCGCCTCGAGGATGAGAGGGGACGGCTCGTCTACGTGGGCGCCGGCACCTCGGGCCGGCTCGCCGTCCAGGACGGGGTCGAGCTCGTGCCCACCTACGGCTGGCCGTCGCCGCGCCTGGTGTATTTGATGGCGGGCGGGGAGGCGGCGCTCACCCGCTCGGTCGAAGGGGCCGAGGACGACGGCGAGGCGGCGCGGGCGGCGGTCGCGTCGCACGGGCTCGGACCGGCCGACGTCGTCGTCGCCGTAGCCGCCAGCGGGCGCACGCCCTTCGCCGTCGCCGCCGTCGACGCGGCGCGCGCGGCCGATGCCTTCACCATCGCCCTCGCCAACAACGCGCCCTCGCCGCTTTTGGACGCCGCCGCGGCGCCGATCGCGCTCGCCACCGGTGCCGAAGTGGTCGCCGGCTCGACCCGCCTCGCCGCCGGCACCGCGCAGAAGGCGGCGCTGAACACGCTCTCGACCGCGATCATGGTCGGGCTCGGGCGCACTTACGGCAATCTCATGGTCGACGTCACCGCCCGCAACAGCAAGCTCGACACCCGACGCCTCGCCATGGTCCGCCGCATCGCCGGTGTCGACGCGGCCCGCGCCGAGGCGGCGCTCCGGGCGGCGGCGGGGCACGTCAAGGCGGCGGTGCTCGTCGCCCACGGCGACACGGCCGAAGGCGCGCGCGACCGGCTCGCCCGCCATCGCGGCCGGCTGCGCGCCGCACTGGCGGAACGGGACGCTTGAAGCGGTCCCGGCGAGCCACCACCCTTCAACGGCGATCGCCGGCGCGCGCATCGCCCGAGCCCTCTGATCGGAGCGAGCGATGACCATCGCCTTCGAGAACAGCTACGCCCGCCTGCCTGAGCGCTTCTACGCCAAGCTGCCGCCGACCCCGGTGGGAACGCCCAGGCTGTTGATGCTCAACCGCGCGCTCGCCCAGGAGCTCGGGCTCGACGCCGACTGGCTGGCGAGCCCGGAGGGCGCGGACATGCTGGCCGGCAACGCCGTGCCGGCGGGTGCGGAGCCGATCGCCATGGCCTATGCCGGCCACCAGTTCGGCAACTGGGTGCCGCAGCTCGGCGACGGCCGCGCCATCCTCCTGGGCGAGGTGGTGGACGGCAACGGCGAGCGCCGCGACATCCAGCTCAAGGGGGCCGGCCGCACGCCGTTTTCGCGGATGGGCGACGGTCGCGCCTGGTTGGGGCCGGTGCTGCGCGAGTATCTGGTGAGCGAGGCGATGGCGGCGCTCGGCATCGCGACGACGCGCTCGCTCGCCGCGGTCGCCACCGGCGAGACGGTGCTGCGCGAGCGCCCGCTGCCCGGCGCCATCCTGACCCGCGTCGCCAAAAGCCACGTCCGCGTCGGCACCTTTCAGTTCTTCGCCGCGCGCGGCGACGTCGACGCGCTGCGCACCCTCGCCGACCACGTCATCGCCCGCCACGATTCGGATCTCGCCGGAAGCGAGACGCCCTATCGCGACCTCTTGGACCGGGTGGTCGCGCGCCAGGCCGAGCTGATCGCCAACTGGCAGGGCGTCGGCTTCATCCACGGCGTGATGAACACCGATAACATGAGCATCGCCGGCGAGACCATCGACTACGGCCCCTGCGCCTTCATGGACCGCTTCCATCCGGGCCAAGTCTACAGCTCGATCGACCACACCGGCCGCTACGCCTACGCCAACCAGCCGCGCATCGCGCACTGGAACCTGGCCTGCTTCGCGCAGGCCTTGGTGCCGCTTCTGGGCGCCGACGAGGACGCCGGCGTCGCCGTCGCCCAAAGCGTCGTCGACAGCTTCCCGGCGCGCTTCGCCGCGGCACAGCTCCGGGGCCTGAGGGCCAAGCTCGGGCTGTGCGAGGCGCGCGACGACGACGCCGAGCTCGCCCGCGAGCTGTGGCCGATCATGGCGGCCGGTCGCGCCGACTTCACCAACACCTTCCGCGCCCTCAACCACGCCGCCCTGACCGGCGATCTGGCGCCGGCGCGTGCCGCGTTCGAGACCGCTTCGGCCTTCGACGCCTGGGCCGAGCGCTGGCGAGCGCGGCTGAGCGCGGAAGCGGTGTCCGACGAGCATCGAGCGGGCGTCATGCGGCGGGCGAACCCGGCCGTCATTCCGCGCAACCATCGCGTCGAGGAGGCCCTCGCCGCCGCCGAGCACGGCGACCTGGCGCCGTTCGTGCGCCTGCTCACCGTGCTGGCCCGGCCCTTCGACGATCAGCCGGACGCGGCGGATCTGGCGACGCCGCCACGCCCGGACGAAGAGATCGAAGCGACCTTCTGCGGCACCTGAGTTCGGCTCAGGGCGACTTGGCGCCGACCTCGGATGTGGTCTCGCCCTGCGCCGGCGGCAGGGCCTCGCGCAGTTGCTCATCGGCCCCGCCCCAGTTCACCGCGGTCAACAGCGCGGCGACGGTGACGATGACGCAAAACGTGACGAAGGCCGCGAACGTCCGGACCCAGAACTGCCGCACGTCGAA
Source organism: Alphaproteobacteria bacterium (assembly GCA_046541805.1). GTDB lineage: Bacteria > Pseudomonadota > Alphaproteobacteria > Geminicoccales > Geminicoccaceae > JAAAPF01. The sequence goes on from JBKHCM010000111.1 coordinate 7,564, forward strand.
ACCGGAGCGATCCATCTTCGGTGAACCTCCTACGTTGGAACAACCGACCCCCGGCCTTCAACGCCGGGGGCAAACGGCGCGAGCATGCTCGCGGCGCCGCCGGCGGTCGCGCGGCATTTCCGCACAGCGCGCGAATGCCGCAAGAGGCGGCAGGCTCAGTAATCCTGCGAGGAGGCGGCGACGCCTTGGGCCTCGTCGCGCATCGCCTTGGCCTTGGCGACGGCGGCGTCGAGGTCGGTCTGCGAGCAGAGCTCGAGGATGACCGGATCGCGCGGGCGGATCTCCTGGCTCTTCCAGTGGGTGCGGTCGCGCACCGCCTGCACGGTGTTCTTGGTCGTGCCCAACAGTTTGCAGATCTGCTGGTCGGTCATCTCGGGGTGGTGGCGCAACAGCCAGGCGATCGCGTCCGGGCGGTCCTGGCGCTTGGACAGCGGGGTGTAGCGCGCCTCGCGTTTCTTGGGCGCCTTCACCTCGGCCTTGGGCTTGCGCATGTGCAGCCGCGCCGTCGGGTCGGCCTGCGCGCGCGCGAGCTCCTCGCGCGTCAGCACGCCGGCGCCGATCGGGTCGAGGCCGCGGATCCCTTGCGCCACCTCCTCGTCGGCGATCCCCTTCACCTCCAAGACGTGCAGGCCGCAGAACTCCGCGATCTGCTCGAAGGTCAGGCTCGTGTTCTCGACGAGCCAGACCGCGGTCGCCTTGGGCATCAAGGGACGATCCATCGTCTTCTCCAACTGCGGTCGCGTTCGTATCGGAATGAACGGGTTATGTAAGCCCGCGGCCGCGCCGCCACAACATGCGCGCGCCGGGCGGCGGCGCTCAGGCGCCGGTGAATGTGACCTCCACCGCGCGGTGCTCGCCGGGATTGGCGTAGACCTCGAAGAAGGTGTCGGCGACGCGCTCGGGAGCGAAGGCGGTGCCCGGCGCGATGGTGCCCGCCACGGTCACCGTGGCCACCCGCACGCCCATCGGCGCGAGCTCGCCGGCCAGGGCGTGGGCGAACGCCCGAAGCGCCGCTTTGCCGGTGGCGAGCGACGGGACCGCGGTGCCCAGCGACGGCGTCAAGGCCAGCCCGCTGCCGGTGAAGATGAGCGTGCCGTGGCCGGCGGTGCGCATCGCCGGCACCACCTCCTGCGCCGCCACCAGCGCGCCCGTCACGTCGAGGAAGAGGTCGCGCTGAAAGGCGGCCGGCGCGAGGTCCATCGCCGCCGTCGGGTTCCAGACGCTGGCGTTGTAGATCAGGAGCGACGGTGCTCCCATCTCGTCGCGTACCCGACCGATGGCGGCGCGGATGTCGGCCTCGACGGTGAGGTCCGCGGTAACGCCGCGTGCGCGGCCGCCTTCGGCCGCGATCTCGTCGGCGATGCGGGCGAGGCGCGCGCCGTCGCGCGCCAGCATCGCCACCTGAAAGTCGGCGCGGGCGAAGCGGCGGGCGAGCGCGCGGCCCAACCCCGGCCCCACGCCCGCGACGATGCAGGTCTCCGGGTCGCTCATGGTCCTCCTCCGCGTTGCCGCCGCCGCAGAGATGGGGCGCCCGGGCGCGGCCGGCTAGCCGTCCTTGCCGGCGCGGCGCTTGAGATGCCGGGCGAGCCGCTCCGCGCCGCCCGCGCGCTGCTCGGGTGTGCCGCGGGCGACGTGGCTGGCGCCGGCGGCGACGTCGCGGCCGACCCAGCTGCCGGCCCCGATCAGCGCGCCGTCGCCGATCGTGACCGGCGCCACCAGCGTCGCGTTGGAGCCGACGAAGACGTCGCGGCCGATCGTCGTCGGCCACTTGGCGAAGCCGTCGTAGTTGCAGGTGATGGTGCCGGCGCCGATATTGCTGCCGGCACCCACTCGGCAGTCGCCGAGATAGGCGAGGTGGTTGGCCTTCGCGGCCTCGTCGAGCCGGGCGTTCTTGAGCTCGACGAAGTTGCCGACATGGGCGCCGGCGCCGACGTCGGCGCCGCTTCTGAGGCGGGCGAAGGGGCCGATCACGGCGCCCTTGCGGACCACCAGCGGCTTGGCGTCCTTGGGCGGGTCGGTGGCGAGGTGCGAGAAGGCGCGGATGCGGACCTCGTCCTCGACGACGACGCCGGGACCGATGAAGACGTGGGGCTCGAGCACGACGTCGCGGCCGAAGTCGACGTCGGCGGCGAGATGCACGCTCGCCGGGTCGAGCATGGTCACGCCCGCGCGCATCCAGTGTTCGCGCAGGCGCGCCTGCAGGATCGCTTCGGCCTCGGCGAGCTGGACGCGGTCGTTGACGCCCAGGCCCTCGACCGGCGCGCAGCGCGCAGCCACCACCTCCCAGCCCCGCGCCCGCGCCGCCTCGACGACGTCGGTGAGATAGTACTCGGCGTTGCCGTCGCGCGCGGTCCGCGCCTCGAGCGCGTCCAAGAGCGCCGGCAGCCGCGCCGCGTCGAAGGCCATGACGCCGCTGTTGGCGAGGCGGATGGCGCGGGTGGCCTCGTCCGCCTGCGCCGCCTCGACGATCGCCTCGAGCCGGCCGTCTCGCTCGACCAGCCGGCCGTAGGCGCCGGGCTCGTCGAGCTCCATGCCCAAGACGGCGACCGCGGCGCCGGCCTCGCGCCGGGTGCGGGCGAGCCGCGCGATCGTGGCGCCCTCGAGCAAGGGCGTGTCGGCGAAGAGCACGACCACATCGCCGCGCGTGGGCAGCTGATCGCGGGCCGCCATGACGGCGTGACCGGTGCCGAGCGGCGGGTCCTGCAGGGCGGTCCGGACGCCGACGCCGTGGCGTTCGGCGTAGGCGGCGACCGCCGCCGTGTCGGGTGCCGTCACCAGCACGACCTCCTCGGCGCCGGCGCTCTGCGCGGCGGCGAGGACGTGGCCCACGAGCGGGCGAAAGCCGAGCTCGTGCAGGATCTTGGGCTTGGTGGAGCGCATCCGCCGGCCCTGACCGGCGGCGAGGACGACGGCGGTGAGCGTGTCGGACACGGCGCTTGACCTCTCAGGGTGACGCGAGCCGCCGCTTTGACGCATCCGGCGAGCATCGACAACCGTCTCGGCTTGACACCTCCGACCGCCGGCCGTAATCGACCGCGCGTCCGGGCGGTTAGCTCAGCGGAAGAGCACTACGTTCACACCGTAGGGGTCGCTGGTTCGATCCCAGCACCGCCCACCACCGGTTTCCGGCGATTTTTCGCTCACCCCACCGGATGTAGGCCGCGCACGTAACCGTTCGTCCGGCGTCGTGGGGTGCGCGGGTCGGGGTGTGCCCGCCTTCGTCGCCGCGCGCGTGCCGCGCCGCCGTTTCTGCGCCTCGCTGGTCGCCCGCAGCTTCTTGGCATCGACCGGCAGCTCGGCCATGCGATCGTGTCCCTGGGCGTGGTGTAGCTGCGCGAGGCTATCCGGCCTTGGTGGGCCGTTTCAGCTCGGCTTCATCGGCAGGCTGCGGGTGTGATCATCGGCGATGGCGGCGATCGTTTCCAGCGGCATGTAGCGGGCGCGCTGGACGGCCCACGCGTCGGACTGTTCGAGGAGGATCGCGCCGACCAGGCGAGTGATCGCCGCCTCGTTCGGAAAGATGCCGACGACGATGACCCGTCAGGAGACGGATCATCCGACTGCGAAGCAGCGCGCGTCAGGAAGACGCGCGAGGGGGTGCGCCTTTTGATCTCGCCGTTGAGCCGTTCGAGCGGGTTCACGGAGTGGATCTTGG
>JBKHCM010000112.1:0-10926 GCA_046541805.1 Alphaproteobacteria bacterium
CACCATGCCCGCCCCGAAGAGCGCACCGCCGGCGAGCGCGAGCCAGGGCGTCTCGGCGCGCCAGGCCGCGCCGGCGCCCGGGCTCACCCAGCCGGCGAGCGTGCCGACCTGCACGACGAGGACGGCGGTCGCGATCGCGGCGGCCCAAAGCCGCGCTCGTCGCCAGCCGCCGAACAGCACGACATCGGCGACGGCGCCCATGGTGCAAAAGGCGCTACGCTCGGCGACCACCCCGAAAGCGACGCCGACGCCGAAGAGCGCCGCCATGGTGGTCGCCGCCTCGGCCGCGAGCTGGAGGTCCATGCCGTCCCTCGTCATCCACCCGAATCCGGGTGGTGGGCCCGGGCGCGACCGGGGTCAAGTCCGCAACGGGCCGAAGCGCATGCGGCGGGCGGGCGCGCTCAGGTGCCCTCGTCCTGCAGCCGGCGGCCGACGGCCAAGAGGCGGGCCGGGTCGACATGGCGGTCGTCGACGAGAACCTCGTAGTGCAGGTGAACGCCGGTGCTCCGCCCGGAGCGCCCCATCTCGCCGAGGCGCTCGCCCGGCGCGACGGTGTCGCCGCGCTCGACGAAGTAAGCGCGCAGGTGGGCGTAGCGGGTCAAGACACCGTTGCCGTGGTCGACCTCGATCATGTTGCCGTAGCCGCCGCGGGGCCCCACCCAGATCACCTCGCCGGCGGCGGGAGCGTAGATCGCGGTGCCGCCGGGGGCGGCCAGATCGATGCCGTGATGAAACGCCATGCGGTTGCGAAACGGATCGCGACGCTGCCCGAACCCGCTGGACACGCGATGGGCGTCGACCACGGGCGAGGCCAGCGGCACCGTCGCCAGCACGCGGTCGACGAGCCGGTCCATGTCGATCGTCGGCACCGGATCCATGCCATCGGCGCGCAGCGCCACGAAGGGGCCGCCGACCGCGGTCTCGCGCTCGGGCGCGATGGCCCCCATCACGAGCCGCGCCGGGTCGAGCCCGGTACCCGTCAAGAGCCGGCTCAGCCGGCCGCCGTGGTAGCGCAACCACGTGGCGAGCTCGTGGCGATCGATCTCCGCGTCGACCGCCACGCGGCGGGCGAAGTCGGCGCCGATGGCGTCGAGCTCGGCCGCGCGCAGATGCGCCGGCGCCCGCATTGGGAGGTAGATGCGCTCCGTCGCCTCGAAGGCGTTCGCCGACGCCGTGACGAGCCCGGCCAAGCCACCGAAGACGGCGGCCAGGAGGAGAACGAGGCGGTCGCCGCGCGCGGGCCGCGCCTGCCGCCGAAAGGGCGTGCGCCCCGTCGAGAGCTCCATCGGATGCATCGAGACCCCATATCTCACGTTCTTGGCGCACCCGGCGGGCGCGCACCCGTCGCTATGGAGCCTTGACTACGCTGGGATAGGTTTATTCCCGATGAAATCGGCGATGCGCCTCGCGGTCGAGGTCGCCGCGGCGTCGCCACGCCCGCCGGCGCTCAGCGCTCGGGCCGCGCCGGCCGCCGCAGGGGCGTGCGCCCTTTCGAGCGCGCCATCGGATGCGCCGCGATCCCTTAGCCCACGTCGTCGGCGCCCCCGACGAGCGCGCACCTATGAGTTTCGGGCCTCGACGAGGCCGGGATAGGTTTATTCCCGATGAAATCGGCGATGCGCCTCGCGGTCGAGCTGGCCGCGGCGGCGCCGCGCCGGCCGGGGCTCAGCGCTCGCCGTTGCGGTGGGCGATCTCGTGGCCCCAGTCGATGAGCGTCGTCACCGCCAGATGGACGGCGTCGTCGACGGCGTTGTCGCGACCGCGGGCGACACCCACCGCCACCGCGCGTGCCGGGCAGGCGCGGGTGCCGGCGCGGGCGAGCGCGTCGGCCGCCTCCCGGTCGCGCAGGAGGCCCAGGAAGTCGTGGCCGCCGCCCGGCGGGTCCGGCAAAAAGGTCAGCACCCGCGCGCGCTCGGCCTGCGCGCCGTCCCCGCGGCGGCCGTGCGCGACCGTCACCTCCGCCGGCAACGTGAACCGCTGCTCCAGTTCGAGCAGGCAACGGGTGGCGAAACCGTCGTCGTCGGGGGCGACGACGATCCAGGTGCGGGCGGCTCGGGCCATGATGAGGTCCTCTCTCGTTGTCGTCATCGTCTCGCCAACGCGTGCGCGCGACCAACGTGCCCGTCGTGGGGCGCTGTGCCTATTGATCCTTCGCCGCATCGCCCGGCGCGACACCGGGCGCGATTCCTGTGACAGAAAGGAATGAGATATTCATGAAGAATTCACGCATTTGAGCTAAATGCGGGCTACGGGCACGCTCGTGCCGATGCCGTTGTTCATCGAGGAGTTGCCGCCCTTGGCCGTCGAGACCGCCCCCGGCGTCGCCGCGACGCGCGCTCTGGCCGCCGCCGTCCCCAGCGGACCGCGCCTCGCCCCTTACGCTCCCGCCCTCGCCTCGGCGGCGGTGTGCGCGGCCTTCGCCGCGCTCTTGCCGGCGGTCGCCGACTACGAAACGATCCGCCTGGCTTGGCCCTGGATCCCCGGCCTCGGCGTCGAGCTCTCCTTTACGATCGACGGCCTCAGCCTCACCTTCGCGCTCCTGATCACCGGCGTCGGCGCGCTCGTCCTCGCCTATTCCGCCAGCTACTTGAAAGGCCAGCCGAAGCTGGTGCAGCTGCTGAGCCTGCTCGGGTTGTTCGAGTTGGCGATGCTCGGCCTGGTGCTGGCGGACAACCTGATCTTGATGTTCGTCTTCTGGGAGCTGACCACCGTCACCTCCTTTCTGCTGGTGGGCTTCGACCACGAGGAGGCCGATGCCCGCAACAAGGCGTTGCAGGCGCTGCTGGTGACCGCCGCCGGCGGGCTGGCGCTGCTCGCCGGCATTTTGCTGATCGGCGCGGTCGCGGGCACGCTCGAGGCCTCGGCGTTGCCGGACGCGGCCGCGGCCCTCAAGGCCGATCCGCTCTACCCGGCGATCCTCGTCCTGGTGCTCCTGGGCGCGTTCACGAAATCGGCGCAGTTCCCCTTTCACTTTTGGTTGCCCAACGCGATGGCGGCGCCGACCCCGGTCAGCGCCTATCTGCATTCGGTGACGATGGTGAAGGCCGGCATCTACCTGCTGGCGCGCCTCACCCCGGCGCTCGGCGGCACCGGCCCGTGGCTGTGGACGCTGACGATCGTGGGCGGCGTGACCGCGGTGCTGGCGTCCATCTGGGCGCTCCGGCAGACCGACCTCAAGCTCACGCTCGCCTACACCACCGTCATGGCGCTGGGCACGCTGACGATGTTTTTGGGTGGGGCGTCGGCGATCGCCCTCGCCGCGGCGATGACCTTCCTCATCGTCCACGCCTTCTACAAGGCGGCGCTCTTCCTCGCCGTCGGCATCCTCGACAAAAAGGCCGGCTCGCGCGAGGTGGACGCGCTCGGCGGCCTCGCCCGGCCGATGTGGCGCACCTGGCTGGTGGTGCTGCTCGCCGCCTTCTCGATGGCGGGCTTTCCGCCGTTTTTGGGCTTCGTCGGCAAGGAGCTCCAATACGAGGGCGCGCTCGCGGTGGCCTCGGAGCCGCTTTTGGTCCTCATCTTCGCCGTCGCCGCCAACGCCATGATGGTGGCGGTCGCCGCCATGGTCGCGATCAAGCCGTTTTTGGGCGCGCGCACGGGCGCGGCCGCCAAGGCCGCCGCGGCCGGCGAGCCGCCCTTCGCGATGTGGCTCGGCCCGGCGGTGCTGGCCTTGGGCGGGCTCGTCTTCGGCATCGCGCCCGAACTGGTCGGCTCCGGGCTGGTGAACCCGACGGCGTCGGTGATGGTCGGCGACCGCGTCGACAAGGAGTTCAAGCTCTGGCACGGCGTCAACGTCCCCTTGGTGCTGAGCCTCGTCACCTTCGCCCTCGGCCTCCTCATCTATTTGGGGCTCGGCCCGATCCGCCGGCGCCTCGCGGCGGCGGAGGCGCGCGGGCTGTGGGCGGCCGAGAGCGGCTACGACCGCCTGCTCGCCGGCACCAAGGCGCTCGCCGCCTGGCAGACCCGCCTCATCCAGACCGGCCGCCATACGCAGTATGTCTTCTGCACGCTGGCGGTGCTGGCGGCGCTGTTGTGGGGCGGCCTCGCCATGGGCGGGTTCGCGCTGATGCCGCGCGCGCTGGAGCCGATCTCGCTGATCGAGTTCGCGATGCTGGCGCTCGCCGCCTTCGGCGCCATCGCCACCGTGGTGACGCGCTCGCGCCTGTTGGCGATCCTGGCGCTGGGCCTGCTGGGCTCGACCTTGGCCGCGATCTTCGTCTTCTACGGCGCCATCGACGTGGCGATGACCCAGCTGCTGGTCGAGACGCTGATCGTCGTCATCGTCTCGGTCGCGCTCTTGAAGCTGCCGCGGCTGACGCCGAACCCGGGGCTCGAGGTGCGCTGGCGCCATCTCGGCGTCGCCGTCGCCACCGGCGTCGCCACCGCGCTGGCGCTGATGGCGGTGCTCTCGACCGAGCTCGACCGGCAGGTGACCGACTTCTTCGAAGCGGCGAGCTATCCCGAGGCGCTGGGGCGCAACATCGTCAACGTCATCCTCGTCGACTTCCGCGCCCTCGACACTCTGGGCGAGATCGCGGTCGTCGTCATCGCCGCGCTGGGCGCCGTGGCCCTGTTGCGGCCCAAGGGCGAGCGCCGGGAGGGCGCGCGATGAACTCGATCATCCTCACCGCGGCGACCCGCATCCTCACCCCGCTGATGGTGGCGTTCTCGCTCTTCATCCTTTTGCGCGGCCACAACCAACCCGGCGGCGGCTTCATCGGCGGCCTCATCGCCACCACCGCCTTCGCGCTCTACGCCAAGGCGCAGGGCGTCCACGCCACCCGGGCCACCCTGCGGCTGGCGCCCACCACCATCGCCGTGGCCGGGCTGGGGCTCGCCGTGCTCGCCGGCCTGTGGGGCCTGCTCGCCGGCGGCGCCTTTCTCGAAGGCATGTGGCCGCTCGTCACCACCACCGCCGACGGCGCCAAGACGGGCCTGCCGGTGGGCTCGGTGCTGCTCTTCGACATCGGCGTCTATCTCGTCGTCGTCGGCTCGGTGCTCGCCATTCTCTTCGCGCTCGAAGAAGACGTCGCCACCTCGTCCCCCGAAGAAGAAGACTGAACGATGGAATTGGCTCTGGCCGTGCTCGTCGGTGTGCTCACCAGCTGCGCCATCTATTTGATTCTGAGCGGTAACATGGTCCGCTTTATCTTCGCGCTGGCGCTCTTGAGCAACGCGGTGAACCTCGCGATCTTCGCCGCCGGCAGGCTCACCTACGCCGCGCCGCCGCTGATCGACGAGGGCGCGGCGGTGCCGGACGGCGCCGTCGCCAACGCCCTGCCCCAGGCGCTGATCTTGACCGCCATCGTCATCGGCTTCGGCCTCTTGGCCTTCACCCTCGTCCTGGTCCACCGCGCGCATCAGGCCCTCGGCACCGTCGAGGCCGATGGCATGCGCGTCGCCGAGCCCGCGGGCGAGGGCGAGACCGAGCCCGGGGGCCGGCGCTGATGGTGCTGTTGAGCCTCTGCCTCCTCGTGCCGCTGGGCACGGCGGTCTTGAGCTTCCTCGCCCGCGGCAAGCCGGAGCTGCAGCGCGGCCTCAGCGTCGCGGGCGCGGCGACGCTGTTGGCCGTGAGCCTCGTGCTCGGCGCCGAGGTGGTGCAGGGCGGCCCGATCGCCGCCACCATGGGCGGCTGGCCCGCCCCCTTCGGCATCACGCTCGTGGCCGACCTGTTGAGCGCGGCCATGGTCGTGATCACCGGCGTCATCGCCCTCGCGGTCGCGGTCTACGGCCTCGGCGAGGTCGACCCGGCGGAGGAGGGTGTCGGCCACCACACGCTGCTGCACGCCCTGCTGCTCGGCGTCACCGGCGCCTTTCTGACCGGTGACCTCTTCAACCTCTACGTCTGGTTCGAGGTCATGCTGATCGCCTCCTTCGGGCTCTTGACGCTCGGCGGCAGGCGCGACCAGCTCGACGGCGGCGTCAAATACGTCACCCTCAACCTCGTCTCGACGCTCGCCTTCCTCGCCGGCGTCGGCCTGCTCTACGGCGCCACCGGCACCCTCAACATGGCCGACCTCCACGGCGCGGTCCGCGCCCTCGACAACCAGACGGTGGTTTTCACGACCGCGGCGCTGATGCTCTTCGCCTTCGCGGTCAAATCGGCGCTGTTTCCGCTCTTCTTCTGGCTGCCCGCCTCCTACCACACCCCGTCGGTGACGGTGTCGGCGGTGTTCTCGGCGCTGTTGACCAAGGTCGGCGTCTACGCGCTCATCCGCGTCTTCACCCTGATCTACGACGCCGGCATGCCGATGATCCAGGAACTGCTCCTGGTGACGGCCGGGCTCACCATGTTGACGGGCGTCCTCGGCGCCGCCGCGCAGAACGAGATCCGCCGCATTCTCTCTTTCCACATCGTCAGCCAGATCGGCTATATGGTGCTGGGACTAGCGCTGTACACGCCGTTGGCGATCGTCGGCGCCATTTTCTACATCATCCACCACATCGTGGTGAAGGCGAACCTGTTCCTCGTCGGCGGCGTCGTGAAGCGGTTGACGGGCTCGGAGGACCTCGCCCGCATCGGAGGCCTGTGGGCCGCGGCGCCGTGGCTGGGCGTGTTGTTCTTGATCCCGGCGCTGTCGCTCGCCGGCGTCCCGCCGCTGTCGGGCTTTTGGGCCAAGCTCGTCGTCATCAAGGCGAGCCTCGAGGCCGAGCACTACATCCTCGCCGCCACGGCGCTGGTGGTGGGCCTGTTGACGCTCTACTCGATGTCGAAGATCTGGCTCGAGGCGTTCTGGAAGCCGCATCCCGAGCCGGCCCTGGTGCCGGCGCGGCAGCTCGACCGCGGCGAGAGCTGGGCGCTGCTCTCGCCGATCATCGGCCTCGCGGCGATCACCTTGCTGATCGGGCTGGTCGCCGCGCCCTTCTACGGCGTCTCGGTCATCGCCGCCGAGCAGCTCCTCGACCCTGAAGCCTATCTCACCGCCGTGCTCGGAGCCCGGCCATGAGCCTGTTCGCCCTCAATCTCCTCATCGCCGTCGGCTGGGCCGCCGTCGCCGGTGGCTTCGAGGCCTTGAACCTGGCGCTCGGCTTCGGCGGCGGCTTCTTGGCGTTGTGGGTCACCCGGCCGCTCTTCGGCCACAGCCCCTATTTCCGCCGCACCTTCGGCGCGATCGGCCTGATGGTCTTCTTCCTCTACGACCTCTTCCGCTCGAGCATCGCCGTGGTCTGGGACGTGGTCACGCCGGCGGTCCATTCGCGGCCGCGGATGGTGCGCATGCCGCTCGCCTGCACCGACGAGACCCAGATCATGCTCACCGCCAATCTCATCTCGCTGACGCCGGGGACGCTCACCGTCGACGTCGCCGAGGACCGAAGTCATCTCGTCATTCACGCCATGTTCGCCGAGGACCCGGACGAGGTCGTCCACGACCTCAAACGCGGCATGGAGCGGCGCGTCATGGAGGCGCTTCGATGATCATCGAAACCGAACTCACCGGCGTGATGGCCCCGGCGATCAACCTCGCGGCGCTGTTCTTGATCGGCGCCTTCGTCCTCGCCGCGGTGCGGTTGATCTTGGGGCCGACGCTGCCCGACCGGGTGGTGGCGCTCGATCTGTTGACGATGCTGGTCGTCGCCTTTTTGGCGCTGTTCGCGCTGGCGACGGGGGTCGGCGCCTATCTCGACGCCGCGCTCGCCCTGGCCCTCGTGGGCTTTCTCGCCACCATCGCCTTCGCGCGCTTCGTCGATCTCACGCCGCAGGACCGCCCGGGAGAGCGGCGATGAGCCCGTTGCTGGAGGTTCTGGGCGCGGCGTCGCTGGTGCTCGGCGCCGCGCTCGCCTTCATCGCCGCGCTCGGCGTGCTGCGCATGCCCGACGTCTACATCCGCATGCACGCCTCGACCAAGGCCGGCACCCTCGGCGTGCTGCTGATCACGCTCGCGCTCTTCTTCACGGACACGGATGCCGGCAGCGTCAGCAAGGCGCTCGCGGTGTTCGCGTTTGTTCTCCTCACTGCCCCGATCGGTTCCCATCTGATCGCCCGCGCCGCTTGGCGCGGCGGCCAGGAGCCCTGGCAGTGGCGCCCCGAGCGCGCATCCGCCGCCGACACGGACGAGGAGCCACGCGTCTGAACGCCTGATCCCGTGACGGAAGCAAGGCCATGCGCATCCTGGTTTGCGAAGACCAACCCGATCTCCGCCGCGCCCTCGTGCGCACGCTCGAAGGCTCCGGCTTCGCCGTCGACCACGCCGAGGACGGCATGGAGGCGCTCAAATACGGCCTCGCCGAGCCCTATGACGCCATCGTCCTCGACCTCGGCCTGCCGCAGATCGACGGCATGTCGGTGCTGCACCGCTGGCGCGATGAGGGTTGCCACACCCCCGTCTTGATCCTCACCGCCCGCTCGCGCTGGTCGGACAAGCTCGCCGGCTTCAACGCCGGCGCCGACGACTTCGTCACCAAGCCCTTCGAGATGGACGAGGTGGTGCTGCGCCTGAGGGCGCTGATCCGGCGCTCGGCCGGCCAGTCCTCGCCGGTGCTCAGCTGCGGGCCGATCAAGCTCTACACCTCCGAGGGCCGCGTCCTGGACAACGGCGTGCCGGTCGACCTGACGCCCCAGGAGTTCCGCATCTTCACCTATCTGATGCACCACCCGGGCCGCATCATCAGCCGCCAGACCCTGGCGAGCCACGTCTACGATCGCCACAGCGAGCGCGATTCCAACGTCATCGACGTCCTCATCAGCCGCATCCGCCGCAAGCTGAGCTGCAACGTCATCCAGACCGTGCGCGGTCAGGGCTACCGGCTGAACCCGCCGCGCGGATGAGCGCCTGGAACCTCGAGCGTCGGCTCGTCGCCGCCGCCGTCGTCTGGCTGATCCTGGCGTGGGGGCTCGGCGGGATGGCCCTCTTGCTGGTCTTCCGCGAGGCCGTCGTCGCCCGCTTCGACGCCAAGCTCGAGGCCCTCGCCGCCGGCCTCGCGAGCGAGGTCGTGCGCGCCGACGGCGACCTCCGGATGACCCGCGCGCACCCGAATTTCGCCGACCCCGACGCCGGCTGGTACTGGATCCTCGAGGTGGGCGAGCGCCGGCGGACCTCGGCGGCCGCAGCGGCGCTCGAGCGCTACCCCGCGCCGCGTCCCGGCGCCGTCGGCGGCGTCGCCGCCAGCGAGGGGAACGGCCCCGACGGCGTGCCGTTGCGCGCGGCGACGGTGCGCCTCAGGCCGCTCGCCGGCGCGCCGGTCACGCTCACCGTCGCCCTCGACCGCCGCGACATCGACCGCGAGGTCCGCAGCTTCACCGGTCTCTTGATCGTCGCCGCCATGCTCTTGGGCTTGGTGCTCATCGCCGGCGTCGCGCTGCAGGTCCGCTTCGGCCTCGCGCCGTTGCGCCGGCTCCGCGCCGATCTGGCCGAGGTGGAGCGGGGCCGGCTCGAGGCGGTGCCCGAGGCCTATCCCGCCGACATCCGCCCGGTCGCCGAGGCGATCAACGGCGTCCTCGAGCGCGACCGCGCGCTCACCGCCTGGGCCCGCAAGAGCGCCGGCAACCTCGCCCACGCCCTCAAGACGGAACTGTCGCGCCTGCGCCAGCTCGCCCGCGAGATCGACGGTGGCGACGAGCTGGTCGCCGCCACCGACCGCATCGCCGGCATCGTCGATCATCATCTCAGTCGGGCCACGGCCGGGCCGGGGGGTCACGGCCTCGCCCGCGCCGACACCGCGGCCGTGATCGGCGCCGTCGTCGACGGCGTGCGACGGCTCTTCGCCGAGCGCGAACTCGCGATCGACGTCGCCGCGGCGGGCGCGCCCGACTTCCGCGGCGAGCGCCAGGACGTCGAGGAGATCGTCGGCAATCTCCTCGAGAACGCGTGCCGCCACGCCGCCGCGCGGGTACGGGTGGCCGCCATGGGCCGCGACGACCGGCTCGTGCTCGTCGTCGAGGATGACGGGCCGGGGCTCGACGCCGACGCCCGCGGCCGCGCCACCCGGCGCGGCGAGCGGCTCGACGAGAAGGGACCCGGCACGGGGCTCGGCCTCGCCATCGTCAGCGATCTCGCCGAGCTCTACGGCGGCGCGCTCAGCCTCGACACCGCCGCGCTGGGCGGCCTGCGCGCCCGGGTCGAGCTCCCCGCCGCGCGCCGCGATTGAGGCGTCTGAGCAGCGGCGGAAGGGTGCCGCCCGGCCGCGCCAGGTCGAGCTCGCCCGAGCCCGTCGTCGCGGGCGAGCCGCCCCTGCGCTCGCGCGCCGTCTTCGCCGGGATGCCGAGAACCCCGCGCTTGTCGCCCGCGCGATCGTCCGGGGCGCGGACCTCGAAGCCCTCGGCGTCAGGGTGCTCGGACCGCCCACCGCGACCTTAAAGACGACCGTGTTCTCGCGGTGGCGGTCCTGCGCACGACGTCCGCCATCGCCCGAACCCGCGCGCGAAAACACCGGTGCCCGGGCGGCAAGCTCGCCGCGCCGCGGCGGCGAGGGGCGGGGCGAAGGGCGGGCGCTCGCGCGGGGCTTGACCCCGAGCCCGCCCGCTTGCCACCTGCGGCGCAGGAGCGGTGGCGGGAGTGCGCGATGGGCGAGCTGGCGGTGACGGTGAAGGCGGTGATCGACGCCCGCGGCCTCGCCTGCCCGATGCCGCTGGTGAAGCTGCGCCAGGCGCTGATGGTGCTCGAGGCGGGCGAGGTCGTGCGCCTGTTGGCGACCGACCCGCAGACCCCCGACGACGTCGCCGAGTTCTGCGTCGCCGCGGCGCACACGCTGCTCGATCAGCGCCGCGAGGGCGAGCTGATCGCCTTGGTGGTGCGCAAGGGCGGCTAGGCCGCGACCTCAGCCGAGCGGCAACGGCCCGAACAGCGAGCGGGCGAGGCCGTCGCGCATGTCGAGGCGAACGGCCGCCCCCGCGCGGGCCGCGGCACGGGCGGGGTCCGCCGGGCCGACGACGGTGCCGGCGGGAAGCGCGCGGCTCGCGGCGGCGGTGACGATGCGGGCCACGACGTC
>JBKHCM010000022.1:0-35925 GCA_046541805.1 Alphaproteobacteria bacterium
GCGTGGGCGTGGACGAATCCCGGCGCGCTGCTCTCGGCGCCGCCTCCGCGGCGGTCGCGACCGCCGTCACCGCGAAGCCGGCATGGGCGAGCAGCCCCGCCGTCACCATGCGATTGACCTCGTCGTCCTCGACCACGAGCACCTGCGCGCCGGCGCCGTCCGCCGCGCCGGCGCGGGGCGGGTCCGGCGCGGCGGCCACGCTGGCGACCGGGACGCGGAGGACGAACCGTGTGCCGGCTGCGGGCGCGCTCGTGGCCGCCAGCGTGCCGCCCAGGACGTCGGCGAGACGGCGGCAGATGGCGAGCCCGAGCCCGGTGCCCGCGAGGGTGTCGTCGCCGCGCGCGGGGTCCTGGACGTAGGGCTCGAACAGCCGGTCGAGCCGCGGGGCGTCGAACCCGCGGCCCGTGTCGACCACCGCGACGCTCAGTTCCTCGCTGTCGCAGCCGGCCTCGAGCCGCACCTCGCCGCGCTCGGTGAACTTCACCGCGTTGTCGAGCAGGTTGACGACGATCCGCTGGAGCTTGGCGGCGTCGACTTCGACCGTGCGATCGACCGTCGCATCGATGGCCGTGGCGAGCGCCAGGCCCTTGCTGCGCGCCCGCGGCGCGATCGTCGCCACCGCCGCATCGAGCAGGCCCTCGAGGTGGACCCGCACCGGCCGCTGCGGGATCGTGCCGGCCTCGAGCCGGGCGTGGTCGAGCACGTCGTCGACCAAGTTCAAGAGCACGCGCGCGGAGGCGCGGATGGCGGTGAGCGTGGCGCCTTCGTCGCCACGGTGGCGCGCCTCCTCCAGCGCCATCAGCTCCGCCGCCCCGAGGATGCCGGTCAAGGGCGTGCGGATCTCGTGGCTCATCGTGGCGATGAAGGCGGACTTGGCGCGGTTCACGAGCCGCGCCTCGGCGAGCTCGCTGACGTAGTCCGTGACGTCCGCCAGCAGCACCACGCGGCCCGGCCGCTCGCCGGTCACGGCCAGCAGCGGTCGGGCGGTGACGCGGAAATGCCGCTCGCCGCGCACCGTGTCGAGGGCCGCCGGGCGGCCCTCGGCCGCCGCCGCCAGGAGCTCGCCGACGCGGTCGGCCAGAAGCCGCGGCAGCCGCCCGCCGTAATAGCCGCCGCCGGGGCTTTCGGCGTCGACCGTCGGGGCGCTGGCGAAGGTGCGCATCGCCGCCCAGTTGGCGTTCTCGATGCGGTCCTCGCCATCGAGCATGACGATGGGGCTCGCCACGCTCTCGAAGACCGTGAGGTATTTGAGCCGCTCGGCGACGGCGGCGCGGTTGGCGCGGCGCAGCTCGTCGAGCCGAGCGTCGTGGTCGCGCGACGACCATTCGGTGACGACGCCGATCTCGACGAGATCGAACACCCCGTCGAGGAAATCGTGAAAGGCCTCGCGCTTGTCGCCCGTGATGCCGGCGCGCTCCAGGAGCGCGACATGGGCGCGGCGGTAGTACTTCATGAGGGCCAAGAAGGCGGTGAGCGAGACACCGCGGCCGCGATGGCTGCGGGCGGCGGCGATGCCGTAGGCGGTGAGCGGGTGGTCGGCATAGTCGGTGTCGGCGTCGAGGCGCGACAACAGCGCCGGCTCCGCCACCGCCCGGTCGATCGGCTCGAGAAAACCGCAGACCGAGGCCTCCCAACCGGCGAGCAGCTCCGGCCCCTCGAGGGCGAAGCCGTGGCGGCGCGCGAGCGCCGTGATCCGCTCGGTGAGCCACGCCTGCTCACGCCGGACCAGCGCTCCCAACTCCTCGAACATGCCGTCTACCTCGGCCGGTCGACGATGCGGGACCGTAGCGAAGGCGGCGGCGCCGACCGAGAGGGCCTTTGGCCTCAGCCGGCGGCGTCGCCGCGGCTGTGGGTGAGGCGCGCCGAGGCGGCCTGGAGCGTCTTCTTGAGCGCCTCCTCCATGTGGCCGAGCGCCTGCTCGGCCTCTTGGCGCTTGCGCTTGCCCTCGTCGGCGATCTCGAGGCTCTCGTTGATGGTGGCGATGAGCTCGTCGTTGGCGGCCTTGACGGTCTCGACGTCGAGCACCCCGCGCTCGACCTGGGTGCGGACCTCGCGGTTGGCGGTGCGCAGCCGCTCGGCGTTCGAGCGCAGGAGCTCGTTGGTGAAGTCGGTCGCCTCCTTCACCGCCTTGGCCGCCTCGCCCGAGCGGTAGATCGTCACCGCCTGGGCGAGCTGCTGCTTCCACAAGGGCACGGTGTTGGCGAGCACCGAGTTGATCTTGGTGACCAGCGCCTTGTCGTTCTCCTGCACGAGCCGCACGCTCGGCAGGCTCTGCATGGTGACCTGGCGGGTGAGCGAAAGATCGTGCACCCGGCGCTCCAGGTCGTCGCGGACGCTGCGCAGATCGCGCAGCTTCTGCGCGGCGATGACGTCCTCGGCGCTCGCCGCCGCCTGCGCCTGGGCGGGGATCGTCTCCTCGTCGAGCTCCTTCAGCTTGGCGCGTCCGGCGGCGATGTAGAGCTCGAGGGTGTGGAAGTAGTTCAGGTTGGCGTCGTAGAGCTTGTCGAGCCGGGTGATGTCGGTGAGCAGCCGGGTCTTGTGCTTTTCCAGCGCGATCGCCGTGTCCTCGATCTGGTCCTTGACCGTGTCGTAGCGCTCGACATAGCGCTCGACCTGGCTCTTGCGGCCGAAGAGGCGGCCGATGAAGCCGGTCTTGGCGGTCGGATCGACGCCGGTGACGTCCAGCTCCTTGAGCTTGCCCACCATCTGGCTCAACAGATCGCCGGCCGGGCCGGCCTCCTTGGTGCGGACGTTCTCGAGCATCTGCTCGGAGAGCTCGGTGAGCTGCGCTTGCGCCTTGGAGCCGAAGAAGAGGACGGCGTTGCTGTCGCAGAGATCGAGCTCGCGGACGAGATCGGCGATCTCACGCGCGCGGCCGGGCTCGACGTCGAGATCGCGGGTGACCTCCTTGGAGAGCACCGCGAGCTTGGCCTCGACCTCGCCGGCGGCGGGCGGGTCCCCGGACGGGTCGCTCGGCTCGGTGGACGGGGTCATGGCCTCCTCCGCGGGGTCGTTCAGCCGACCCCCTCCTTGGTCAGCTGGGTGTGCAGGACGTCGATCGCCACCTCGAGGTCGAAGGCCTCGTCCTTGCGCAGGTGCTGCAGCTGCTCGTCGAAGACGCGCTCGATGGTGGCGAGCACGTTCTGGAAGTTGTGGGCGAGTTCGGTCTCGGCAAAATCGTGCTCGCGTTTGGCGTAGTCGCGCACGACGTCGCGGGTGCCGTCGAGATAGACGTTCAAAAAGCGCCGCGCCCGCGGCAGGTCCTTGGGATCGCGCTCGATCTCGTCGACCACCGCGAGGCCGGCGGTGCAGATGCGCTCGAGCCGCGCGCGCAGCTCGCGGTTGGCGAGGCGGGCGCCGTGGTGGCGGATGTCCGCGATCTTGGCCTTGGCCTCGTTCACCGCTGCGACCACGTGCTCGGTCCTCACGCCGGTGCGCGCCGCCTCCGCCGGCGCCAGCTCCTTGGGCGTGCGCGGGTCGACGCCGTAGGAGACGAGGCTGGCGGCGACCCCGAGACCCGCCACGACGAAGCTCATGAACGTGCCGTAGGCGGTGGCGAGCGCGGCGATCAGAAAGAAGGCGAGCCCGATCGCGACCGCGCCGGCGAGCCGAAAGGGCGGCGGCGGCTTGGCGAAGCGCCGCTCCTCGTAGTCGGCGGTGGCATCCAGCCCGCGCCGGATCAACGCAGCCGCGAGCACCAACAGGCCGGTGCCGCCCAAGAGCGCGAGCAGCTTGATGCCGGCGCCGCTCACCAGCGCGGCCAGCGTCGGAAAGACGAAGACCACCGGCAGCGCCCGCAGCCCCCAGATGCGCCCGCCCTTGGGCGGCGTGCCCAAGAGGTCCGCCGGAGGCGGGCCCGTCGGGCGATCGCGCTCGGCGGTCATCGGCGGCACGCCCTCACCCGCGCAGCCAGTCGACCATCAGCGACCAGACCGACGCGTTGGCCAAGACGATCGCGATCACCCACAACAACCACGCTCCGAGAAAGCCCTTGAAGCCCGACGACATCGGCTGCTCCTCGCTTCTGCTCGGGTGCTAGGTGTCGGGCCCGCGGGTGTCAACGCGACGCCCGCGGGGTACGTGCCGCCACACCCCCTTGAACATCGATCATGTCGGTTCGATACGACCGAGAGCAACGGGAGACATGTCATGGACGCCGACCCGCCGGCACCGCCGCGCCCACCGCTGGACGCCACCGCCACGCCCGCCGAGGGCGAGCGCGTCGCTGCGGCCCCCGCCTCGGCCGAGGTGCTGCGCTTTCTCGCGCGGCGGCGCTCCTTGCCGGTGCGGAGCCTGGGCGCGCCCGGGCCGAGCGCGGCCGAGCTCGAGCGCCTGTTGGCGCTGGCGGTGCGGGTGCCGGACCACGGCAAGCTCGCGCCTTGGCGCTTCGTGGTGCTCGAGGGCGAGGCCCGCGCCCGGCTGGGCGAGACCGTCGCCGCGGCCTTTTTGGCACGCCAGCCCGACGCCCAGCCGCCGTCGATCGAGGCCGAGCGCGGTCGCTTTCTGCGCGCGCCCACGGTGGTCGCCGTGGTGGCGGCGCCGGTGTTGAACCCCAAGGTGCCGGAGTGGGAGCAGGTGCTGAGCGCCGGCGCGGTCTGCCACCAGCTGCTGCTGGCGGCCAACGCCATGGGCTTCGCCGGGCAGTGGCTCTCCGAGTGGTACGCCTACGACCATCGGGTGCTCGCCGCGCTGGGCCTCAAGGGCGGCGAGCGGCTCGCCGGCTTCGTTTATCTCGGCACCGCCACGGCCGCGGCCGAGGAGCGCGCCCGTCCCGACGTCGCCGCCAAGGTCACCCGGCCGTGAGCGCGCCCGGCCTCGTCGCCTTCGCGAGCCGGGACGGCCACGCCGCCGCCATCGCCGCGCGCTTGGCCGCCGGCATCGGCGACGCCGAAACCCACGACCTCGCCGGCGGCCCCGAGCCGGCCGATCGCTTGCGCACCGCCCCGTTCGCGGTGCTGGTCGCGGCGGTCCGCTACGGCAAGCACCTGCCGGCCGCCGAGCGGTTCCTCGCCGCCCACAAGGGCCTCGCCGCGCCGCCGCCGCTCGCCCTCGTCTCGGTGAACCTCACCGCCCGCAAGCCCGAGAAGAGCACGCCCGCGACCAACCCCTATCTCAAGAAGCTGACCGCCCGGCACGGCCTCGAGCCGGCGCACCAGGCGGTCTTCGCCGGCAAGCTCGACTACCCGCGCTACCGCTGGCTCGACCGCCAGATGATTCGGCTGATCATGGCGCTCACCGGCGGGCCGACGGATCCGACGACGGTCGTCGACTACACCGATTGGGCCGCCGTCGACGCCTTCGCCATCGAGCTGCGCGCAGCCCTGGCATCGCCCGCCTCCGCTTCAGGCTGAGCCCGCCGGCGCCCGCACCGGCGGGATCGCCCGCAAGCTCGTGCCCCGGCCGGGGCCGAAGCGGTGCCTGAGCGCCGACGCCAGGCGCCGCGTCGGGTTGACCACCGCGCCGACGTCGTCCTCGCCGGCCGCGGTCAGATCGGCCCGATCGCAGCAAATCCGCATACGATCCGCGACGCGCACATCGCCATCGCGGTGCCGCGCGCGAGCCGTGGGTCGATCGAACTCTTGAACTCGGGCGAAAGGTGCTGGATCAGCACGAAGGCCGCGCCGGTCGCCGTCGGCAACGGATCGAAGCGCGGATCGATCGGCTCGAGCCCGCCGGCCGGGCGACGATGGCGCCGACACGGCTCGGCGCGGCGTCGTCCGCGTCCGCATCGAACCCGGGGAAAAGCGCTTCGGTGTCGTTCATCGCGCACCCTCGCCAGCACGCAGCGCGCCGGGACCGGACCGGAGGCAAAGGCCGGCCGGCCGCTCGACCAAGCGGGCCGGCCCTCGCGCCACCGCCAAGCCCGCTTTCGGGTTCTTCGGACCGTCATCCGTGGTGGGTCGACGGTCGCGGCGGCGGTCGGCGATCCGTGCAGCCGCGGGCGCCGCTCGCTGCGCTCGCCTTGGAGGCGATGACGCGTCCGGCCGGTGCGCGCCGCCGCTCCCGGTTTCGGCATTCTCGCCCATGCCGGCCTGCCCGAGGCCGCCGCGCCTCGGCGCCGCGCCCTGAGGCCGCCAGGCCGCGCGCCCGGCTGTGCGACGTCGATCGCCGATCGGGGCCGTCGCGAGAGCGCTTGACCCGCCGCAATGCGTCGCCGCATCGCCGCGCCCATGCTCCACCGGACAGCGAGGAGAGCGCAGGATGGACGAAGCCGCAACGGCTTTAGACGCCGACGCGCCGCCGGCCTGGGCCCGCCCGGCGGCGGACGTGGTCGCCGGGCTGGAGACGGGCGCCGACGGCCTGGACGACGACGAAGCCGCCCGCCGGCTCGCCGTGCACGGCGCCAACCGCCTGCCGGCGCCGCGCCGCGGCGGGCCGCTCGCCCGCTTCGCGCGGCAGTTCAAGAACGTCTTGATTTACGCCCTGCTGGCGGCGGCCGTGCTCGCCGCCGCGATCGGCCACGAGCTCGACGCCCTGGTCATCCTCGCCGTGGTGCTCGTCAACGCCGCCATCGGCTTCGTCCAGGAGGGCCGGGCGGAGAGCGCGCTCGCCGCGCTGTCGCAGATGCTGGAGCCGGAGGCGCGGGTGCTGCGCGGCGGACGGCGGCGGACGGTGGCGGCCGCCACGCTGGTGCCCGGCGACGTCGTGCTCCTGGAGGCGGGCGAGCGGGTGCCGGCGGACCTTCGCCTCGTCGAGGCGCGCGAGCTCAAGGTCGACGAGGCCATCCTCACCGGCGAATCGGTCGCCGCCGACAAGCAGACGGCGCCGGTGCCGGCGTCGGCCGCCCTCGGCGACCGCACGTCCATGGCGTTCTCGGGCACGCTGGTGGTGGCGGGCACGGCCCGCGGCGTGGTCGCCGCTACCGGCGCGGACACCGAGCTCGGCCGCATCAGCGCGCTTCTGGGTGGCGTCGAGACGCTGAAGACGCCGCTCCTGCGCCAAATGGACGCCTTCGGCCGGCGGCTGACGCTGATCATCCTCGGCCTCGCCGCCGCCGTCTTCGCGGTGGCGGTGGGCCTGCGCGGGTATCCCTTCGGCGAGGCCTTCATGGCGGTGGTGGGGCTCGCCGTCGCCGCCATCCCCGAGGGCCTGCCGGCGGTCATGACCATCACCCTGGCGATCGGCACCGAGCGCCTCGCCGCCAAGAACGCCATCATCCGCCGGCTGCCGGCGGTGGAGACGCTGGGCTCGGTGTCGGTCATCGGCTCCGACAAGACCGGCACGCTCACCAAGAACGAGATGACCGCGGCCGTGATCGCCTTGGCCGACCACGAGCTCGCGATCGAGGGCGCGGGCTACCGCCCCGAAGGCGCGTTCCGGCGCGACGGCGCGCGGGTCGATCCGCGCGCGCTGCCCGCCTCGGAGCAACTGCTGCGCGGCGGGCTCCTCTGCAACGACGCCGAGCTCGTGCGCACGGACGACGACTGGCGCGCCGAGGGCGATCCGACCGAGGCGGCGCTGGTGGTGGCGGCGGTGAAGGCCGGCTTCGACGCGCGCGCGGAGCGGGCGGCCCATCGCCGGCTCGACGCCGTCCCCTTCGACAGCCAGCACCGCTACATGGCGACGCTGCACGAGGGCCCGGGCGGCGAGCGCCGCATCGTCGCCAAGGGCGCGCCCGAGCGCATCCTGCCGATGTGCCGGACCCAGGCGGGACCGCACGGCTCGGAGCCCCTGGCGGAGCACCACTGGCACCACAAGGCCCACGAGCTCGCCGCCTCGGGCAAGCGCCTGTTGGCGATCGCGCAGAAGCCGGCGGCGCGCGACCACCACAGCCTCGCCGCCCGCGACGTCGACGGCGATCTCGAGTTCCTGGGCCTCGTCGGGCTGATCGACCCGCCGCGGGAGGAGGCGCGCGAGGCCGTGGCCGCCTGCCGCCGCGCCGGCATCGACGTCAAGATGATCACCGGCGACCATGCGGTGACGGCCGAGGCCATCGCCCGCGAGCTCGGCCTGCCGCAGCCCGAGCAGGCGCTCACCGGCCCCGACCTCGACCGCATCGACGACGACGAGCTGCCCGCGCGCGTCCACCACACGAGCGTGTTCGCCCGCACCTCGCCGGAGCACAAGCTCCGGCTCGTGCGCGCCCTGCAGGCCCGCGGCGGCGTCGTCGCCATGACCGGCGACGGCGTCAACGACGCGCCGGCGCTCAAGCGCGCCGACGTCGGCGTGGCGATGGGCAAGAAGGGTAGCGAGGCGACCAAGGAGGCGGCGGAGATGGTCCTCGCCGACGACCATTTCGCCACCATCGTCGCCGCCGTCCGCGAGGGCCGCACGGTCTACGACAACCTCAAGAAGTTCATCGGCTGGACCCTGCCGACCAACGGCGGCCAGGCCTTCGCGATCGTGGCCGCCATCGCCGCCGGCCTGGCGCTGCCGATCACCGCGGTGCAGATCCTCTGGGTCAACATGATCACCGCCGTCGGCCTCGGCCTCACCCTCGCCTTCGAGCCGACCGAGCCGCGGACCATGCGGCGCCCGCCGCGGCCGAGCGACGAGCCCCTGCTCTCGGTGCTGTTGCTGTGGCGGGTGGGCTTCGTCTCGGCGCTCTTCGTCGCCGGCGCCTTCGGCACCTTTTTCTGGGCGCTGGATCAGGGGCACTCGGTCGACACGGCGCGCACGATGGTCGTCAACGCCATCGTCGCGATGCAGATCGCCTATCTCTTCAGCGCCCGCTTCGCCCACGCCTCGGCGGTGAACCTCGCCGGGCTCAGGGCCACCCGCGCGGTGTGGATCGGCGTCGGCGTCGTCGTGCTCGCGCAGCTCGCCTTCACGACCACGCCGCCGATGCAGCACCTGTTCGCGACGACCGGGTTCGCGGCCACGGACCTCACCCCGATCCTCGCCGCGGCCGTCATGGTGTTCGCGCTGGCCGAGGCCGAAAAGGCCGCAAAGCGCCGCCTCGACCTCGGCCGGCGGCGACGTCACGCCTGAGGCGGCCGAGCTCGGCCGTGCCCGCGAAGCCGACGCCGGGCACCCGCGGCGGCCGCACCCGGCGCTGCTCGCCGGCGCCGCCGCAGGGCGAAACGCCGCCGGGACAGCTCGCGCCGCCGATCTCGAGCTCGAGCTCCACATCGCCGCGATCGATGGCCCTCGATCTCGTCTGACGCGCCGCGAGGTGCCGGCCCGGCGCCGCTCGAACGCCGTCCCATGCGCTCGCAACACCTTGATCTGCCGTACCAAAACGCGGATCTGGCTTCGTTCGGCAACACCCGAGGCGAGATCGCCACGGCCGTTCAGCGATGCGCGACGCGCCGACGCAGTCTATCCCGGCCGCCGCGGCGGGGCGAGCCGGACCTCCGTCGATGCCGCCGCACCTCGCCCGCCGCACCGGCGCGCGACCACGATGTCGGTTGCGGTGATCGTCGCGGCGTCGATGTGCCGGCCCTGGGCGTGGACGCGGCAGCGGTGGCGTGCACGGGGCGCGGGCGGCGGGTCGCCGCGCCTCGCGCACGACGGGACGTGGCCCGCGGCCGACCCCGACGCCGCCCGGTTTGCGCGCGCCGCGTTCCGGGCTAAGAGGCGCCATGACCGTGGCCGTCTTCGATCTCGACCAGCCGGACCTCGCCGGCATCCTCCCCGACCGTGCGCTCGCCGCCGCCTTCGAGCGGGGCTGGATCGATGGGCCCGAGCCGGCCGCCGGCCAGATCCAGCCGGCGAGCCTCGATCTGCGGCTCGGCCGCTTCGCCTACCGGCTGCCCTTCAGCTTCCTGCCGGGCCGCGGCCGCACGGTGGGCGAGGTGCTCGACCAGCACGCCATGCACCGCCTCGACCTCGAGCAGACGGCGGTCTTGGAGCGCGGCTGCGTCTATCTGGTCGAGCTCGAGGAAGCCCTGGCCCTGCCCGCGCGCGTCGCCGCGAGCGCCAATCCGAAGAGCTCGACCGGCCGGCTCGACGTCTTCGCCCGCGTCATCGCCGACCGCGCCCACGAGTTCGACCGCATCCCGCAGGGCTATCGCGGCCGGCTCTGGGCGGAGGTGGCGCCGCGGACGTTCTCGGTGCTGGTGCGCCGCGGCTCGCGGCTGGTCCAGCTCAGGCTGCGCGCGGGCGAGCCCGCCTTCACCGGCGACGCGCTGGCGGCGGTCCACGCCGCGACCGCGCTCGTCCACCCCAACGCCCCCTTGCGCGACGGTGCGGTGGCGCTGCACGTCGACACCCTGGCACCCGCGGGCGGTCCCATCGCCTACCGGGCGCGCAAGCACGCCGGGCTGATCGACGTCGACCACGCCCGGGCGCTCGATCCGCGCGCCTTTTGGGAGGAGATCGGCCCGCGCCCGGCGGCGGGGCTCGTCCTCGATCCCGACGACTTCTACATCCTGGCGTCGAAGGAGCGGGTGGTGGTGCCGCCCGGCTGCGCGGCCGAGATGGTCGCCTACGACACGCTGGTGGGCGAGTTCCGGGTGCACTACGCCGGCTTCTTCGATCCCGGCTTCGGCTGGCGCGGCGGCACCCGTGCGGTGCTCGAGGTGCGCAGCCACGAGGTGCCGTTCCTGCTCGACGACGGCCAGCTCGTGGGTCATCTGCGCTACGAGCGGATGGCGGCGCCGCCCGCCAAGCTCTACGGCGGCGAGCTCGGCTCGCACTACGCGCGGCAAGGCCTCACGCTCTCCAAGCACTTTCGCAGCTAGCCGGCCGACGTTAACCCTCGGTTGAGACCGCGGCCGCAGATTGGGGCGGCGCGATGGCAACGGAGACGCGACGATGAGGCCGTGGACGGCACCCCAGGGCGACGGCGAAGGGGCGATCGCGGCCCTGATCGCCGCGACCAGCGGCGGCATGGCGATCATGCTTTGGACCCAGCGCCCGTCGGCCCCGGCGGGCGACCCGGCGCTCGACGCGGCGTGCGTCTTGGCCGCGCTGGTCGCCGTGGTGGCGGCGAGCGCGGGTGGGCTCGGCCTGTTGCGTCGCCACCGGCGCGCCAAGCCCGCGCGGCCGACGCCCCGAGCTTGAGCCCGGCGCGGGGGGCCGCGAGCCGGGGCGGCTGGCGAGGCGGCGGGCGGGCGTGGTAAACCCACCGTCCCGGCCACCGCACGGACCTCGCCATGCGCCTCGCCTTCGCCGCCGATCACGCCGGCGCCGCTCTCAAGGACGACCTCGCCGAGCGCGCCCGCGCCGCCGGCCACGCGGTCGTCGACCTCGGCACCGGCGGCACCGAGAGCGTCGACTACCCCGATTTCGGCCGCGCCTGCGCGGAACGGGTCGCCGCCGGCGAGGTCGACCGCGGCGTCGTCGTCTGCGGCACCGGCACCGGCATCGCCATCGCCGCCAACCGCGTCGCCGGCGTCCGCTGCGCCGTGGTGCACGACGTCACGACCGCACGGCTGGCCAGATCGCACAATGATGCTAACCTCCTGGCCCTCGGCGCCCGCGTCGTCGGGGCGCAAGTCGCCGTCGATTGCTTGATGGCGTTTCTCGACACCGCGTTCGAGGGTGGTCGTCATCAGCGCCGCGTCGCCAAGCTCGGCTGACGACCTCCGCTTCACTTCTGGGAGTTTGACGCATGGATGCAACGCCCACCGCGACCCCGCTTGCCGGTGACGCGTTCTTCGAGCGGAACCTGTCGCAAGACCCGGAGCTCCAGGCCGCCATCCAGGGTGAGCTGCACCGCCAGCAGACCCAGATCGAGCTGATCGCCAGCGAGAACATCGTGAGCCCCGCCGTCCTCGCAGCCCAGGGCTCGGTGCTCACCAACAAATACGCCGAGGGCTATCCCGGCCGGCGCTACTACGGCGGCTGCGAGCAGGTGGACATCGCCGAGAAGCTCGCGATCGAGCGGGTCTGCGCGCTGTTCGGCTGCGGGTTCGCGAACGTCCAGCCGCACTCCGGCGCCAACGCCAATCTCGCCGTGTTCATGGCGCTCTTGCAGCCGGGCGACACCTTGATGGGCCTCTCGCTCGCCCATGGCGGCCACCTCACCCACGGCGCCAAGCCCAACGTCTCGGGCAAGTGGTTCAACGCCGTGCAGTACGGCGTGCGCGAGCGCGACAGTCGGCTCGACATGGACGAGATCCGCCACCTCGCCCGCGAGCACAAGCCCAAGCTGATCGTCTCGGGCCTGACGGCCTATCCGCGCGAGATCGACTTCAAGGCCTTCCGCGAGATCGCCGACGAGGTCGGCGCGTGGCTGATGGCGGACATCGCGCACATCTCCGGTCTGGTCGCCGGCGGCGCGCACGCCTCGCCCTTTCCGCACGCCCACGTCGTCACCTCGACCACGCACAAGACCCTGCGCGGGCCGCGCGGCGGCATCATCCTCACCGACGACGAGGCGCTCGCCAAGAAGTTCAACTCGGCGGTCTTTCCCATGCAGCAGGGCGGCCCGCTGATGCACGTCATCGCCGGCAAGGCGGTGGCCTTCAAGGAGGCGCTCGATCCCTCCTTCAAGACCTACGCCCAGGAGATCGTCGACAACGCCAAGGCGCTCGCCACAGCGCTCCTCGAGGGCGGGCTCGACCTCACCACCGGCGGCACCGACAACCACATGGTGCTGGTCGACCTGCGGCCGAAGGGTGTCACCGGCAAGGCGGCCGACGCCGCGCTGGAGCGCGCCGGCATCACCTGCAACAAGAACGCCGTGCCCTTCGATCCGCAGCCGCCGGCGGTGACCTCGGGCATTCGCCTCGGCACGCCGGCGGGCACCACCCGCGGCTTCGGCGCGGCCGAGTTCCGCGAGGTCGGCCGGCTCATCGTCGAGGTCGTCGACGGCCTCGCCGCCAACGGCGAGGCGGCCAACGGCGCGGTCGAGCGCGCGGTCAAGGCCGAGGTCGAGGCCTTGTGCCGACGCTTTCCGATCTACCCCGATCTCGGCTGAGCGGTGACCATCGTCCGCGTCCGGCGCCGCGCGATGGTGCCGGACGGCGGCGGTGAGCGCCCGGCCGCGCCCGCCGAGCCGGCCCGTGAGGCGTGATGCGTTGCCCCTTCTGCGGTGCCGAGGACAGCCAGGTGAAGGACAGCCGTCCGGTCGAGGACGGCACGGGCGTGCGGCGGCGCCGGCAGTGCGGCGCCTGCGGCGCCCGCTTCACCACCTTCGAGCGGGTCCAGCTGCGCGAGATCACGGTGGTGAAGAAGGACGGCCGTCGCGTGCCGTTCGACCGCGACAAGCTCGCCCGCTCCATCGCCATCGCCACGCGCAAGCGCGGCGTCGACCCCGAGCGCATCGAGCGCATCGTCACCGCCATCGTCCGCCGCATCGAGACCTCGGGCGAGAGCGAGATCCGCACCGAAACGCTCGGCGACCTCGTCCTCGACAACCTGAAGGAGCTCGACGAGGTCGCCTATGTCCGCTTCGCGAGCGTCTACAAGGACTTCGCCAACGCCCGCGACTTCGAGGCGTTCATCCACGAACTCGACCGCGCCGACGACGGCTGAGCGCGCGCAACCGTGCCCGCCGGCCCGTGGTTGCGGCGGCGGGCGCAGCTGAAGAGGGGCCGGCATGACCCATCTCGTGGCGTATCTGACGACGGCGGTGGTCTTTCTTGTGGTCGACGCGATCTGGCTCGGGCTCGTCGCCCGCGACTTCTACGCCAGCCGGTTGGGCGACATGATGAAGAGCCCGGTCGACCTCAAGATCGCGGCCGGGTTCTACGCCGTCTACGTGATCGGCATCGTCATCTTTGCGGTAGCCCCGGCGCTCGCCGCCGACGCCTGGCGCACGGCGCTGGTGAAGGGCGCGCTCTTCGGCTTCTTCGCCTACGCCACCTACGACCTCACCAACCTCGCCACCCTCGAGGGCTGGCCGGTAACGGTGACCGTCGTCGACGTGGTCTGGGGCACCGGGCTCACCGCCGGCTCGGCGCTGATGGGCTTCATCCTCACCAAACGGCTCATGGGCGCCGGCTGAGCGCCTGTGCCAACTCGACGCCCCGCGTCGCCTTTGGCACCTTTCGGTCATCCGGATCTTCGATCCGTCAACGCTGGGAGCACATCGATGGTCCAAGTCGCCTGGCTCGGCCACAGCGCCGTGCACGTCAAAGGAAGCGGGCTCGACCTCCTGATCGACCCGTTCTTCACCGGCAATCCGACCTATCCCGCGGGCTACGCCGATCGCCTCGCCAAGGTCGACGCGATCGTCCTCACCCACGGCCACGAGGACCACATCGGCGACACCCTCGATCTCGCCAAGCGCTTCGATGCGACCGTCGTGGCGATGTACGAGATCGCGATGTGGGCCGGCGCCCAGGGCATCGAGAAGCTCGAGCCGATGAACATCGGCGGCACCGTCGAGCTCGGCGGCGCCAAGTTCACGATGGTCCAAGCGCTCCACAGCTCGGCGATCATCAAGGACGGCCAGCCGATCACGATGGGCGATCCGGCCGGCTACATCGTCAAGATCGACGGCAAGTCGATCTATCATCTGGGCGATACCGACCTGTTCTCGGACATGACGCTGATCCAGCGCATCCACCAGCCCACGCTCGGCTTCGTGCCGATCGGCGACCGCTTCACCATGGGCCCGGAGACGGCGGCGCTCGCCGTCAACGAGCTCTTGTCGCTCGACACCGTGATCCCGGTGCACTGGGGCACCTTCGATCTGCTCTCGGGCACGCCCGAGCAGTTCAAGCCGCTGGTGGAACGCTCGACCGTGCTCACCCCGAAGGCGGGCGAGCTCGTCGAGCTTTGAGGGTGGCGGCCGGCGCGCGGGCATGGGACGCGCGCCGGCCGCGCCCACCCCGACCATCCGCGCCGCAGCCGAAGCGGGAGGACGCGATGGCGGCGCATGACAGCTTCACCGGGAACGGCGCGCATGACCCGCGTCGTCGGGCTCGACCCTCATCGACGAGCGTGTCGGCGTTACGGGCGTTCGCCGCGGGAGCGCGGCGACGTGCCGCGGTGAGGAAGGACCACGGTGACCTTTGCCCCCATGCGCGTCGTCCCCCCGTCCCCGGCCGGCGCTCAGCCCCGGCTCGGCAGGCCCTCGCCCAGGTCCCACCACAGCCCCGCCATCACCTCGAGCGCCTCGCGCATGAGCCCGGGCAGGACGTGCTCGTCGGGGGCGTGCTGCCGGCAGCCGGCATAAGAGTGCGGGACCCAGAGCGTCGGCAGTCCCAAGGTCTCGGCGAAGACGGCGTTGGGCAGCGAGCCGCCGAGATTGGGGAGCAGCGCCGCCGGCTTGCCCGTCGTCGCCTCGAGCGACGCCGCCGCCCAGCGCACCAGCGGATGCTCGGGCGACATCCGGGTCGCGGCCATCGCCTCGTGGGGCACGATCGCCACCATCTCGAAGCCGCGCTCGTCGAGATGCGCCCGCAGGATCGGCACGATCCGCTCGGGCTGAAGCGGCGGCACGAAGCGCAGATGGCAGCGCGCCTCGGCCCGCGGCGGCACCGCGTTGGCGGGCTTCGCCGGATCGCCGCAGGTGAAGGCCAGCACCTCGAAGCTGGGCCAGGCGTAGACCTTCAAGCCGGGGGTCAGGCCGGGCTCGCCCCAGTCGGGGTCGATCGCCGGCATGCCGGCGCCGGCGCCCACCGGCAGGTCGCGCACGGCGCGCGCGATGTCGGCGGGGATCGCCCGTGGGCGCCAGCCGGGGACCCGGATCTGGCCGAAACGCGAGACGATCGCGGCGATGGCGTGGGCGAGGATCACCCCGGGATTGGCGAGGAGCCCGCCCCAGTTGCCCGAATGGTGGCCGCTGTCGCGCAGTTCGCAGACGAGGTCGACGTTCATCACCCCGCGCGAGCCCATGAACAGCGTCGGCGCCTCGGCGGCGAGGCGCGGCCCGTCGGAGGCGATCAACAGATCGGCCGCCAGCTCCGCGCGGTGCGCCGCGCAGAAGGCATCGAGGCCGGGCGAGCCCGCCTCCTCGCCCATCTCGATCAGCCAGACGGCGTTGAAGCCGAGCCGACCGCGCACGGCCATGACCGCCTCGAGCGCCATCAGGTTGGCGAGGTGCTGGCCCTTGTTGTCGGCGGCGCCGCGGCCGTACCAGCGGCCGTCGCGCTCGACCAGGCGCCAGGGCGAGAGCCCTTCGGCCCAGCGCTCCGCGTAGCCGCGGATGACGTCGCCGTGGCCGTAGCTCAAGACGGTCGCCAGCTCGTCGCCCTCGTCGCGGCGAGCGAGCAAAAAGCGACCGGGATGCCCGCTCGGGTTGTCGTGCACCGTGCAGGTGAAGCCCAGGGCCTCGAACCGCGGCCGCATCGCCTCGGCGAGATAGCGCTCGAGCTCGGCGGGCATGCCCGCCCCCTGGCTCTCCGTGCGGTAGGCCACGAGCTCGGCGAGGGCGGCGCGGTAGCGGCCGTCGTCGAAGGCGCGTCCGGCGGCGGCGACCGCGTCCGCGCGTCCGCTCACGACCCCAGCTCGACGCTGTCGGACCCCTCGATCATCCCAAACGGCCTCCCGCTGCACGAACCGGCCGTGTCGGCTAGCATGACCTCCGAAAGGGCGGAAGCCGCCGCCAGCTGCGACTAAGGGCGGGCGCCCGCGGCGGCCCACACGGCGGCGCGCACCGCGTCCAGCCCGTCGCTCAAGGCCGCCGGGCCGGGCTGCAGGATCAACGGCGACTTGATCTCGACGATGCGATCCTCGCGCACCGCCGGCACCGCGGCGAAGCCCGTGCGCGCCCGGATGCGCTCGAAGCGCACCTTCTTGCCGCACCAGGAGGCGAGGATGAGCTCGGGCGCTTGGGCCGCGACCTCGCCGGCCGTCACGATCCGCCCGCGGGCCCCGGGCGAGCGCGCGCGCTCGGCGAAGACGTCCTCGCCGCCGGCGATCGCGGTGAGCTCCGACCACCAGCCGATGCCGCAGATCATCGGCTCGTCCCACTCCTCGAGATAGACCCGCGGCCGCCGCGGCGGCGGCGCCGCGCGCATCTGCGCGAGGCGGCGCTCGTAGGTGGCGGCGAGCCGGTCGGCCTCTTCGGCGGCGTCGACCAGGCGGCCCAGGGTGCGGATCATCGCGAGGATGCCGGCGATGTCGCGCTGGTTGAACAGGTGCACCGCGAGGCCGCGCCCCGCGAGCTCGGCCGCGATCGGCCCCTGCAGGTCGGAGAAGGCGAGGACGAGGTCGGGCCGCAGCCGCTCGATGGCGTCGAGATCGGCGCTGGTGAAGGCGGAGACGCGCGGCTTCTCGCGCCGGGCGCGGGGCGGGCGCACGGTGTAGCCGGAGATGCCGACGATGCGGTCGTCGCGACCGAGCAGGTAGAGCGTCTCGGTGGTCTCCTCGCTCAGGCAGACGAGGCGCTGCGGTCCCGCCATCGCTCAGGCGAAGGGCAGACGGCGGACGACGCGGATGCGGGTCGCCAGCAAGAGGCCGACGACGAAGCCGCCCAGATGGGCGGCGTCGGCGATCTGGCCGCCGAAGGGGGCGACGAAGCCGACGAGGCTCGTCAGCAAAAAGATACCGGCGAAGATCATCATCAGCGGCCCGTGGCGGCCGAGCTGGTGGCGCTGGGCCAAGAGCAGCCCGGTGCCGGCGAGCGCGCCGTTGGCGGCCGACGCCCCGAGTACCGGCGCGGGGTCGAACAGGCTGTGGGTCAACGGCCCGACCACCGCACCGGCGGCGAAGAGCGCCAACAGCCAGCGTCCGCCGATGCGCGGCTCCAGCACCGAGCCGAAGATGGCGAGCGCGAACAGGTTCAGCGCCAGATGCGCGAAGGAGGCGTGGACGAAGGCGGAGGTGAACGCCGAGACCACGACCCAAGGCGTCGGCGCGAAGCCGGGAAACACCATGAGATAGGCGAGCTGGCCGCCGACGAGCCAGTCGAGCGCGCCGAGCGCGGCGATCACCAACAACAGGTAGCGGGTGGTGGGCGGCAGGTTCAGCGCGGGTTCGCCGCGACCCGGTGGCGGCGGTCTCACGCCTCGCTCCGCTTGCACTGCATGGTCATGAGGGGCCACCTGCCACGTCCGTGCGGCGACGGCAACGCCGTCGCGTGTCCGCCTTGGTCGCCGCGGCGATGCGCCCTATGCTCGGCAGAGCCAACGAGGGGAGCGGGCGATGGCAGGCGACGGCTCGTTGTGGATGTTCATCCTGTTCAAGGGCGTTCTCGGCTTCGTGGTGCCGATCGCGCTCGGCGTGCAGCAGCTGATCGCGGTGAAGCGGCTGATCCGCGCCGACCGCGAGGCCGAAGCCGCCGCCACGGCCGCGCGCGACGGCGAGCCCGGGCCCGAGCCGGCGGCGGCGCCGGAGCGCGAACGCGTGCTCGAGCCGGCCTGAGCCGCGCTCAGACCCAAGGGCTGGTCGAGTTGTGCCGCCCGAAGGTGCGGCCTTCGGCGAAGCGGCGCATCCGAAACGGCTTCAGCTCGGCGACGTCGCGGCCCGCGACCAGCTGGTCGGCCACGAGCTTGCCGACCCCGATCATCTTGAAGCCGTGGTTGCTGTCGGCGATCAGGTAGAGGTTGTCCTTCACCCAGTCGAAGATCGGGATGTTGTCGGGGGTGAAGGCGCCGATGCCGCCGTTGCGCCGCGCGCGGAACCGTGAGCGGCTGCCCTCGAAGCGGGTCATCAGCATGCCCATCGCCGTGGTCAGGAGATCGGCGAAGTCGGGCTCGGCCTGGTAGCGGTCGTTGGCGTGGCCGTAGGGCTCGACCTCGGCCTCGGGCCCGAGGCGGATCGGCACGCTGCCGCCCTGCAGGCCGGGCCGATCCATCCGCTCCGCGCCGTTCTTGAAGTAGACGTAGAGGCTCTCCTGCAGCACCGCGCCGGTCTCGGGATGGCGCACCGGCGTGTCCAAGAGCTCGACGTGGAGCACCGGCGGCTCGCGGTCGTCGGCGGTGCGGTAGGGCCGATCGTGGTAGACCTCGCCCTCGCGCAGCCGCCAAAAGGTCCACATGTCGGCGCCCTCGACGAGGTTGCCGGCGGCGCAGCGCTTGGTGAGCCGCATCGGTTCGCCGAGCCAGGCCCAGTGCCGGCCGACCCAGGCGCCGGCGCAGAGGATCACGCAGTCGGCGCGGATCGTGCCCTGATCGGTGTGGACGGCGGCGACCCGGCCGTTCGTGACGTCGTAGCCGGTGACCGCGACGCCCGAGCGGATGGCGACGCCGTGCTCCGCGCATTTTTGGACCAGGCCGCGGACGGCCTGGGCCGTGCCGGCGTAGCCCGACGGCTTCTCGTGCAGGACGACCTCGACGCCGTCGGTCTTGAAGTCGGGCCAAAGGCCTTTGAGAAAGCGCCGCGCCTCGGCACCGGTGAACATCTGCGAGCGGTAGCCGCACGCGTTGTGGCTGTCGACCATGACCTCGTAGTCGGGGATCTGCGCGGCCGTGCCGGCGGCGACGTAGCCCACCTGCTGAAAGCCGAGGGTGATCGGATCGCTCTGCCAGACGTCGACGGAATGCCGGAGGATCGGGTGCAGCTCGCGCGTCATGTAGAGGTTGCGCACGCAGCCGCAGGCGATGCCGGTCGCCCCCGCGCCGGGCCCGCTCTTGTCGACCACGAGCACGTCGGCGCCACTCCCCTTGCCCGTCGCCGCGAGCTGCGCCGCCAGGTGCCAGGCGGTCGACAGGCCGTGCACGCCGGCGCCGACGACGAGGTAGGGAACCGAGGCGGGCAGGGACGACATGGAGCGGGCCTTTCGGGCTGCGCGCGGATCGCAGCCCTCAAATATGCGCGCGAATCGGCGGCGCCGCCTGCGCGCAGGCGGCGTCGAGCTTGGTGATCGCGGCGTCGGGGGTGGCCTTCGGGCGCGTCGAGGCGGCGGCGCCCGGCGATGAAGACGAGGCCGACGGACGAGCCGGGCGTCACGCCGAGGCCGATCCGGCCGTGGCGGCCGAGCGTGGCGTCGATCTGGCTCGAGATGTCGGCGACGGCGATGGCGGCCGTGAGCAACGGCGCCGACAAGCCGGCGCGGACGCGGCGCCCGCGCCCGCCGGACCGTCTTTCCTCGAAGCGGCGCCGAGGCTAGGAGATCGGCCGTGCGGCGCAACGGGGAAAGCCGGTGGTCGAAAAGCGGCGCCATACCGAGGTGATCACGAGCCTTCTCGGCCTCGACGGCCGCCGCGTCGTCGACATCGGCTGCGGCGCCGGCGGGCTGGCGGGCTGGCTGGCGCGCCACAGCGCCGCGGTGCTGGGCCTCGACGCCCAACCGGCCCCGCTCGAACAGGCGCGTCAGGCCGGCGTGCTGGTGGCCGCCGCGCGCGCGGGCGCGCTGCCGCTGGCCGCGCGGAGCGTCGACGTCGCGATCATCTTCAACAGCCTGCACCATTTCCCCGACCCCGGCGCCGCGCTCGCCGAGGCCCGCCGGGTGATGACGGCCGACGCGCTACTCTACATCGCCGAGCCCTTGGCCCAAGGCGCCTACTTCACCTTCATGCAACCGGTGGACGACGAGACGGTCGCGCGCGGCCGCGCCCTCGACGCCCTCGCCGCGGCGCACCGCCGAGGCCTCGCGCTCGAGACCACCACCGACTACGCCTACGACGTGGTCGTCCGCGATCTCGCGAGCGCGATCCGCAGCTGGATCGCCGTCGACCCGACCCGGGCGGCGCGGATCGACGCCGTCCGCGACGAACTGGCGCGCCGGCTCGCGGCGCACGGCATCGTCACCCCGCAAGGCTACGCCCTGGAGCAGCCGATGCGCAGCTGGCTGCTGCGCCCCGTTTGAGGTCCCCAAGGAGAGCGCCCATGGTTTCGCCGACCCGGCCGCCGGCGGACGTCGTCGTGTTCGATCTCGGCGGCGTGCTGATCGACTGGAACCCGCGCCACCTCTACCGCAAGCTCGTCGCCGACGAGGCCTTCATCGAGTGGTTCCTCGCCGAGGTCTGCTCGCCGGCGTGGAACGCCGAGCAGGACGCCGGGCGGAGCTGGGCCGAGGCGGTGGCCGAGGCCAAGGCCCGCCATCCCGCCCACGCCGCGCTGATCGAGGCCTATGCCGACCGCTGGCCCGAGATGATCAAGGGCGACATCCCCGAGAGCGTCGCCGTGCTCGAGGACTTAGCGGCCCGGGACGTGCCGCTTTACGCGCTGACCAACTGGTCGCATGAGACCTTTCACCACGCCCGCGCCCGCTTCGCGTGGCTGGAACATTTCCGCGACATTCTGGTTTCTGGCGAGGTAGGAATGAAGAAGCCGGATGCGCGGATTTTCCGCTTGATGCTGCAACGCATCGGCGTAGAACCCGCGGCTGTCGTGTTCATCGACGACGTGGTCGACAACGTGGAGAGCGCGCGTGCCATCGGTATGCAGGCGGTCCACTTCACGTCACCGGCGGCCCTGCGGACGGCCCCTCAGCTGGCCGCGCTTCTCGCATGAGGCGAGGCGTCGCGTCGTCGACACGGTTGTCGTCCCACGGTGGCGAACCCATGGGGTCGTGATGCCCGCACTCGTCGACGTCCTGGACCCCGCGGCGGTCAAGCTGCACGTCCGTGTCTCCAGCAAGCGCCAACTGTTCAACGAGGTCGCCGGCGCCGCCGCACACGCCGCCTCGCTCGATTCGAAGGCGGTGCTCGCCGCCTTGAGCGAGCGCGAGCACCTGGGCTCGACCGGCGTCGGCGAGGGCGTCGCCATGCCGCACGCCCGCATCGAGGGGTTGGATCAGCTGTTCGCGCTGTTCTGGCTGCTCGAGCGGCCGATCGCCTTCGACGCCATCGATGACAAGCCGGTGGACCTGGTCTTCGTGCTGTTGGTGCCGGCGGGCGCGGAGACCGAGCACCTCAAGACGCTCGCCAAGGTTGCGCGGAAGTTGCGCGATCCAGGTCTGCGCTCGCGCCTGCGCTCCACCGACGACCCCAAGGTGGCGTGGCGCGCGCTCACCGCGAACGGCAGCCGCCACGAAGCGGCTTGACGCCGCGGCCGGCGCGAACGACCCACGTGGTGCGGGCGCCGGTCGGAGGTCGGGCGACGGTGGCGACGAGCGACGTGATCATCGTGACGGGCATGTCCGGTGCGGGGCGCACGACGGTGCTCCGCGCCCTCGAGGACGCGGGCTACGAGGCCGTCGACAACCTGCCGGCGCCGCTCTTGCCGACGGTCGTCGCCGCGCGCGAGGGCGCCGAGGAGCCCCTCGCCGTGGGCATCGACGGCCGGTCGCGCCATTTCCGCGCGGACGCGCTCCTGGCCACGCTCGCAGCCTTGCGGGCCGATGCGCGCTTGGACGTGCGGCTGGTCTTTTTGGACTGCGACGACGACGTCTTGATCCAGCGCTTCACCGAGACCCGCCGCCGTCACCCGCTCGCGGACCGGCCGGTGGCCGACGCCATCGTGCGCGAGCGCGAGCTCATGGGGCCGTTGCGCACGGCCGCGGACGTGCACCTGGATACGAGCCGGCTCGGCGTCCCCGACCTGCGCCGCGCCATCGTCGACCGCTTCGCCGGCGACCGGCTTGACAAGCTGCGGATCGAGGTCCTGTCCTTCTCCTACAAGTCGGGCGTACCGCGGGAGGCGGACCTCGTGTTCGACGTTCGCTTTCTCGCCAACCCCCATTGGGAGCCGACGCTGCAACCGCTGACCGGATTGGACCCGTCGGTGCAGGACTTCATCCGCCGGGACGAGCGCTTCGAGGCCTTTCGCGAGCGGCTCTCGGCTCTGCTCGAGCTGTTGGTTCCCGCCTATCGCGACGAGGGCAAGAGCTACCTCACGATCGCCTTCGGTTGCACCGGCGGCAAGCACCGCTCGGTGTTCTTGGCCGAGATCGTCGCGGCGTGGCTCGCCGGGCGTGGCTTCGCGCCGGCGGTGCGCCACCGCGAGCAGGGCCTGCAGCGCGTCCTCGAGCCGAGCGCGGCGGAGGCGCCGTCGTGATCGGCCTCGTCCTCGTCACCCACGGCCGCCTCGCGCTCGAGTTCCTGGCCGCGATGGAGCACGTGGTCGGGCCGCAGGCGCAGATCCGCACCGTCTGCATCGACGCCGACGACGACATGGAGCGCCGCCGCACCGACATCGTCGACGCGGCCAAGGACGTGAACAGCGGCGACGGCGTGATCCTGGTGACCGACATGTTCGGCGGCACGCCGTCCAACCTCGCCATCTCGGCGATGCAGAAGGGCACGGTCGAGGTCATCGCCGGCATGAACGTGCCGATGCTCATCAAGCTCGCCGAGTTGCGCGAGAGCGCGAGCGTGAGCGACGCCGTGCGCCAGGCTCAAGACGCCGGTCGCAAGTACATCGCGGTCGCGAGCGCTTTGCTCGACGTCGGCACATGAGCGCCCGCGCCCAGGTCAAGATCGCCAACGAGCGCGGGTTGCACGCGCGCGCCGCCGCGCTGTTCGCCAAGACCGCCCAGGGCTTCGCCGCCCGGGTGCGCGTCCGCAAGGCGGAGCTCGAGGTCGACGGCACCTCGATCATGGATTTGATGATGCTCGCCGCCGGCCCGGGCTCGGCTTTGGAAATCGAGGCGGACGGCGCCGATCAGGAAAAAGCCGTCGAGACCTTGACCGCGCTGGTGGAGGCCCATTTTCACGAGCGGGGTTGACGTTTCGGCAATCTCGCGTAGCCCCATGCGCCACGGTCGGCCGTTGCCGCGGTCGGCCGTTTCCGGTGAACAGCAAGGTAGGAGTTCATGGCGGCAAACGGAGACTACAAGGTCAAGGACATCGCGCTCGCCGGCTGGGGCCATAAGGAAATCGAGCTCGCCGAGCGTGAGATGCCGGGCCTGATGGCGCTGCGCGAGGAGTACGGCGCGTCTCGTCCGTTGGCCGGAGCCCGGATCGCCGGCTGCCTTCACATGACCATCGAAACGGCGGTCCTGATCAAGACGCTCGTGCATCTCGGCGCCTCCGTGCGGTGGTCGTCCTGCAACATCTTCTCGACCCAGGACGAGGCGGCGGCCGCCGTCGCCGACCTCGGCGTGCCCGTCTTCGCCTGGAAGGGCGAGACGGAGGAGGAGTACGAGTGGTGCATCCGGCAGACGATCGAGGGCCATCCCGAGTGGCGGCCCAACATGATCCTCGACGACGGTGGTGACCTCACCGCGATGATGCACGCGGACTATCCCGAGCTCATGGCCGACGTGAAGGGCATCTCCGAGGAGACCACCACCGGCGTGCTCCGCCTCTACCAGATGGCGAGGGCCGGCACGCTGCTCTGCCCGGCGATCAACGTCAACGACAGCGTGACGAAGTCGAAGTTCGACAACCTCTACGGCTGCCGCGAGAGCCTCGTCGACGGCCTCAAGCGCGCCACCGGTGTGATGATGTCCGGCAAGACCGCGGTCGTCGCCGGCTTCGGCGACGTCGGCAAGGGCTCGGCGGAGAGCCTGCGCTCGCAGGGGGCGCGGGTCTACGTCACCGAGATCGACCCGATCTGCGCGCTGCAGGCGGCGATGCAGGGCTACGAGGTGGTGACCATGGAGGACGCCGCCCCGAAGGCCGACATCTTCGTCACCGCCACCGGCAACAAGGACGTCATCACGCTCGACCACATGCGGGCGATGAAGGACGGTGCCATCGTCTGCAATATCGGTCACTTCGACAACGAGATCCGGGTCGCGGACCTCGCGAACATGAAGTGGACCGAGATCAAGCCGCAGGTGGACGAGGTCGAGTTCCCCGACGGCAAGCGCATCCTGGTGCTGGCCAAGGGCCGGCTGGTGAACCTCGGCTGCGCCACCGGGCATCCGAGCTTCGTGATGAGCGCCAGCTTCACCAACCAGGTGCTGGCCCAGATCGAGCTCTGGAACCATCCCGAGCGCTACGAGCGGCAGGTCTACGTGCTGCCCAAGCACCTCGACGAGAAGGTGGCGACGCTGCATCTCGGCAAGCTCGGGGTGAAGCTCACCAAGCTGAACCCGGAGCAGGCCGCCTATATCGGGGTCGAGGCCGAGGGCCCGTTCAAGTCCGACGCCTACCGCTACTGAGGGTCAAGGTGGCGGACCTCTTCCTCGCGGACGAGGCCGCCACCGCCGCGCTCGGCCGACGCCTCGCCGGCGCGCTCGAGCCCGGCGACGTCGTCTTCCTCGAGGGCGACCTCGGCAGCGGCAAGTCCACCCTCGCCCGGGCCTGCCTGCAGGCGCTGGCGGGCGCGGCGATCACCGTGCCGAGCCCCACCTTCACGCTCGTGCAGACCTACGACTTCGCCGATCTCTCGGTTTTCCACGTCGACCTCTACCGCCTCGCCCCCGGCACGCCGGTCGACGACCTCGCCCTCGAGGAGGCCCTGGAGACCGGCGCGCTCCTGATCGAGTGGCCCGATCGGCTGGCCGCGGACGCCTTTCCCGAACGCCTGGCGATCCGCCTCGCCTGGCCCGAACGGGGCGCGGGCCGCTGCGCCACGCTCGACCCCGGCACCGGCTGGCGCGCTCGCCGCGACGCCCTGCTCGCCCGCTGAGGCGGGCCTCAGCGCGACCTCAGACGCGGGATCACCGGCGGCACCCGGCGGCGATAGGCGCGATAGGTGTCGCCGTAGACCGCCAAGAGACGGCGTTCCTCGATCCAGGTGCCCACCGCAAGATAGAGCGACGCCCAAAGCGCCGTGGCCAGCGAGAACGGATCGCGGATGCTGGCGAACAGCGCCAGATAGCCGGCGGTGTAGAGCGGATGGCGCACCCGCCCCTGGATGCCGTCGGTGACCAGCGGTTCCGGCGGCGCGCCTTCCGGCTCCGGGCGCAGGCCCATGAAGCGGGCGAGGTCGTAACGCCGCCCGCCGGCCCAGAACAGCCCGAGCGCCGCGGCGAAGGCGGCGAGCTGCAGCGCGGCGACCCACCAGGGCAGCGCAAAAGGCGCCGCGTCGTGCGCGAGCACGAGGCGGCCGAGCCCCCAGATCAGGGCGAGGTGGACGGTGGCGATCACGTTGTAGGCGAGCCGGTGCCGGCGGCCGACCAGCGGTGCCATCAGCCGGCGGCCGCGCCGCCCCGCCAAGAGCGAGTGGCCGGCACCGAAGCTGAGCCACAACAGCGCATAGAGCGCATGATCCATGACGGTCATGACCGACGATCTCCGCAGGCGGCGCGTTAAGCCTTCGTTTACCGCGGGCCGGCATAGCTGAGCCGGCCGAGGTCTTGAAGATCGCCAGCGGAGCGCCAGCCGGGATGTCTCGATCCTCCAACCGGCTCGCCACGACGCGCCACGTCGTCGTGATGGTCGCGCTGTTGGTGGTCACCCTGGCGGCTTTCGTCATCGAGGATCGCGCCGTCCAACGCGAGTTGCGCGTCGACGCCGATCTGCACCGCATCGAGCAAGCCCGGCGCGCGCTCGTCACCAGCCTCCACGACGCCGAGGCGTCCGCCGCCGACCGCGCCGAGCGATGGCGGGTGTTCGAGCGGCGCGCGCGTTCCACGCTCGCGGGGCTGGACGTGGCCGACGCCGAGGCCGCGCTGTGGCGCGCAGCGGTCGCGATGGACGGCCATCTCGCGATGGTACGAAACGACAACGGGGCGCGCGCGGCGGCGGCGCATCTGGCCACCCGGGTGGAGGCCGCGCTCGGGGGACTGACGGCGGCGCTGCGCGCCCGCATCAACGCCGATCGCGCGCGCCTGCTGGAGCGCCATCGTGCTTTCACGCTCGTGATCGTCGTGCTGCTCGCCGGCAAGGCGGCGTGGCTCGCGCTGGCGCCGCTCAGGCGCATGGTCCGGGTCGAAGCGGATGCCCACGCCGCGCACGAGCGGCTCACCTTTCTGGCGCATCACGACGCGCTCACCGGCCTCGCCAACCGCCGCGCCCTCGAAGACCATCTCGCCAAGCTGGCGGCCGACGACGCCCCGTTCGGCGTGGTGTTCTGCGATCTCGACGGCTTCAAGCCGATCAACGACGTCTACGGCCACGACGCCGGCGACACCGTGCTGAAGGCGGTGGCGCGGCGGCTCGAGCACGGCCTGCGCGCGGGCGATTTGGCAGCCCGGCTCGGCGGCGACGAGTTCGCGGTGATCGTCGGCGCTCCGGTCGACGCCGCGACGCTCGCCCTCATCGCCGAACGGATCCGCCAACGGCTCGCCGAGCCGGTGGGCTATGGTGCGCATCATCTGCGGTTCACGGCGAGCCTCGGCACCGCGCTTTATCCCGACGACGGGACCACGCCGCATGCCTTCTTGAGCGCCGCCGACGCCGCCATGTACGAGGCCAAGCAGGCCGGCGGCATGGGGGTGCGGCCCTATACCCGCCGGTTGCGCGAACGCGAGGAAAAGCGCCAGTTGATCGTCCGCGAGCTCGAGGCGGCGCTCGAGCAGGGCGGCCTTTCCGTGGTCTTCCAACCGCAGATCGATCTCGCGACCGGCCGCCGGGTCGGCTTCGAGGCCCTCGCCCGCTGGCCGAGCCGGACGCGCGGCGACGTGCCGGCGAGCGTGTTCATCCCCATCGCCGAGCACGCCGGCCTGCTGCCGCCCCTGACCCGCTGGCTGCTGGGCGAGATCGAACGGCTCACCGAGCGGTGGCGCGCCCGCGGGCTCGAACCCCTGCGCATCGGCGTCAACGTCTCCGGCGGCGGGCTGATCCGCGACGACGTGGTGGCGGATCTGGCCGGTGCGGCCGGGCGCGACGCGCTGGGCCGCGGCCGGCTCGGGCTCGAGATCACCGAGGACGCCATGTTCGGCCGCAACGCCGACGCCGTGCTCGAGCGCCTGCGCCTATTGCGCGCGCGGGGCATGGCGATCGCCATCGACGATTTCGGCACGGGCTACGCCTCGCTCAGCCATCTCGGCCGGATTCCCTTCGACCGGCTCAAGATCGCCGGCGGCTTCGTGAGCCGGCTCGAGACCGACCCCAACGCGGCGGTGGTGGTCCGCACGATCATCGAGCTCGCCCAACGCATGGGCGGTCGCGCCGTCGCGACCTGCGTGGAGAGCGAAGAGCAGCTGCGGTTTTTGCGCCGCCACCACTGCGACGAAGCCCAGGGCTTCTACTTCTCGCCCCCCCTATGCGCGCGGCAAACGGAGTCTTACCTTTTGCGTGAACGGGATTTACGCGCGGTGGGATGAGCGTCGTGGCCCACCTTTGACCCTCACGAAACCGCCTCCCAGGCGTCGTACTGCACCGGCACGCAACCAAGGACCTGTCACCGGATGACCACGCGGGAACTCGTCATCTTCAGCGTCGACGGCGTACTCGTCGACAACGCCCACCTCCGCACACGCGCCTGGACCGAGACACTCGCCGCCTTCGGCCATCGCCTCGACGAGGCCAGCGTCGCCCGTCGCCTCGAAGGGCGCGGCGACCGCGCGATGCTGGCGAGCGTCGAGCGCGAACTCTGCCGCCCGCTCGGCGAGGCCGTGCTCGCGACCCTGGAGCGCCGCCTCGGCGACGCCTATCGCCGCGAGCTGCACGCGGTGCCGGACGTCCTCGGCACCATTCGCCGCCTGCGCCGCCCCGTCTGCGCCATCTCCGGCGCCAGCCGCAGCCTCGCCCGCCTGGCGCTCGAGAGCGCCGGGCTGTGGGAGACCATCGTCCCCAATCTCTTCACCACCGAGCAGGTCGGCAACCCGCCGCCGGCGGCCGACCTGCCGCAGTTCGTCGCCGCGCAGATGGGGATGCCGGTGAGCCGCTGTCGACTGGTGGACGCCTCGGAGAACGGCGTGCGCAGCGGCCGCGCCGCCGGCATGGCGGTCTTCGGCTTCGCCGGCGCCGGCCACGTCGCGCCCGAGCGCCACGGCGAGCGCCTGCGCGCCGCGGGCGCGCACCTGGTCTTCGATCGGATGAGCGAGCTCGCGCCCCTGATGGGCGCCCGCGCCGCCGCCTGAGCCGCCGCCGCTCAGGCGCTCGGGCCGAGCATCAGCTCCGGACGCACCCACTCGTCGAACTCTTCGGCGGTCAAGAGCCCGAGCGCCAACGCCGCCTCCTTCAAGGTCGTGCCCTCGGCGTGGGCCTTCTTGGCGACCTTGGCGGCGTTGTCGTAGCCGATCTTGGGGTTGAGCGCGGTCACCAACATCAAGCTCTCGTGCAAGAGCTTCTCGATGCGCGCGGTGTCGGCCTCGATTCCGACCACGCAGTTGTCGGTGAAGCTCACCGCCCCGTCGGCCAACAGCCGGATCGACTGCAGCGCGCCGTAGGCCATCAAGGGCTTGAAGACGTTGAGCTCGAAATGGCCGTTGGAGCCGCCGACGGTGACCGCCACGTGGTTGCCCATGACCTGGCAGGCGAGCATCGTCAGCGCCTCGCACTGGGTCGGGTTGACCTTGCCGGGCATGATCGACGAGCCGGGCTCGTTCTCGGGCAGCTTGAGCTCGCCGAGCCCGCAGCGCGGGCCCGAGCCCAAAAAGCGGATGTCGTTGGCGATCTTCATGAAGCTCGCCGCGATGGTGTTGAGCGCGCCGGAGAGCTCGACCACGGCGTCGTGGGCGGCGAGGGCCTCGAACTTGTTCTCGGCGGTGACGAAGGCGAGGCCGGTGATGCTCGCCACCTCGGCGGCGAAGGCCTCGGCGAAGCCGACCTTGGCGTTGAGGCCGGTGCCGACCGCGGTGCCGCCCTGGGCGAGCTGCAGGACGCTCGGCAGCGCCCGGCGCACGCGCTCGATGCCGTAGCGCACCTGGGTGCGGTAGCCCGAAAACTCGTTGCCGAGCGTCAACGGCGTCGCGTCCTGGGTGTGGGTGCGGCCGATCTTGATGATGTCCTCGAACGCCGCCTGCTTCGCCGCGAGCGCGCGCTCGAGGTGCTCCAGCGCCGGGA
The DNA here is from genome assembly GCA_046541805.1 of Alphaproteobacteria bacterium. Classification (GTDB taxonomy): domain Bacteria; phylum Pseudomonadota; class Alphaproteobacteria; order Geminicoccales; family Geminicoccaceae; genus JAAAPF01. Next base: position 29,451 of record JBKHCM010000022.1, read on the forward strand.
TCAGGCGGTTCGAGGCCTCCTCGGCGATCGCGATGTGCATCGCCGTGGGGAAGGTGTCGTTGGAGGACTGCCCGCGGTTGACGTGGTCGTTCGGGTGAACCGGCCGCTTGGTGCCCAAGGGCTCGCCGAGGATCTCGTTGGCCCGGTTCGAGATCACCTCGTTGGCGTTCATGTTCGATTGGGTGCCGGAGCCGGTCTGCCAGACCACGAGCGGGAAATGCTCGTCGAGCCGGCCGTCGACGACCTCCTGCGCCGCCTGCTCCATGGCCGCCGCGAGTTCGGGCTCGAGCTCGCCCAGACGTTGGTTCACCCGCGCCGCGGCCAGCTTGACGATGCCGAGCGCGCGCACGATCGCCGGCGGCATCCGTTCGGTGGAGATCTTGAAGTTCTGTAGCGAGCGCTGGGTCTGCGCGCCCCAATAGCGGTCGGCCGCAACGTCGATCGGACCGAAGGTGTCGCTTTCCTGGCGGGTCGCCGTCATCGCCTGTCCTTTCTAGCGCGCGAGCGCAAGGTGCCGGCAGGCGATCGGGTGTCAATCGGGCGAAAGGCGGATCAGCGCTTGCGGAAGCGATCGAGGGTGACGATCTCGGCGCCCTTGTCCTCGCCCTCGCCTTCGTCGTCGCCGGCCGCCGCCGCACCGGCGTCGACGCCATCGGCGGCGGCTGCCGGCTCGTCGCCGGCGGGCGCGTCACCGCGCTCACCGAGCGGCATGATCGGCGCGGGCGCGCGCAAGCCGGGCGCGGCCTCGCCGTCCGCCTCGGCGTCGGCGAGGGTGAACTGCAGCCCGAACTCGACGCCCGGGTCGGCGAAGACCTTGACCGCCGAGAAGGGCACCGACAGCCGGTGCGGCCGACCGCTGAAGGAGAGCGTGACCGCGAAGCGCTCCTCGCCGACCTCGAGGTCCCAGAACTGGTGCTGCAGGACGATCGTCATCTCCTGGCGGTAGCGCTGACGCAGCTCCGCCGGCATGTCGACGTCCGGATGGTCGGTGCGGAAGGTGATGTAGAAATGGTGCGGCGGCTCGATGCCGTCGCGGGCGGCGTCGGCGAGCACGCGGCGGACCACGCCCATGAGCGCGGCCTCGACGAGTTGGGCGTAAGCGATGGAGCCTTCGGCCATGGATCCGCGCCTCGCAGTTCGTCGCGACGCCGGGCGCCGCGCGCTGTTGTCGTCCACGGTCACGCCGCGGTGGAGACGAACGAATCCCGGGGGCCGAAGCCCCCGGGACCGTGGGAAGGTTCTGTTGCCCGGCCCTTCCCCGGCCGCGCTTACCGTTTGTTACGCGGCAGCGAGCACCAAGTCATTGTCATTGGCACTTGTGAAGTTGGCCCGATAACGGCGGTACCATGCCGGGCGAAGGCCTGCCCTTTACCACGCGCGTCGAGCCTGGTTCGCCCCCGCAGAGCCCCCAAGGGCGGTGATGGTGGAGGCGCCGGGTACTGCCCCCGGGTCCGCTACGCTTATTCCGGCAGGCGTTTATCGCCATAGTCGCCGGAGCGACCTCCGAGATATAGGCTCACCGCGGGCGTCTGAAAAGGCCCCGAACGGACCGGCATCCCACGGAAGGGCGACGATGACCCTCGACCCCGACGACCGCGACGCCATCGCCGCGCTGCGCGCGCAGGACCGAGCCACCCGCCGAGCCACCGTGCCGGCGCTCGAGGAGGTGCTCTACACGCCGTTTTTGGTGCTCGACCACGGCTTCGTCCGCGTCGTCGACTACATGGGCGACGACGCCGCGGTCGTCCAAGCGGCGCGGGTCTCCTACGGCAGCGGCACCAAGAGCGTGCGCTCCGACGCCGGGCTCATCCGCTATCTGATGCGTCATCGCCACAGCACGCCGTTCGAGATGTGCGAGATCAAGCTGCACGTGAAGTTGCCGATCTTCGTCGCCCGCCAATGGATCCGCCACCGCACCGCCAACGTCAACGAATATTCCGCACGCTACTCCATCCTCGATCGCGAATTCTACGTCCCCCCGGTCGATGCGGTCGCCGAACAGAGCGCGTCGAACCGCCAGGGACGCGGCGAGGCGCTCGCGCCCGACGCCGCGCAGGCGGCGCGGGCGCGGATGCGCGACGCGGCCCAGGATGCGTTCGATCTCTACGACCATCTGCTCGGCGGGGAGGCGGCGGACGTGCCGACCGTGGCGCGCGAGCTCGCCCGCGCGGTTCTGCCACTTTCGACCTATACGCAGTGGTACTGGAAGATCGACCTGCACAACCTTCTGCATTTCGTCGCGTTGCGCGCCGACCCGCACGCGCAGGCGGAAATCCGCGCCTACGCCGCGGTCCTTTTGGACCTCGTCGAGCGTTGGGTGCCGGTGACCGCCGCGGCCTTCCGGGATTACCGGCTCGAAGGTGCCAGCCTCTCGCGCGGGCAACTCGAAGTGATCCGGCGACGGCTGCGCGGCGAGACGGTGAGCGCCGAGGAGGTCGGGCTCAGCGCACGCGAGTGGCGCGAATTGGCCACAATCCTCGACGAAGAGCGCTGACCGCCGTGCAGGCGTTTGCCGTTGCACCGGGGTTGATGTAGTAAACACACGGGTGGTCGTTTGGACACACACACCAAACGATACCCGCTTCGCGGGAACGGCGGGTGTGGCGGGCCGCTAAGAATCGGTCGGGTCGCATTGGCCAACGATGTTTCGAGGTGGAGGTAAAATGTCGAGGACGACAAAAACGGCCCTGTCGCTCGTGGCCGTGGCCGTCTTGGCCGGGTGCGCGGGCGGCGCCCAACGCGCCATCGGTGAGCTCGAAGACGCGCCGGCGGGCGGCGATGCATTCACCCAGGCGCTCGCCCAGGAATACTTGGCGCTCGCCGAGAAGGAATACGACCTGCTGGACTACGAGGACGCACAGCACTTCGCGCAGAAGGGGCTGAGCGCCGCCGGCGGCGAGTCCGTCGAGCCCGATCCGCTGGCCATGCGGACCCTGCAGAGCGAGTTCGCCGACGAGGCGGCCTCGCTGCGCACGGAAACCGTCGACTACGTCGACCGCCTCCAGGGCTCCGAGCCCGACGAGGCCGCGCGCGCCCAGGCGCTGTTCGATTGCGCCTTCGAGGAATACGAGGAGCACTGGCAGGTGGAGGTCCAGCCCTACCGGCTGAGCGCCTGCCTCGACGAACTGCAGGCGATGCTCGAGGAGGGCATGCCGGCCACGGTCAGCCTCGCCGCCGACGTCCTGTTCGAGTTCGACCGCTCCGAGATCCAGCCGGAGTTCGAGGGCGTGCTGACCGAGATCGCCGAGCTGATCGTCGACAACGACGAGGAGGTCACCATCGAGGGCCACACCGACAGCATCGGCACCGAGGAGTACAACATGGGCCTCGGTGAGCGCCGTGCCGATTCGGTGGCCGAGTACTTGGCCGAGCAGGGTGTGCCGATGGAGGACATGACCACGGTCAGCTACGGCGAGACCCGACCGGTCGCGCCGAACGACACGTCGGAAGGCCGCGCGCTCAACCGTCGCGTCGAGATCAAGCGCTAAGCTACGCGATCACTTCAACGAGAGAGGGCGGCGGGATGATCCCGCCGCCCTTTTCATGTCCGGGCGCGACGACGCGGCCTCAAGACCCCCCGCCTCGAGGGCGCCGGCGCGTGGTGGGCCCGGAGGGATTCGAACCCCCGACAACACCGTTATGAGCGGCGCGTTCTAACCACTGAACTACGGGCCCGCGGCCTCTCGCCTAGCGCTCGCACCCGGCGGTGTCGAGACCGCCGGCGGCGCCTTGCTCAGGTGTCGAGGAAGGAGCGGAGCTTGCGCGAGCGGCTCGGGTGCTTGAGCTTGCGCAGCGCCTTGGCCTCGATCTGGCGGATGCGCTCGCGGGTCACCGAGAACTGCTGGCCGACCTCTTCCAGCGTGTGGTCGGTGTTCATGCCGATGCCGAAGCGCATGCGCAGCACCCGCTCCTCGCGCGGCGTCAGCGAGGAGAGCACCTTGGTCGTCGCCTCGCGCAGGTTGGCGAGGGTCGCCGCCTCCAGCGGCTGCACGGCGTTCTTGTCCTCGATGAAGTCGCCGAGGTGGCTGTCCTCCTCGTCGCCGATCGGCGTCTCCAGCGAGATCGGCTCCTTGGCGATCTTGAGGACCTTCCTGACCTTGTCGAGCGGCATGTTGAGCTTGGCGGCGAGCTCCTCCGGCGTCGGCTCGCGGCCGTACTCGTGCAGCATCTGCCGCGACGCCCGCACCAGCTTGTTGATCGTCTCGATCATGTGCACCGGGATGCGGATCGTCCGCGCCTGATCGGCGATCGAGCGGGTGATCGCCTGGCGGATCCACCACGTCGCATAGGTCGAGAACTTGTAGCCGCGCCGGTACTCGAACTTGTCGACGGCCTTCATCAGCCCGATATTGCCCTCCTGGATGAGGTCCAGGAACTGCAGGCCGCGGTTCGTGTACTTCTTGGCGATCGAGATCACCAGGCGGAGATTGGCCTCGACCATCTCCTTCTTGGCCTGGGCGGCCTCGCGCTCGCCGCGTTGCACGCGCAGGACGATCGAGCGGAACTCGCCGATCTGCAGGCCGGTCTGCGCGGAGATCGCCGCGATCTGCTTTCTGATGTCCTCGATCTCGTCGCCGTGCCGGTCGACGAACTCCGCCCAGCCGCGCTCGTTGAGCCGGCGTACCCGCTCGAGCCACTCGGGATCGAGCTCGTGGCCCTTGTAGTGCTTCAAGAAGCTCTCGCGCGGCACGCGGCAGCTCACCGCCAGCTGCATGAGCTGGCCCTCGAGCCGGTTGAGCTCCTTCGACATCGACTGCAGCTGCTCGACGAGCCCCTCGACGCGCGCGTTGTTGAGGCTCACCTGCTTCATCAGCTCGACGGTACGGTGCTTGGCGTGCTCGTACGCCGCGTCGAGCTCACCGGGCACCGGCTCCTTCGCCGCGACGGCGGCAAGTCGCTGCTCCTGCAGCGTGCGCAGCTCGCCGTAGGTGCCGGAGATCTTGTCGAAGGTATCGAGCACGCCGTCCTTCACCTTCTCCTCGAGCGCGGAGAGCGACAGCGTGTCCTCGTCCATCTCGTCGGCATCGGCGTCGGCGACCTCGCCGTCCCCGTCGCGCGCGCTCTCGACGTCGCCCGCGCCGCGCCCCGGCTCGCCCTCGGCGGCGGCGTCGCCGGTCGGATGATGGGTTGCGGCCGAGCGCTTGCTCTCGGCGTCCTGCGCCTCGTCCTTGACGCCGTCGGCGGCGGCGGCGAGCTCGCTCGCCTGGCTTTGCGGCAGCGTCTCGGCGGCCTCGGTCGGCGCTCCCCCGTAGGTGGCGTCGAGATCGATGATCTCGCGCAGGAGCGCCTCGCCGGAGAGGATCTTGTCGTGCCAGCCGATGATCGCCTGCATCGTCAGCGGACTTTCGCAGAGCGCCTCCAAGACGGCGTTGCGACCGCTCTCGATGCGCTTGGCGATCTCGATCTCGTCCTCGCGCGACAGCAGCTCGATCGAGCCCATCTCGCGCAGATACATCCGCACCGGGTCATCGGTGCGCCCGAGATCGACCTCGTCGAGCGTGCCGTTGCCGTCGTCGTCGTCCTCGTCGGCCTGACCTTCGGCGCCCTCGTCACCCTCGCCGCTGCGCAGGACGGTGACGCCCTTCGATTCCAACAGACCGATGAGCTCGTCGAGCTGGTCCGGCGGAATCGACTCCGGCAATGCCGCGTTGAGCTGGTCGATCGTGACCGACAGGCGCTTGCCCGCGTTGCCGAACAGCTTCTTCAGCGCCGGTGCCATCTCCAGGAGATCTTCGAGGCTGGAGATCGGTTCCGGCTCGAGCTCGGCCTGCGATTTGCCCTTCGATGCGGTCTTCCCGACCACCTCGTGCTTGGCCATCAAAAAACCCCCGTTCTGCGCACCACGTGCGCATCCTGCTCGCCGCCACATCCGCGCCTGGGCGCGACGCCAAGGGCACCGCCGGTCACGTCCGATCCGCAGTGTCGTTCGCGCGGGCGTTGAGCAAGCTGTTCAAACTCTCGAACCGGCGCGACACGTCGTCACCGCCGTCGACCAGCGCTCTGGCGAGCAGGTCGCGTTCGGCGCCCTGGCTGCGCCGGAGTTCGTGTCGTTCGAGTAGCAAGCGATACTGCTCCTCCAGCTCTTCCCGCGACGAGCCGGGTAGCATGATCTGCGTCGGCCCCGCCGCCAGCTCGTGCGCAGGGTCGAAGAGGCCTTCCGACCGTAGGTGTGCCAAAAGCGCGTCGGTTTCAAGGGCGCCGTCGCCCGCGACGTAGTCCAAGAGTGCGTCGCGCACGCGCGCGTAGGCCGCGGTTTCGAAGACCAGCCCCGCCACCTCCTCGTCGAAGCGGGCGAGCAGCTCCGGCGCGCGCAACAGCGGGCCGAGCAGCGCCCGCGCCCGCTCCACCTCGACCCGCCCGAGCGCCGCTGCGAGACGAGCGCCGGCGCCGGGTGCCGACGGCGGCCCACGCTCGCCGCCACCGCCCGCGCCGCGATGCGCGCGCCGACAGCGGAGAGGTCCAGCAGCAGCCCGGC
>JBKHCM010000113.1:0-10794 GCA_046541805.1 Alphaproteobacteria bacterium
GCCGGCGTGGCGCCGCGGCGGCCGGGGCGAGGCGCCCGGTGGGGGCCACCGACGACGACCGCCGGGGCGCCGCTGAGCGGCGCGACGCTTCGGTCGAGCTGCAACAATACTGTCACACAAACCGCCTAAGAACCGGCGCGAGCGTCGCTTTGGTGGCGCTGGTCGCTCAATCATCTTTGGGAGTGCACCCATGACGCGTGTGAGTCTCGGGCTCGCGCTGCTCGGTTCGACGGCCCTCGCGGGTTCGGCCGCAGCGCAGCAGGAGCCCATCCAAATCGTCGGCTCGTCGACCGTTTATCCCTTCGCCACGGTCGTCGCCGAGAATTTCGGCCGGGAGACGGAGTACCCGACCCCGGTGCTCGAGAGCACGGGCTCGGGCGGCGGCCTGCAGATCTTCTGCGAGGGCACCGGCCCGGACACCGCCGACATCACCAACGCGTCGCGCCGCATCCAGGCCTCCGAGGTCGAGATGTGCGAGAGCAACGGCGTCGACGAAATCCGCGAGGTCGTCGTCGGCTATGACGGCATCGTGCTCGCCAACTCCGTCGAGTCCTCCGCGCTCGACCTGACGCCCGAGCAGCTCTGGATGGCGCTCGCCAAGGACGTCGTCGAGGACGGCGAGGTGGTCGCCAACCCCTACACCCGCTGGTCCGAGATCGACTCCTCGCTGCCGGACGCCGAGATCGAGGTCTTCGGCCCGCCCCCGACCTCGGGCACCCGCGACGCCTTCGGCGAGCTCGTCATGGAGGCGGGCTGCGCCGACGCCGTCGAAGAGGCCGACCTCTCGGATGACGAGGCCGAGGAGGTCTGCGTCACGATGCGTGAGGACGGCCGCTTCATCGAGGCCGGCGAGAACGACAACGCCATCGTCCAGGACCTGCAGGCCAATCCCGAGGCGCTGGGGATCTTCGGCTTCAGCTTCCTCGACCAGAACCGCGACGTCGTGCAGGGGACGGCGATCGACGGCGTCGAGCCGACGTTCGAGGCGATCGCCGAGGGTGACTACCCCGTCTCGCGCTCGCTTTACTTCTACGTGAAGCTCGCGCATGTGGGCGAAACGCCTGGTCTGCGCGAGTACGTCGAGTCGTTCGTCTCCGAGGAGGCCACCGGCCAGGAAGGCTACCTCGTCGACGTGGGCCTGATCCCGCTGCCGCCGGAGATGCACGCCGAGCAGCGCGAGGCCGTCGAGCAGCTGACTGCGTCCGACTTCAGCGAGCTCACCGCCAACTGATCCGGCGGCCGCTGCGACCGGTAGGGGCGGCTTCGGCCGCCCCTACGTTCCTTCAACCCGAGAGTTCGCGATGAGCAGCATCGTCGGCCGCGCGCAGCAGTCCGCCAGCACCGGCACCGCGATCACCGCCCTCCTCCTGCTGGCGGCCGTCGCCCTCATGATGTGGAGCGGCGTACCGCTCGTGCTGACGGTGATCGTCGGGCTCGCCGCCGTCGCCTTCGGGGTGGGCCGCGCGCGCGCCCGGTCGCTCGCCGCTGGCCGCGCCCGCGTGCTCCATTCGCTGCCGCACTTCCACGGCTGGTATTTGGCGCTGATCGTGCTGGTGCCGGCGTTCTGCCTCTGGCTCGTCCTGTCGATCGCGCAAGGGCCCACCATCCGCGCAATGGTGCTGACCGGCCTCGACGAGCGCCTGCAAGCGGCGCAGGTCCTGCCGTCCGACGCCGCGTTCGACCCCCGGGCCACGCGCTTTTACTACGCCGAGGTCGAGCGCGCGGCCCGCGACGAGGCGCTCGTCCTCGAGCGCGAGGAACGCGTGGGCGTGCTCGGCGAGGAGATCGATCGCACCCGCCTCGTCGAGCAGATCCGCGACGACGCCGAGCGCTACGCCCGATGGGTGTTCGTCGGCGATGCGCTGCGGCTGGTGCTGCCGCTGGCGCTCGCGGGCCTCGGCTTCAGCTGGGCCGCACGCCGGCTCTCCGCCGACTTCCGCGCCCGCAACCGGGTCGAGCGCTGGGTGGTCTACGTGCTCCTTGCGGCGGCGGCGATCTCGATCCTCACCACGCTCGGCATCGTCTTCTCGGTGGCGTTCGAGACACTGCGCTTCTTCGGCCGGATCCCGCCGGCGGACTTCCTCTTCGGCCTGCACTGGAGCCCGCAGACCGCGATCCGCGCCGACCAGATCGGCGCCTCGGGCGCCTTCGGCGCGGTCCCGCTCTTTGTCGGCACCATGCTCATCAGCGCGATCGCGATGCTGGTGGCGGGCCCGATCGGCCTTTTCTCCGCGATCTATCTGTCGGAATTCGCGTCGTCGCGCTTTCGCTCCTGGGCCAAGCCGCTGCTCGAGATCCTCGCCGGCGTGCCGACGATCGTCTACGGCTTCTTCGCCGCCTTCACCGTCGCGCCGTTCATCCGCGATCTCGGCGACCTGGTCGGCCTCGATGTGGCGGCCAAAAGCGCCCTCGCCGCGGGCGTGGTGATGGGGACGATGATCATCCCCTTCGTCTCCTCGCTGTCCGACGACGCCATCAGCGCGGTGCCGCGCTCGCTGCGCGACGCCTCGCTCGGCCTCGGTGCCACCCGCGGCGAGACCGTGATGCAGGTGCTGGTGCCCGCGGCGTTGCCGGGCATCATCGCGGGTTTCCTGCTCGCCGTCAGCCGCGCCATCGGCGAGACGATGATCGTGGTCATGGCCGCCGGCCTCGCCGCCAACCTCACCGTCAACCCGCTCGACGCCGTCACCACGGTCACGGTTCAGATCGTGACACTGTTGACGGGGGATCAGGCGTTCGACAGCGCCAAGACGCTCTCGGCCTTCGCGCTCGGCTTCGTCCTGTTCGTCGCGACGCTGCTGTTGAACGTGCTCGCCCTGTACCTGATGCAGAAATATCGAGAGAAGTATGACTGACGCCACCGCGAACGACGGCGCGCGGACGAGGGCCGGCGTCATCGGCGCCGAGCTCGGGCTTGCCCGGCGCTACGCCCGTGAGCGGCGCCTCAAGCGCCTCGGCATGGCCGCCATCGCGATCGCCCTCGGTCTGCTGGCTCTTCTCATCGGCGACACGATCCTCAAGGGTTACACCGCGTTCTGGAGCACGGAGATTCGCCTCACGGTCGACTTCGCCGAGGACGAGTTCGAGACGGACGGCAGCCGGCAGCGCGAGGACATCGCGGATGCCGACTTCCGCGGCCTCGTCAACGACGCGATCTATCGGCTGTTCCCGGAAGCGGACGGCGTGCTGGAGCTGCGCGAGCTGCGCGCGCTGGTGTCCTCGCAGGCGGCGCGCGACCTGCGGCAGATGGTGGTCGACGATCCCTCGCTGATCGGCACGACGCAGGACGTCTGGGTGCTCGCCGACACCGATATCGACCAACTCTGGAAGGGCAACGTCGACCGAACGGTGCCGGAGAATCGGCGCCGCGTCAGCGATCAGGTCATCGGCTGGGTCGATGAGCTCGCGGCTGAGGATCGCGTGCGCGCCGCCTTCGCCTGGAACCTCTTCAGCAAGGCCGACAGCCGCGACCCCCAGCTCGCCGGCGTGTGGGGCGCCGTGGTGGGCTCGTTTTGGATCATCGTCGTGACCGCCGCGCTCGCGGTGCCGATCGGCGTCGCCGCCGCGGTCTATCTCGAGGAGTTCGCGCCGAAGAACCGCTGGACCGACCTGATCGAAGTCAACATCAACAATCTGGCGGCGGTTCCCTCGATCGTCTTCGGCCTGTTGGGCCTCGCCGTCTTCATCAACACGATGCACCTGCCGCGTTCGGCACCGCTGGTCGGCGGGCTGACCATCACGCTGATGACGCTGCCGACGATCGTCGTGGCGACGCGCGCGGCGCTGCGCGCGGTGCCGCCCTCGATCCGCTGGGGCGCGCTCGGCGTCGGTGCGTCGAAGGTGCAGGTGGTGAGCCACCACGTCCTGCCGCTGGCCCTGCCGGGGATCCTCACCGGCACGATCATCGGCCTCGCCCAGGCGCTAGGCGAGACGGCGCCGCTCCTGATGATCGGCATGATCGCCTTCGTCGCGGACGTTCCCGAAGGGCCGCTGTCGTCGGCGACGGCGCTGCCCGTGCAGGTCTTTTTGTGGGCGACCAGCCCGGAGCGCGGCTTCACCGAAAAGACGGCGGCCGCCATCTTGATCCTGCTGGGCTTTCTGATCGTCATGAACGCCCTGGCGATCTACCTGCGCAAGCGCTTCGAAAGGACTTGGTGAGATGAGCGAAGCTCGGGGCGCCACGAGCGCACCTCAGCCCCCCACCCCGGAGGTGGCCCACGCCCGCGTCGCCGGTCCGCGCACGAAGAAGATGACGACCCGCGGCGTCAACCTGTGGTACGGCGACAAGCAGGCGCTGTTCGACGTCGACCTCGACATCTACGCCAACGAGGTCACCGCGTTGATCGGCCCCTCCGGCTGCGGCAAGTCGACCTTCCTGCGCTGCTTCAACCGGATGAACGACACCATCGACATCTGCCGCACCGAGGGGGACATCCGCCTCGACGGCCGCGACATCTACGACCGCGAGGTCGACGTCGTCGAGGTCCGCGCCCGCGTCGGCATGGTGTTCCAGCAGCCGAACCCCTTTCCGAAGTCGGTCTACGACAACGTCGCCTACGGGCCGCGCATCCACGGCCTGGTGAGCACCAAGGCCGAGCTCGACGACTTGGTCGAGCAATCGCTGCGCCGTGCCGCGTTGTGGGACGAGGTCAAGGACCGGCTCGGCGATCCGGGCAACGGGCTCTCGGGCGGCCAGCAGCAGCGCCTGTGCATCGCCCGCGCCATCGCCGTCGGTCCCGAGGTGATCTTGATGGACGAGCCCGCCTCGGCGCTCGACCCGATCGCGACGGCGCACATCGAGGAGCTCATCGACGAGCTCCGCCGTGCGTTCACCATCGTCATCGTCACCCACTCGATGCAGCAGGCGGCCCGCGTCTCGCAGCGCACGGCCTTCTTCCATCTCGGCAAGCTGATCGAAGTCGGCGCCACCAACGACCTCTTCACCCGCCCGCAAGAGCAGATGACCCAGGACTACATCACCGGACGCTTCGGCTGAGGTTGCCCATGACCCGCGAGCACGTCGTCCGCTCCTACGACACCGAGATCGACGAGCTGGTCAACACGATCTCGGAGATGGGCGGTCTCGCCGAGAACCAGGTGGCGGGCGCGCTGCGGGCGCTGACCCGCCGCGACGTCGACGCCGCCGAGCGGGTGATCACCGGCGATCCGCGCCTCGACGAGATCGAGGAAAGGGTGGATCAGATGTCGGTCCACCTCTTCGCCAGGCGCCAGCCGATGGCGGAAGACCTCCGCCTGATCGCCATGTCGCTCAAGATCTCGAACGATCTGGAGCGCATCGGCGACTACGCCGCGAGCATCGCCAAGCGCGCCCGCCGGCTCGAGCCCGGCCTGCAGCTCAACGCCGTGGGCTCGCTCGGCCGCATGGGGGGGCTCGTCCAGGAGATGCTCACCGACGTCCTCGACGCCTATGTCGAGCGCGACGACCGCCAAGCCATGAGCGTCTGGCACCGCGACGCCGAGGTCGACGACTTCTACGACAGCCTCTTTCGCGAGATCATCACCTACGTCCTCGAGGATCCGAGGACGACCTCGGCCTGCATCGACCTGTTGTTCATCGCCAAGAACCTGGAGCGCATCGGCGACCACGCGACGAACATCGCCGAGCGCATTCACTACGTCACCCAAGGCGATAGCATCAACCGGAAGAAGAGCGAGCCCGCATGAAGCCCTACGTCCTGGTCGTCGAGGACGAGGCGCCGATCCAGGACCTGCTCGCCTACAACCTGGAGAGCAGCGGCTTTGAGGTCGGCCAGGCCTACGACGGCGACGAGGCGCTCTTGGCCATCGCCGAGCGCCTGCCGGACCTCGTGCTGCTGGACTGGATGCTGCCGCATCTCTCGGGTCTCGAGGTCTGTCGGCGCCTCCGGCGCCGCCCACCGACGCAGCGCCTGCCGATCATCATCCTGACGGCGCGCGTCGAGGAGCCCGACCGCCTGCGCGGGCTCGACACCGGCGCCGACGACTTCATCGTCAAGCCGTTCTCGGTGGCCGAGGTCATCGCCCGCACCCGCGCCGTGTTGCGCCGCGCCCGGCCGTCGCTGGACGACGCCGAACTCGAGGTCGGCGAGCTCAAGATCGACCTCGGCGCCCACCGGGTCTTCCGCCGCGGCCGCGAGGTGCACCTCAGTCCCACGGAGTTCCGCCTGCTCCGCCATTTGATGGAGCATCCCGGCCGGGTCTTCAGCCGCGCCGCACTGCTCGACGCGGTTTGGGGCATCAATCAGGAGGTCGAGTTGCGCACGGTCGACGCCACCGTCCGGCGGCTGCGCCGCGCCCTCAACGCCGAGGGGGGCCCCGAGCTGCTGCGCACGGTGCGAGCCGAGGGCTATGCCCTCAGCCAGCCACCGCCGGAGGGCGGCGCCGCCGCGGCGGCGCCCACCCGAGAGGCGGATGACGCCGCCGGCTGAACGCCGCTCGCCGGCAACCCGAGCCGCATCCGCGTCAGCGAGGCCCTGACCGCCGACATCGGGAGATCGATGGACGCGAGCACCGAGAAGGTGGGGGACGTGCTCGAGCGCGTCGGGCATTGCCGGCTGGTCGCGCGCTTCGCGGTCTCCCACCTCTTCGGCGCCGAGGGTGGCCAGCTGCACAGCTGGTCGGGCGCCGCGAGCGTCGTCGTGCGCGGGGTGTGGGGCTTCCTCGGCCGCGAACCGGCGCGCCGCCGCGACTTGCCCTGCACCCCGGCGCGCATCGCCCGCCAGGTGAAGAACCTGGGCTTCGACCATCTTGAGCGCAGCACCGGTCGCTTACGGCGGTGCACAAATCGTTTGCGGCGAGAACGTGCTCGGACCAAATTGCCGGTTGGCACCCGGGGGTCCGCTCGTTACCGCGGCAACGAAACGCCCGAGGGGGGCAACACCACCAGCTGGGAGAAGGGCATGACCGACATCGTCATCGTCAGCGCGGTCCGCACCGCGGTCGGTTCGTTCAACGGCACCTTGGCCAACGTTCCCGCGCACGAACTGGGGAGCACGGTCATCAAGGCCGCCCTCGAGCGCGCGCAGGTGGAGCCGCAGGAGGTCTCCGAGGTCATCCTGGGCCAGATCCTGAACGCCGCCCAGGGCCCGAACCCGGCGCGGCAGGCGTCGCTCGGCGCCGGCATGCCGGTGGAGACCCCGGCCTACGGCGTGAACATGCTGTGCGGCTCGGGGCTCAAGACCGTCGCCATGGCCGTGCAGGCGATCAACGAGGGCGACAGCTCGATCGTCGTCGCCGGTGGCCAGGAGAGCATGAGCATGGCGCCCCACGCGGCGCATCTCCGCGCCGGCCAGAAGATGGGCGACCTGAAGTTCGTCGACACGATGCTCAAGGACGCCCTGATGGACCCGTTCTGCGGCTACCACATGGGCGGGACGGCCGAGAACATCGCCGAGAAGTGGCAGATCACCAAGGACGAGCAGGACGCGTTCGCCGCCGGCTCACAGAACAAGGCCGAGGCCGCCATCAAGGCCGGCAAGTTCAAGGACGAGATCGTCCCCTACACGATCAAGTCCCGCAAGGGCGACAAGGTCTTCGACACCGACGAGTTCCCGCGCGAGGGCGTGACCAAGGAAGGTCTCGCGAAGATCCCGCCGGCCTTCAAGAAGGACGGCACGGTCACCGCCGGCAACGCCTCCGGCATCAACGACGGTGCCGCGGCGCTGGTCGTCATGACCGCCGCCGAGGCCGCCAAGCGCGGGCTCACGCCCCTGGCGCACATCAAGTCCTGGGCGCAGGCGGGCGTGCCGCCGGAGATCATGGGCACGGGCCCGATCCCGGCGTCGAAGAAGGCGCTCGAGAAGGCCGGCTGGAAGCCCGACGACCTCGATCTCATCGAGGCCAACGAGGCCTTCGCGGCGCAGGCGATCTCGGTCAACCGCGAGCTCGGCTGGGACACCGACAAGGTCAACGTCAACGGCGGTGCCATCGCGCTCGGCCATCCGGTCGGCATGTCCGGTGCGCGCATCCTGACGACGCTGCTCTACGAGATGCAGAAGCGCGACGCCAAGAAGGCCGTCGCCACGCTCTGCATCGGCGGCGGCATGGGCATCGCGATGTGCATCGAGCGCTGACGGGCGCGATCTCGTCGCCGTCGAACGCGGCGGGTGCCACGGCACCCGCCCGTTGTGCGGTCCATCAGCGTCTCGCGAGCTGAGGCGCGAACCGCGCCGCGACGAGGACGGAGCGCGGAGGCGGTGCGGTCGCCGGCGGAGCCGGTGTCGTTCGGGCTGTTGGCCCGGGCGGTCCGTCGGCCGCGCCGCGCCGGTCCTCGACCTCGCGCTCGGGCGCGTCGGCATCGACCGCGCCAGGATCGTCGCCGTCGCTGTGATCGAGCCGGTCGGGTTGCCCCGCCGCGGCGAGCGCCGCATCGACCCAACCTAGACGTCTCGCCGTCGCGGTCGCCGCGGGTGCCGCCGCTTGGCGTCGCGCGCGACCGGCCGATCGCTGCGAAAGCCGACCGCAGCGCCACCGCTGTGTCATGTGGACGCGCCGCTATGCGGAAGTCCGGCTGCGCCGCCGGCGGTCGAGCCGCAGGCGCGCCGGGCATCCATGCCGGCGATGCCGCACGCGCGGGGGCCACGACCGCAAGACCAATCGATGAATTGCCGTTATCCGACGCATCGCTTTTTCTCCATGCGACGAGAAAGGGGGGGCGCGATGATGGCACGCGGCGAGGAACGCCTGGGCGCCGAGCGTACGACCGCGGGCTGCATTTGGTCCCGGCGGTGGCCTGGGTCGTGCCCGCATCCCGCCCGCTGCCGCCGGCCCGCCCCGCCACCCGCGACCGTCCGCGGCGCGGTCGGCGTCTCGGCGCGCCGGCGTTCGGATCGAGGGAGGGACACGAGAACATGTCACGCCATTCAGCTTTGAGCGGCGCGCTCGCCGCCGTCGTCTTGTCGTTCACCAGTGGTGCGGCGAGCGCCGCCGACGGCATCCCCGTCGGTCAGCTCGTCGCCGAGACCGGTGCCACCGCACCCGTGGCCCGGGTCTACGGCCAGGGCGTCGCCGACGCGGTCGCCCAGATCAACGCCGAGGGCGGGATCGACGGTCGACCGATCGATCTGGTCACCGTCGACTACGGCTACGACGCGAGTGAGGCCGTGCGCCTCTACGAGCGCTGGCGCGAGACCCTGCAGCCGGTGGCCATCCAGGGCTGGGGCACCGCCGACACCGAGGCGCTGGTCGACCGGGTGCGCGAGGACGAGGTGGTCTTCATGTCCGGCTCGGCCTCGGGGCACTTGACCGACCCGACCGGCCGCTCGCCCTGGACCAGCGAGCCGGCGCCCTACAACTTCTTCTACGGGCCGTCGTACTCCGACGGTTGCCGGGCGCTGGTGCAGTACGCCGCCGAGGCCTGGGAGCGCAGCGCCAGCGCCCAGCACGCCTCGACCTTCCTGGGCGATCTCCACCGTCCGAAATTCGCCTATCTCGGTGACAACCACCCGTTCCCCAACGCGCCGCGGGCGGCCTGCCTCGACTACGCCCGCGATCTCGGCTTCGAGGTCGTCGCGCCCATCCGCTACGCGCTCACGCCCGGCGATTTCACCGCCCAGTGCCGCTCGCTCGAGCGCTCGGGCGCCGACTTCGCCTTCCTCGCCAACACCGCCGAGGCCAATGTCCGCTTGGTCGAGGACTGCGCCCGGCTCGGCGTCGCGACCGAGTTCCTGACCAACGTCTACGGCTGGGACGAGGGCGCCGCGGCCAAGGCCGGCGATGCCGGCAACGGCGTCGTCTGGGTGGTGACGGTGGCGCGCTGGGGCGACGACGTCGACGGCATGGCGACCCTGCGCGCGGTTTCGCGCCAGTCCGATCGGAGCGGCGAGCGCACCCGGCCCGTGCACTACGTCCGCGGCGTCTGCGCCGCGTACTTCATGCGCGACGCCATGGCCCGCGCCGCCGCCGAGGGCGAGATCACCGGGGCCGCCATCAAGGCCGGCTTCGAGAGCATGCGCGAGCACGTTCCCGCCGGGCTCGAGGGCGTCTGCCTGCCGAGCAGTTGGACGGCCAGCGACCACCGCGGCACCACCACGGTCCAGCTCTACGAGAGCCATCACAACTACGGCACGATCAGCGCCAGCCAAGTCTACACCACCACGATGCCGCTTCGCCCCGACTGGCTCGGCTGGTGAGGCGCGACCGGAACGCTGCGGGCGGCCGTCTGGCCGGTCGCCCGCGACCCTCAGACGGGAGGTAGCGAGAGATGAACGAAGTGACGACGACGCGTGCCTTCGAGCCCCACGAAGCCGCGTTGCCACAGACGCTGACCATCGCCGACAGCACCGCCAACCCGGCGCCGCTCGGGCTCTTGGCCTTCGGGCTCACCACCGTCATGCTGAGCATGCACAACGCCGGGCTCTTCGGCCTGGACGCGATGATCCTGGCGATGGCCGTGTTCTACGGCGGCATCGCCCAGGTCTTTGCCGGCGTCTTCGAATGGCGCAAGAACAACACCTTCGCAGCGACCGCGTTCATCAGCTACGGCTTCTTCTGGTTGACCCTCGCCGGCATCATCACCTTTCCCTCCCTCGGCCTCGCCGAGCCGGCGAGCCAGACCGCGATGGCGGCTTATCTCGGGATGTGGGGGTTGCTCTCGTTCGTGCTCTTCATCGCCACGTTCCGGCTCAACCGGGCGCTGCAGCTCGTCTTCTTCCTGCTCACGGTCGCCTTCACGCTGCTGGCCGTCGGGGATCTCACCGGCAGTCCGATGCTCAAGACCATCGCCGGCTGGGAGGGGATCGTCTTGGGCTTCTGCGCGATCTACACCGGCCTGGCGCAGGTGCTGAACGAGGTCTA
>JBKHCM010000114.1:0-10414 GCA_046541805.1 Alphaproteobacteria bacterium
CCAGCAGCCCGCTCCCACAACATGTTGGGCAAGCGGACGCAAAGGGATAAGCCTTTCACGTGAAACGCGCGAGCCAGCGACGGAAGGCGCGCGGGAGCAGCCGGCGGCCGGAGGTCGGACGCACGTCGCGACCGTCGTCGAAGGCCGTGACGTAGGCCTCGAGCGAGGCCAACTCGGCGCGGACCTGGCGGCGCTGGACGGGGGTGAAGGGATCGCCCGGCTGCGCCTCGAGCGTTTTGCGGGCGGCACGGAGCTGGTGCAGCACCCGGCTGGCGCCGAGGAACCGGTCGGGCTCGGCCTTGAGGGTGTCGGTGAGGTTGACGACGGCGCGGGCGGTCGCGGCAGCGGCGGCCGGATCGTCCACCGCCCGGCGCAGGGCCGCGGCCGATGCGGCGTCCAAGCCTCGGTTCTCGCCCGCCGGCTGCGGTGGCACGAGCGCGCGCTCCTCGGCCAACGTCCGCGGCACCCACTGGCGCACCGCCGACGGGCGCGGCTCGGCGAAGGGGAAGTAGTGCAGGATGTCGGCGTCGAGTGCGGACTGGGCGCGCAGCATGGCGAAGCCGAGGGTCCGCCAGAGCGCGGCGAGCGCCCCGTCGCGGATGCCGTCGAGCTGGCGGCGCAGCGCCACGAAGGCCGTCTCGGCGGCGGCGACGCGGTGGTAGTGGCCGGGCTCGCCGATCCACGCGAGATAGGCCTCGGCGAGCTCGAGCTCGGCGAGCTCGGCGTCGACCGCGGCCGGGTCCTTGAAGCCGTAGGCCGCCATGATCGCGCCACGGTCGAGGTCGCGGGCGTGCTGGCGGAGCTTGAGCCGGCGGTTGATCCAACCGTATTCCAGTCGCAGCGACGGCGCCATCTGCAGCGCCGCCTCGATGAACTCGACGTCCGCCGCCGCGATATCGGACGGCAGCACCGCGGCCTCGACCGTGGCGAAGCCGTCGAAGCGGGCCGGATCGTCGGCGCGGAGCTCGCGCATCGCGGCGAGCCGCCGGTTGCCGTTGACGACGACACCGGCGCGGGTGATCAACAGCGGCTCGGTCTGGCGGCGGTGCTTGGCCAGTTCCTCGAAGATCGGGGCGCGGGGATCGCGGGCGGCGGCGAGGAGGAGGTCGTGCAGCAGCGCCTGGACCTCGCCGTCGGCGACGCGGCTGCGGAGATGGCCGACATCCTCGCCGCGCGCGTCCGCGGCGGCGGCGACCTCGGCGAGGATGCGGCCGTTGTCCGGGCGGTAGACCAGGAGGTCCTGGGCGATCGTCGTGACCGGCAGCTCGATGTAGCCGGCCGGGGCGGGGACGACCTGGCGGTGGTCGGCGGCCGCCGCCGCGGCATCGATGGGTGCCCGTCGCTCGGCTTCGCTCGGGAGCGGGGTCACCGTCGCGTCAGCGCGCATCAGAACCTCCCGTCGGGGCCGGCCTTCCGGCGCTCGCCGCCGTTTCACGTGAAACATCGACCTGCGCGCGGTCGGCCTCGCGCTCGCGGGCGAGCCGCGCGATCTCCTCGGCGAAGGAGTCTATGCCGGCGGTGAGGCGGCGGTAGTCGTCGCGGCCGAGCCAGAGATACTGCACGTAGGTGAGGGCGACGACGTCGGCGGTGCGGCGCCGGCCGGTGATCAGCGCGGTCTCGCCGAAGACGTCGCCGGTGCCCAAGGTCCGCCGCCCGTTCGGCCATTGCACCGCCACGGCGCCGTCCACGAGGAAGTACATGCCCTCGCCGACGTCGCCCTTGCGGATGAGCCGGTCGCCGGGCACGGCGAGGCCGGGCCGCAGCGCCCGCCGCAGCCGCCGCCGCGAGCGGCGGTCGAGTTGCTCGAACAGCGGCACCCGCGCCAACAGCGCCGTCGGGTCGAGCCGGAGATCGAGGGCCGGCAGGCGGTCGCTCTGGCGACGGCGCTCGGCGACCTGGCGGGTCAGCGCCTGGCCGGCGGCACCGCTCAACAGGCCGTATTCCTGCAGCTCGCGGTAGACCTCGGCCTCGAGCCTGAGCCCGGCGCGGCGCAGAAAACGGGTCTCGAGCTCGCGGGCATAGGCCGGGTACTGGTGGCGCAGGCCGTCGAGCGCCTTTTGGTGGGCGTCGAGCCGGGCGCTCAACAGGGTGTCGACGCGCTGGGCCGCATCCTCGCCCATGAAGCCCTCGAGCTCGCCCGAGACGTCGCGGCGCAGGCCGATCAGGACCGAGCGGCGCACCAGTACCACCTCGTAGCGCAGCGCCAAGGCGCGGGCGAGCGGCCGGCTCCAGCCCAGATTACGGTAGAGCCAGAGGCAAAAGCGCAGGCTCTTGTCGTAGGTCAGCTCGCGCTTGGCGGCGGCGGCGTAGGCCGCCAGGCCCTGCGAGCGCAGCGCCTCGCCGAGATCGCGCGGGCCGCGCAACAGCGCCGCCGCCGCCTCGCGGCCGACAATGCCCTCGTCGTAGAGCTCGCGATAGCGCTCGGCCTCGCGCTCGGTGATGGCGGCGATGGCGGCGGCGATGCGCTCGCGCCGCGCCGTCTCCGAGAGCGGCGTCAGCTCCTCCACCACGGGCCGGATCTCGTCGACGAGGTCGCTCGGGACGTCGAGACCGAGCCGCACCTTGAGCTCCGCCAGCCGGTCGGCGAGCCGGGCGCCGACGGCGCGGGCGGCACGCTCGCGCATGACCTGATCGAGCCGCGACAGCCCGCCGAGCCCGAGCCAGCGCAGGAGCGGGCGCAGGCTCGGCGCCTGCACGAACAGGGTCACCAGCACGAAGGCGCTGGCGACCACGCCGACGCGCTCGCGCAGAAAGGGCGGCAGCGCCGGATCGGCGGCGACGGTGAGGGCGAGGGCGACGGTGACCGCGCCCCGGAGCCCGCCCCAGAGCATGGCGAGGCGAAAGCGCGGGCTCACCGGGCTCGCGATGCCGGCGGCGGCAAGGCCGGGGATGAGGCCGTAGAGCACGAGCGCGCGCGCGGCGAGGCAGGCGACGGTGACGACGGCGAGGCCGGTGAGGTCGAAGACCTGCGGGCGCAACGTCACTGGGACGAGCAGCGCCGCGCCGACGACGATGAGCGCGCCCGCCCAGTTGGCGAGCTGGCCCCAGAGCAGCAGCACCTGGCGGCCGAGGGCGGGCGGTACGCGCAGGGCGAGGGCGCGGCCGAGGACCAGCCCGCTCAGCACCACCGCCACCACGCCGGAGGCGTCGAGATAGCGCTCCGCCCCGACGAAGGCGAGATAGGGCAGCGCCAGGCTGATGGTGAGGGCGGCGTCGGGCGAGCTGCGAAGCCGCGCCACCACCCGCCCGGCGAGCCAGCCCATCGCCGCGCCCAGCGCCCCGCCGCCGGCGAAGGTCCAAAGAAAGGCCAGGCCGATCGCGGCCGGATCGGCCGAGGCCGCGCCCCGCAGCACCTCGACGATGGCGACGACGAGCACGATCGCGGCGGCGTCGTTCAGCAGGCTTTCGCCCTCGACCAGCGCCTGCAGCCGCCGCGGCGCGCCGACCTCGCGAAAGACGCCGAGCACGGCGGAGGGGTCGGTGGTCGCCACCACCGCGCCCAGGAGAATGGCCCAGAGCGCAGGCAGCGTGGTGAGCGCCACCAGCCCCCCGGCGACCAGGAAGGTGGTCAGCACCACCGCCACGACCGCCAGGAGGAAGACCGGCACGAGGTCGGCGACCAAGAGGCGGGTGTCGACCCGGAGCGCGGCGTCGAACAGGAGCGGCGGCAGGAAGATCGCCAAGACGCCCTGGGCGCCGAGATCGGAGAGGGTGGCCAGGAGCGCCGTGAGCGGCGCCAGCACCGGTTCGGCGCCGCCGGCGAGGCCGCTCGCGCCGGCGAGCACGACCACGCCGAGCCCGATGCCGAGCAGCGCCTGCAACGTCGCCGCCGGCAGCCGCAGCCGCGCGGTCAGAGGCGGGATCGCCGCCACCGCCACCAGCACGAGCGCGAAGCCGCCGATGGTCGTCAACAACGCGCCGGACATGCACTCCTCCTCGAAGACGCCTCGGCTTTACCGCGTCGGTTGACGTCGCACCACGCCCCGAGCATCTAGCGTGCCATGCAGTCCTTCGACGTCATCGTCGTCGGCGGCGGGCACGCCGGTGCCGAGGCCGCGACCGCGAGCGCCCGCACCGGCGCGCGCACCCTGTTGCTCACCCACGATCCGGACGCCATCGGCGTCATGTCCTGCAACCCGGCGATCGGCGGGCTCGGCCGCGGCCATCTCGTCCGCGAGGTCGACGCCCTCGACGGCGTCATGGGTCGCGCCATCGACGCGGCCGGCATCCAGTTCCGCCTCCTCAACCGCAAGAAGGGGCCGGCGGTGCAGGGCCCGCGCGCCCAGGCCGACCGCGGGCGCTACCGCCGCGCCGTTAAGGAGCTGCTGCGCGCGACGCCCAACCTGGAGATCCACGCCGGGGCGGCCGCCGCCTTCACCCTCGCGGGCGCCCGCGTCACCGGGCTCGAGACCGAGGCCGGCGAGGTCTACCGCGCCGGGGCGGTGGTGCTGACGACCGGCACCTTCCTCAAGGGCGTGATCCACCAGGGCGAGGAGAGCTGGCCGGCCGGGCGCCTCGGCGAGGCGCCGGCGGTGCGCCTCGCGGAGACGCTGGCGCAGGCGGGCTTTCGCCTCGGCCGGCTCAAGACCGGCACGCCTCCCCGGCTCGACGGCCGCACCATCGACTGGGCCGCGTTCGCGGAACAGCCGGGCGACGCGGCGCCGGTGCCGTTCTCCTTCCTCACCGAGCGGATCACCCAGCCGCAGGTGCTCTGCCACGTCGCCTACACCAACCCGGCGGTGCACGCGCTGATCCGCGCCAACGTCCACCGCTCGCCGATGTACGCCGGGCGGATCGACGCCGGCGGCGTGCGCTACTGCCCCTCGATCGAGGACAAGGTGGTGCGCTTCGCCGACCGCGCGCGCCACCAGATCTTTCTCGAGCCCGAGGGCGTGGACGATCCGACGGTCTACCCCAACGGCATCTCGACCTCGCTGCCGCGCGCGGTGCAGGCGGCGCTGGTGGCCGGCATCCCCGGCCTCGAGCGCGCGGCGATCCTGCGCTTCGGCTACGCCATCGAATACGACCACGTCGATCCACGCGAGCTCCTGCCGTCCTTGGAGACCAAGCGGCTGGCGGGCCTCTTCCTCGCCGGCCAGATCAACGGCACCACGGGCTACGAGGAGGCCGCGGCCCAAGGCGTCGTCGCCGGGCTCAACGCCGCGCGCGCCGTCGGCGGCCAGGACCCGGTGCGGTTCGACCGCGCCGACGGCTATCTGGGGGTGTTGATCGACGACCTCACCACGCTCGGGGTGAGCGAGCCCTATCGCATGTTCACCTCGCGCGCCGAGTACCGGCTGACGCTCAGGGCCGACAACGCCGACCGGCGGCTGACCCCCAAGGGGCTCGCCGCCGGCTGCGTCGGCGCCGAGCGCGCGGCCGCCTTCGCCGCCCACGAGCGCGCACTGGCCGCGGCCGAAGCCGCCCTCGCCCGGCTGACGCTGACGCCGAACGAAGCCGCCGGCCACGGCCTCGCGCTCAACGCGGACGGCCGGCGGCGGACCGCCTTCGAGCTCCTGGGCCGGCCCGAGATCGACTTCAGGCACCTGCAAGCGATCTGGCCCGAGCTCGCCTCCGTGCCGGCGCGGGTGCGCGAGACCCTCACCGTCGAGGCGCGCTACGCCGGCTATCTCGATCGGCAGCGGGTCGACATCCGCGCCTTCCGCGCCGAGGAGGGCCTGCATCTGCCGGCCGATCTCGACTTCCAGGCGCTGCCGGGGCTCTCCAACGAGGTGCGCGAGCGGCTCGCCCAGGCCCGGCCGGTGAGCCTCGGCGCCGCGGCGCGCCTGCCGGGGATGACCCCGGCGGCGCTCACCCTGCTCTACCGCCACGCCCGCAGAGCAGCGTGAGCGCGCCGCTGACGCCGCCGGCAGTGGCCGCGATGCTCGGGCTCGACGACGCGGTGATGGCGCGGCTCGAGCGCTACGTCGCGATGCTGGTCGACTGGCAGGAGCGCTTGAACCTGGTCGCGCGCTCGACCCTGGACGATCCCTGGCGCCGCCACGTGCTCGATTCCGCCCAGCTCTACCGCCACGTCCCCCCGGGCACGCGCACGCTCGTCGATCTCGGCGCCGGTGCCGGCTTTCCGGGGCTGGTGCTGGCAATGATGGGGGTGCCCGAGGTGACGCTGGTGGAGGCGCGGGAAAAGAAGTGCCGCTTCCTCGAGGCGGTGGCGGCGGCGACCGACACGCCCGTCACCATCCGGCCGGTGCGCGTCGAGGCGCTCGCCGGGCCGGTCTTCGACGTGGTGACGGCGCGCGCGCTCGCACCCCTCGACAGGCTGCTCGCGCTTTCACGTCATCTCGTCGGTCCCGCCACCACATGCCTGTTTTTAAAGGGGGAACGCGCGCAACGCGAATTGACCGAGGCGCGCGCGCGTTGGATGATGACGGTGAGCGAGCACCCGAGCCTGAGCCATTCGGACGGCGTGTTGTTGGAGATCCGCGATGTCCATGCCCGCGCGCGCGGGTGAGAGCGGCGCAGCCGGCCGCCTCGTCGCCGTCGCCAACCAGAAGGGCGGTGTCGGCAAGACCACCACCGCGGTCAACCTCGCCGCGGCGCTGGCGGAGGCCGGCCGCAAGGTGCTCGTCGTCGACGTCGACCCCCAGGGCAACGCCACCACCCATCTGGGCCTCGGCCACGCCAAGCGCCGGGTCAGCCTCTACGACGTGCTGCTCGGCCGGGTGCCGGCGGCCAACGCGGTGCAGGCGACCGAGATCGCGGGCCTCGACGTGCTGCCGTCGGTGGTCGATCTCTCGGCGGTGGAGGTCGAGCTCGCCCGAGACGCGGAGCGCAACCTGAGGTTGAAAAACGCGCTCGAGCCTCTGCGCGACCGGTACGACCTCGTCCTCGTCGACTGCCCGCCGTCGCTGGGCGTGCTGACGGTCAACGCGCTCACCGCCGCCGACGGCGTGCTGATCCCCTTGCAGTGCGAGTTCTTCGCGCTCGAGGGGCTGTCGATGATCCTGCGCACCGTCGACCGGGTGCGTCGCAACGCCCATTCCAAGCTCAAGATCGAGGGGATCGTGCTCACCATGTACGACCGCCGCAACAACCTCTCCGACCAGGTGGCGGCGGATGTCCGCGGCTTCATGGGGGCGCGCGTCTTCGAGACCGTGATCCCCAGGAACGTCCGGATCTCCGAGGCGCCGAGCTACGGTCAGCCGGTCGGGCGCTACGACGTCCAGTGCGCCGGTGCGATCGCCTACGCCCATTTGGCACGAGAATATCTAAGCCGCATCGGCGGGCCCGACCGGAGGCGCGCGGCATGAGCGCCAAGCGCGGGCTCGGCCGCGGCCTCGAAGCGCTCCTCGCCGACGGCCCCCAGGCCAACCCCGAGGACACCCGCCGGCTGCCGATCGAGTTCCTCTACCCGTTCCACCACCAGCCGCGGCGCGCCTTCGACGAGGACGACCTCGAGGCGCTGGCCGCCTCGATCCGCGCCAACGGCATCCTCCAGCCGCTCCTGGTCCGCCCGCTCGACGAGTTCGGCGAGCGCTACGGCATCGTCGCCGGCGAGCGCCGCTGGCGCGCCGCCCAGCGCGCCGGCCTGCTCGAGGTGCCGGTGGTCGTGCGTGCGCTCGACGACGCCCAGGCGCTCGAGGTCGCGCTGCTCGAGAACGTCCAGCGCCACGACCTCTCGCCGCTGGAGGAGGCCTCGGCCTACGAGCGCCTGATCGAAGAGTACGGCCACACCCAGGAGGCGCTGGCCGAGCGCGTCGGCAAGAGCCGCTCGCACATCGCCAATCTGCTGCGCCTCATCCAGCTGCCGGTGCGGCTGCAGGCCTGGCTCGAGGAAGGCAAGCTCAGCGTCGGCCACGCCCGCGCGCTGTTGGTCGCGCGCGATGCCGAGGCGCTGGCGCGCGTCGTCATCGACAAGGGCCTCAACGTCCGCCAGACCGAGGCGCTGGTGAAGGCCGAGGGCAAGGCCCCGCGCCTCGCCGCCGCCGAGCCCGAGCCCGACCCCGACGTCGAGGCGCTCGCCCGCCGCCTCACCGCCCGGCTCGGCCTCGACGTCCAGCTCAAGACCAAGGGCACCGGCGGGCGGCTCACCATCGCCTATTCCAGCCCCGAACAGCTCGACCGCCTGCTGGCGACACTCGACGGCGCCGCGGGCGGCTGAGGCCGGCATGGCTCGAGCGGCGGCCGACACGTCGGCGGATGGCGTGCCGCCGCCCCCGCCGGGTCCTCGCGATGCCTCGGCGCAACCCGGCGCCGGCTCAGCGCCGCCGGGTCTCCAGCACCACCCCCGCCTCGACGAGCGCGTCCACCTCGGCCTCGGCGAAGCCGGCCTCGGCCAGCACCGCGCGGCCGGCGGCGCCGTAGCGGGGCGGATGGCGGTGCACGCCGCCGGGGGTGCGGGAGAACTTGATCGGCGTGCCGAAGCCCTTGTAGTCGCCGTCCTCGACCGCCATGCCGCGGTGGCGGGTGTGCCCATCGGCCCAGACCTCGGCGGTGTCCTGCACCCGGCCGGCGGGGACCCCGCGGGCGAGGAGCTGGGTGCAGAGCGCGTGGCCGTCGAGCTCGGCCAGCCGCGCGCGCAGGATGGCGGTGAGCTCAGCCCGGTGGGCGATGCGGTCGCCGTTGGTGCGAAAGCGCGCGTCCTCGGCGAGCTCGGCGCGGTCGATCACCTCGCAGAAGCGCTGAAAGGCGCGGTTGTTGCCGACCGCGACGAAGATGTCGCCGTTTGCGGTCGCGAACTTGTCGTAGGGGCAGATGTTGGGATGCGCGTTGCCGGTGAGGCCCGGCAGCCGGCCCGACAGGACGTAGTTGGGGATGTGGGGGAACATCAGCGCGACCGCGGTGTCGTAGAGCGTCATGTCGAGATACTGGCCCGCCCCGGAGCGCGCGCGTTCGATGACGGCCATGCAGATGGCGAGCGCGGTGTAGAGCCCGGTGCCGATGTCGACGAAGGGGATGCCCATCCGCGTCGGCCCCGAGGCGGGGTCGCCGTTGACGCTGAAATGGCCGGCCATCGCCTGCACCACCGCGTCGTAGCCGGGCAGGCCGCCATAGGGGCCGTCGGCGCCGAAGCCGGAAATGCGGGCGTGGATCAGCCGCGGAAAGCGCGGCGCGAGGACGTCGGCGTAGCCGAGGCCCCAGGCCTCCATCGCCCCCGGCTTGTAGTTCTCGATCAAAACGTCCGCACCCGCCAACAGGCGCAGGAGCACGTCGCGGCCGGCCGGCGCGGCGAGGTCGAGGCCGAGCGAGCGCTTGTTGCGGTTCACCCCCAAAAAGTACGAGGCGTCGCCCTCGTCGTCGAAGGGCGGGCCCCAGTCGCGGACCTCGTCGCCCTGCGGCGGCTCGATCTTGACGACCTCGGCGCCGTGGTCGGCCAGCACCTGGGTGCCGTAGGGCCCGCCGAGGACGCGGGTGAGGTCGATGATCCTGAGCCCGTCCAGGGCGCCGAAGCCGGGGCGCATGCCACCTCCACCGCTGTGCTGCATCCCCCTGGTCGGCAGGGGTGTTGCGCTTTTAACAAAAGGCGTAAGGCCACAGCGCACGCGCAGCGGAGGCGTCATGTTCCAGAGCCTGCCCGAGCTTGCCGACGCCGTGCCCGACGGCGCCCGCCTCGGCGTTCCCGCGGATGACGGCGGCGTCGCCATGGCCGCCACCCGCGAGCTCATCCGCCGCGGCTGCCGCGACCTCAAGCTCTACTGTCTGCCCCAGGGCGGGCTCGCCGTCGACCTGTTGATCGGCGCCGGTTGCGTCCACGAGATCGAGACCGCCGCGGTCTCGCTCGGCGAATACGGGCCCGCGCCCTGCTTCACGCGCGCCGTCGAGGCCGGCACGCTCCAGGTCAAGGACGCCACCGGCCCGGCGCTGGACGCCCAGCTCACCGCCACCGAGCGCGGCGTGCCGTTCATGCCGATCCGCGGGCTCATCGGCACCGACATCCTGGCGCACCGCGCCGACTGGACGACGATCGACAACCCGCTCGCCGGTGGCGATCCGGGCGACGCCGCGGCGGGCGGCGGCGATCCGCTGGTCCTGCTGCCCGCGGTGAGGCTCGACGTCGCCCTCTTCCACTGCCCGGCGGCGGACGAGGAGGGCAATCTCTGGATCGGGCGGCGGCGCGAGCTCGCCACCCTCGCCCACGCCGCCGCGCGCACGCTGGTGACGGTCGAGGAGATCGTGCCGGGCTCCTTCTTCGCGCGCGAGCGGGACGCCGCCGGCGCGCTCTCCGGCCTCTACGTCGACGGCATCGCGCTGGCGCCCATGGGGGCTCGCCCGCTGGCGCTGGGCGACCACTACGGCGTCGACGCCGACACCCTCGCCGCCTACGCCCGGGCGGCGACGAGCGAGGCCGGCTTCAAGGACTGGCTCGACCACGCCCTCGGCCAGGCCGTGCTGGCGTGACGCCGGCGGCCGCCCGCCCGCGCATCGCCACCCTCGCCGAGCTCATCGGCCCGGC
>JBKHCM010000115.1:0-10286 GCA_046541805.1 Alphaproteobacteria bacterium
CGCCGGCGCCGCGTCGCCGTCGAGCGAGCGGCGAATGTGGACCTCGAGGTCGCGCGCGCCCAACGGCGCCAGGCGCCGGCGCACCCGCTCGGCGAGCCAGGGCGGCGCCTCGCGCCAGTCGGCGCCGGCGGTGACCGCCGGTGCCGCGCCCGCCTGCACCTGCAACAGCGGGTGGCTCGCCGCCTCGAGCACCAAGGGTCGCTGCGCCGGCGCCACCTCTTCGTAGAGCCGCGTCGTCGCCACCATCTGCCGCGTCGTCGTCTGCACCAGCGCGCGGGCGCGCTCGCCGCCTTCGAGGGCGAACCAAGCCCCGCGCACCGTGGCGACCAGCGTCAAGGCCGCCAACAGCACCAGCACGAGGCGGCCGGCGAGGCCGCCGGGCCAGAGCCGGCGCATCACCCGCGCTCGCGGTGCACCGCCGCGGCGAGCACGTAGCCGCCGCCGCGCACGGTCTTGATCAGGCGCGGGTGCTTGGGATCGGCCTCGATCTTGCGCCTGAGGCGGCCGAGCTGGACGTCGACGCTGCGATCGAACGGGCCGGGCTCGCGCCCGCGGGTGAGATCGAGGAGCTGATCGCGGCTCAACACCCGCTGCGGGCGCTCGACGAAGGCGCGCAACAGGTCGAACTCGCCGGCGGTGAGCGTCACCACGACGCCCTCGGGGTCCTGGAGCTCGCGCGTCGCCGGGTCCAGGCGCCAGCCGGCGAAGCACCACCACTCGCGCTCCGGCGCCACCTCGGGCAAGGGCTCGAGGCGGCGCTCGGCGCGCTCGTAGCGCCTGAGCACGGCGCGGATGCGGGCGAGCAGCTCGCGCGGGCTGAAGGGCTTGGCGACGTAGTCGTCGGCGCCGATCTCGAGCCCGGCGATGCGGTCGGGCTCCTCGCCCAGGGCGGTCAGCATGACGACGGGAAGCTCGCTCTCGCGCCGGAGCCGGCGGCACAAGGAGAGCCCGTCCTCGCCCGGCAGCATCAGATCCAAAACGACGAGGTCGAAGGCGCCGGCCTTGAGCGCGTCGAACATCGCCGCGCCGTCGGCGGCGGTGTCGACCCGGTAGCCGCGCTTTTCCAAAAAGCGGGCGAGGAGGTCGCGGATCTCGGGGTCGTCGTCGACGACGAGGAGGTGGGGCCGGCCGCTCATGCCGCGAGCCTAGCGACGCGAACGCCGCGCGGGAGTAGGGTTTTGGCAACGAAACGTAACGCACGGAAGGACCGCGATGCACGCGATCGACGCCAACGGGGCGCGGCTGCCGGCCTTGGGCTTCGGCACCTGGACGCTCGGCGGCGAGCCGGCCCGCGCCATGGTGGAGGCGGCGCTCACCGCCGGCTTTCGCCATCTCGACACCGCCCAGATGTACGGCAACGAGGTCGAGGTCGGCCGCGGCCTCGCCGCCACGGGCGTCCCCCGCGACGAGGTCTTCCTTACCACCAAGGTCTGGCCCGACGACCACGCCCCCGCGCGCCTGCTCGCGGCCGCCGAGACCAGCTGCGACCGGCTCGCCACCGTGCCCGACCTCCTGCTGCTGCACTGGCCGAGCCACGAGGTGCCCATCGAAGATACCGTCGAGGCGCTGGGCACGGTGATGGAGCGCGGCCTCGCCCGCCATGTCGGGGTCAGCAACTTCACCACCCGGCTCTTGCGCGAGGCGCTGCGGCCCGGCGTGCGCCTCGCCTGCAACCAGGTCGAATACCACCCCTTCCTCGCCCAGGACGCGGTCCTCGCGGCCACCCGCGCCGCCGGCATGGCGCTCGTGGCCTACTGCCCCCTCGCCCGCGGCCGGGTCGCCGCGAGCGCGGTCATCGGCGCCATCGCCGCGCGCCACGGCGCCAGCCCCGAGCAGATCGCGCTCGCCTGGCTGGTCAACCAGGCGGGCGTCGCCGCCATCCCGCGCACCTCGAACCCCAAGCGCCTGGCCGCCAACCTCGCCGCCGCCGAGCTGCGCCTGACCCCGGACGAGATGGCCGCGATCCACGCCCTCGGCCGCGAAGGCTACCGCATCTGCGACTTCGACTTCGCGCCGGCGTGGGACCCGGCCTGAGGGCGCAGCGGGGCGCGCCGGCGGCCGTCGCGCGGAAGGACGGACGGGTCAGCCGCCGGGCGTCGGCGTGACCGGGTTGAGGATGTCGACGTCGAGACCGGCGACATCGGCCGCGTTGCGGGTGACGAGGGTGAGGCCGTTCGCCTTCGCGGTCGCCGCCAGCAACCTATCGATCACCGGCGCGCGGCGGAGCGCGCTCATGCCACCCCAGATCTCGGCGACGGCGGCGTCGATCGGCAGAATGCGCTCGGCGAAACCGGCCCGAAGCTCGGCGAGCCAGTCGTCCAGAGCTTGCGCGCGCTCGGGATCGCGGCGGCGCAGCAGGTCGATGCCCTTGCGGATCTCGCCCAGCACGAGCGCGCTCAGCCGGAGACGGTCCTCGTCGACCTCGGCCCACCACGCGGCGACCCCCGGATCGCAGCCGCGGCCCTTGCGCACCTCCGAGATGAGGTTGGTGTCGAGGAGAAAGCTCAAAGCTCGAGGTCGCGCCCGACGTCGCGCGGCCGCGCCAAGTCGACCTCCGCCAGGGGTGCTCGGCCAGCAGTTGCTTGAGCCCGCGGCGATGCCGAGGGGCGACCCGTTCGCGGATCAGCGCCCGGGTTTCGGCGGCGCGCGCCGGATCACCGAGCGCCGCGGCCACCGCGCGCACCAGTCCCGCGTCGTCCTGGCGCACCTGCACCTCCACCCGGACGAAGCCCTGGCGCTGGCGACGCTTGCGCCAAGCGGTCACCGGCGATGCGGTGATGCTGCTCTCCACGTTTTCCGGATACCGTACCGGAACACGCGCACGCGCACCCATCCGGCGTGACGCCGACTTCACGCCGACGGGCGCGCGAACGGAGGCGACCACGAACCCGGCCGCGCCGCTCACACCGTCAGCCGCGCCCTGACCGCCGCCTCGTCCAGCTCGTCCCGCTTGCCCGCGAGCACGATGCGGCCGCGGTCCATGACCGCGATGCGGTCGGCGAGGGCCTGGGCGAACGCGAAATACTGCTCGACCAGGAGGATCGCCATGTCGCCGCGGTCGCGCAACAGGCCGATGACGCGCTCGATCTGTTGGATGATCGAGGGCTGGATGCCCTCGGTGGGCTCGTCGAGGACGAGGACCTTGGGGCGCATGACGAGGGCGCGGGCGATGGCGAGCTGTTGCTGCTGACCGCCGGAAAGGTCGCCGCCGCGCCGGCCCAGCATCTCCTTGAGGACGGGGAAAAGCTCGAAGACCTCCTCGGGCACGCGCGCGCCGCGGGGGAGCACGCCCAAGCCCGTCGCGAGGTTCTCCTCGACGGTGAGCAGCGGGAAGATCTCGCGGCCCTGAGGGACCAGCGCGAGGCCGCGCCGGGCGCGGGCGTGGGCGGGGAGCTTGGTGAGGGCCGTGCCGTCGAGGCGGATGTCGCCCCGGCTCACCGGATGCTGGCCGGTGACGGCGCGCAACAGGCTCGTCTTGCCGACGCCGTTGCGGCCCAGAAGGCAGGTGATCTCGCCGGTGGCGACCGCGAGGTCGACGCCCCAGAGCACCTGCGCCGCGCCGTAGTGCAGATCGACCCCCTCGACCGCGAGCTCCGCCATCCTCAGCGCCCCAGATAGACGTCGACGACGCGCGTGTCGGCGCTCACCTGATCGAGCGAGCCCTCGGCCAGCACGCTGCCCTCGTGCAGCACCGTGACCCGGCAGCCGAGATCGCGCACGAAGACCATGTCGTGCTCGACGACGACGACCGAGTGGGTGCGCGCGATGTCCTTCAAGAGCGTCACCGTCTGCGCGGTCTCGGCGTCGGTCATGCCGGCGGCGGGCTCGTCGACGAGGAGCAGCGTTGGGTCCTGCGCCAACAGCATGCCGATCTCGAGCCACTGCTTTTGGCCGTGGCTCAAGGCGCCGGCGGGCCGCTCGGCCTCGGCGCCGAGGCGGATGGTGGCGAGGATCTCCTCCAGCCGCGCGGCCTCGCGCCTGCCGGTGCGGCCGAACAGGGTGGCCCAGGGCCCGCGCGCGCCGGCGAGCGCCAACAAGAGGTTGTCGCGCACGCTGTGGTGCTCGAAGACCGTCGGCTTTTGGAACTTGCGGCCGATGCCCATCGCCGCGATGGCGGCCTCGTCGAAGCGGGTGAGGTCGACCTTGCCCGCGTAGAGGACGGTGCCGCTATCGGGCCGGGTCTTGCCGGTGACGACGTCCATCATCGTCGTCTTGCCGGCGCCGTTGGGCCCGATGATCGCGCGCAGCTCGCCGGGCTCCACATAGAGGCTCAAGGCGTTCAGGGCCTTGAAGCCGTCGAAGCTGACGGAGACCCCGTCGAGATAGAGGATGGCCGACGTCGTGGGAGGCCAGCTCATCGCCTATTCCGCCGGCTGGCGCGCGGCGCGCGCGCCGCCGCCGAGGCCGCCGCGCAGGCGCCGCCACACCCCATCGGCGACGCCCAACAGGCCCTTCGGCATGAAGACGGTGACGATGATGAAGAGCGCCCCGAGCGCGAACAGCCAGAGCTCGGGATAGGCTGCGGTGAACCAGGTCTTGGCGTAGTTGACGACGATGGCACCGACGACCGCGCCGATGAGCGTGCCGCGGCCGCCGACGGCGACCCAGACGACGATCTCGATCGACTTGGCGGGCGCGAACTCGCCGGGATTGATGATGCCGACCTGCGGGACGTAGAGCGCCCCGGCGATGCCCGCGAGCACGGCGGAGAGGACGAAGGCGGTGAGCTTGTAGTGCTCGACGCGGTAGCCCAAAAAGCGCGTGCGGCTCTCGGCGTCGCGCGCGGCGGTCAGCACCTTGCCGAAGGTCGAGCCGGTGACCGCGCGCGCGACCATGAAGCCGAGGCCCAAGGCGATCGCCGAGGCCACGTAGAGCGCGTTGCGCGTCGCCGGCTCCTTGAGGTCGAAGCCCAGGATGTCCTTGAAGTCGGTGAGGCCGTTGTTGCCGCCGAAGCCCATGTCGTTGCGGAAGAACGCCAGCATCAGCGCGTAGGTCAGCGCCTGGGTGATGATCGAGAGGTAGACCCCGGTGACGCGCGAGCGAAAGGCGAACCAGCCGAAGAGGAAGGCGAGCGCGCCCGGCGCGACCATCACCATGAGGGCGGCGAACCACCACTGGTCCATGCCCCACCACCACCAGGGGAGTTGCTCCCAGCCCAAGAACACCATGAAGTCGGGCAGGATCGGATCGGCGTAGACGCCGCGGTCGCCGATCTGGCGCATCAGATACATGCCCATGGCGTAGCCGCCGAGGGCGAAGAAGGCGCCGTGGCCGAGCGAGAGGATGCCGGCATAGCCCCAGATCAGATCGACCGCCAGCGCCAGCAGCGCGTAGGTCAGATACTTGCCGAGGAGCCCGACGACGTAGCTCGAGGCGTGCAGCGGATGCTCGGGCGGCAGGAACTGGTTGGCCCAGGGCACCGCCACGGCGGCCAAGGCGAGGACGAAAAGGAAGGTCCAGCCGGCAGGGCCGATATGTCGCGTCAGCCACATCAGGCTTCGGCCGCCCGGCCCTTGAGCGCGAACAGCCCCTTGGGCCGGCGCTGGATGAAGAGGATGATGAAGACGAGGATGGCGATCTTGGCGAGCACGGCGCCGGTCCAGGGCTCCATCAGCTTGTTGGCGACGCCCAGCGTCATCGCGGCGGTGAGCGTGCCCCAGAGGCTGCCGACCCCGCCGAAGACGACGACCATGAAGCTGTCGACGATGTAGGCTTGGCCCAGATTGGGGCTGACGTTCTCGATCTGGGAGAGCGCCACCCCGGCGATGCCGGCGATGCCCGAGCCGAGGCCGAAGGTGAGCGCGTCGACGCGGTCGGTGCGGATGCCCATCGAGCTCGCCATCGCCCGGTTCTGGGTCACCGCGCGCATCTCGAGCCCGAAGCGCGAGCGCCGCAGCACGACGATGAGCGCGGCGAAGACGGCGAACGCGAAGAGGATGATGACGACGCGGCTCATCGTCAGGCTGAAGTCGCCGAAATCGACCGAGCCGCTCATCCACGCCGGCGTGCCGACCTGGCGGTTGGTCGGCCCGAACAGCGTCCGCACCGCCTGTTGCAGGATCAGCGAGACGCCCCAGGTCGCGAGCAAGGTCTCCAGCGGGCGGCCGTAGAGGTGGCGGATGACGCCGCGCTCGATCAGCACCCCGACCCCACCGGCGACGAGGAAGGCGAGCGGCAGGGCGAGCAGCAAGGAGGCTTCGAACAGCCAGGGCGCGACGCTGCGGACGACCTCCTGCACGACGAAGGTGGTGTAGGCGCCGAGCATGACCATCTCGCCGTGGGCCATGTTGATGACGCCCATCACGCCGAAGGTGATGGCGAGGCCGATGGCGGCGAGCAGCAGGACCGAGCCGAGCGAGAGGCCAAAGACGAGGTCCTGCACCACCTCCCAGAAGGCGAGCCGGCGCTCGATGGCGACGATGCCGACCTGGGCCGCCTCCTCCACCGACGGCGGGGCGTCGCGGGCGAGCCGCGAGAGCAGCCCGAGCGCTTCGCGGTCGCCGCCGGCGGCGATCTGCTCGACCGCCTCGATCCGTGCGCTCTCGGTCTCGCCCTCGAAGGCGACGATGGCGGCGCGCGCGAGCTCCATCGCGGCGCGGACCTCGGCGTTCGCCTCCTCGGCGAGGGCGGCGTCGAGGGCGGGCAGAACCGCCGGATCGCGCGCCTCGAAAATCGCCCGCGCCGCGCCGAGGCGGGCCTCGGGGTCGGGATCGGCGAGGCGGAGCTGGCCGAGCGCGGCGTCGATGGTGCCGCGCAGGTTGTTGTTGACCCGGATCGGCAGCGCCACCCGGCGGTCGACGGTGCCCAGATCCTCGCCGGTGAAGACGTCGTAGAGGCGGATCTCGCGGCCGTCGCGCTCGCCCGCGAAGACGCGGCCGTCCTCGCGGCGGACGTAGAGATCGCCCGCGCGCAGCGCCTCGAGGACGGGTACCACCGCCGGGTCGCCGGTCGCGGCGAGCTCGCCCGCGGCGCGGGCGGTGTCGCGAAAGCTGCCCTCGCCCAGGGCATCGACCTCGGAACGCAGGGCCTCGTCGGCCCGCACCGGCACGGCGGCGAGCCAAAGGGCGAGAACGGCGAACACCAAAGCGCGCATGGCGACCACCCGGCAGAGGGGAGAAGGGCGGGGCCGACGCCGCGGTCGGCCCCCTTGCCACGCCATCAGCCCTCGCCGTCGCCCTCGGCGGTATCCTCGGCGGTATCGTCGCCCGCACCGCCGCCGCAGCGGCCGGTCGCGACGTTGAAGTTGCCGCAGCGCATCGGCGCCCGCCAATCGGCGATGAGCCGATCCGAGCCGGGCAGGTAGTCCGACCAGGCGTCGCCGACGACCGTGCTCGGGGTCTCCCACACCACCGCGAACTGGCCGTCGTCCTGGATCTCGCCGATCAGCACCGGCTTGGTGATGTGGTGGTTGGGCATCATCGTGGCGTAGCCGCCGGTGAGGTTCGGGACGGTCACGCCGACGATGGCGTCGATGACGGCATCGGGATCGGTGGTACCGGCCTTCTCGACCGCCTCGACCCACATGTTGAAGCCGATGTAATGCGCCTCCATCGGGTCGTTGGTGACCCGATCCGTATCGCCGATGAACTCGTGCCAGGCGTCGATGAAGTCAAAATTGGCGTCGGTCGGCACACTCATGAAGTAGTTCCAGGCGGCGAGATGCCCGACGAGCGGGCCGGTGTCGATGCCCGCCAGCTCCTGCTCGCCCACCGAGAATGCCACCACCGGAATGTTCGAGGCCTCGACGTCCTGGGCCGAAAGCTCCT
This sequence comes from Alphaproteobacteria bacterium, assembly GCA_046541805.1. Lineage (GTDB taxonomy): Bacteria > Pseudomonadota > Alphaproteobacteria > Geminicoccales > Geminicoccaceae > JAAAPF01. The sequence goes on from JBKHCM010000115.1 coordinate 7,767, forward strand.
TGTAGAACGGAACGTTGGCGTCGCCGTTGATGGTCGAGACCACCGCCGTCTTCTTGCCCTCGTTGCCGTATTCCTTGATGAAGTTGACCCGGCTCTGCCAGTCGCTGTGGCCGAACGGGGTGTAGTTGATGCTGATGTCCTCCGCGGCGACGCCGTGGCTCTGCAGATAGGCTTCGAGGATCTTGTTGGTCGTGCGCGGGTAGACGTAGTCGGTGCCCTCGAGCACCCAGCGCTCGACGCCCTCCTCCTCCATCAGATAATCCACGGCGGGGATCGCCTGCTGGTTCGGCGCCGCTCCCGTGTAGAAGACGTTCTTCGAGCTCTCCTCACCCTCGTACTGCACGGGGTAGAAGAGCAGGCCGTTGAGCTCCTCGAAGACCGGCAGCACCGACTTGCGCGAGACCGAGGTCCAGGCGCCGAAGACCGCGGCGACGTCCTCGACCTCGATGAGCTCGCGGGCCTTCTCGGCGAAGAGCGGCCAGTCGGAGGCGGGATCGACCACCACCGGCTCGAGCTCGCGCCCGAGCACGCCGCCCATCTCGTTCTGCTGCTCGATGAGCATCAGCATGACGTCCTTCAAGGTCGTCTCGCTGATGGCCATCGTGCCCGAGAGCGAGTGCAGGATGCCGACCTTGATCGGTTCGTCCTGGGCGGCGGCGGCGCCCGCCAGCGCGGTCGAGACCAGCAGTGCCGCGCTTGCGCGGGCGAGAAGCGAGCGAGCCATGGGGTGACCTCCGGGTGCACGTTGTTGCTCCATGGAGAGCAACGCCCGTGCCAGATGGCCGAACCCGCTGAGGGCCGCCGCCGCAGTTGCACAATGGCGCGTCAACTGCCCCGCCTAGGCGCATTTTGAACAAAAGGCGGGCAAAACCGGCGGGCGCGCGCCGCGTGCGCGTCAGCCGGGCGACGGCAGCACGCCCAGGCCCGCCAGCAGGATCCAGACGATCGCCAAGGGGGCGACGAGGCCGCAGATCCCCAGCCAGAGAGGCGCGAGGCGAAAGCGGTGCGCGCCGTCGCCGGTGGCTTCGGTGAGCGCGCGACCGCGCAAAAACCAGCCGACGAACACCGTGATGGCGAGGGCGCCCAGCGGCAGCGCCAGATTGGTGGTCAAGAAGTCCATCCAAGCGAAGAAGGTGCGCCCGTAGAGCTGGACATCCGCCCAGATCCCGAACGACCAGGCGGACGGGATGCCGAGGGCGAAGACCAACGCCCCCATCAACAGCCCCGCCGTCCGCCGCCGCAGGCCGGCCTCCTCGACGACGAACGCGACGAAGGGCTCGACCAGGCTGACCGCCGAGGTCAACGCCGCGATCAACAGCAAGAGAAAGAAGAGCGTGCCGAAGACGTAGCCCGCCGGCATCTCGGCGAACACGCCCGGCAGGGTGATGAAGGTCAAGGCCGGACCACTCGCCGGATCGAAGCCGAAGGCGAACACCGCCGGCAGGATGACGAGCCCGGCGAGGCACGCGATCAGCGCGTCGAGCGCGACGATCCAGGTGGTGGCGCCGGGCAGGTCGACGTCGCGGGAGAGATAGGACCCGTAGGTCACCATCGCCCCCATGCCGACGCTCAAGGAAAAGAGCGCCTGGGACAAGGCGGCGAGGATGGTGGCGCCGGTGACGTCGCCGAAGTCCGGCGCCAAAAAGAACCCCGCGCCGGCGCCGGCGCCGGGCAGCGTCAGCGAGCGTATCGCCAAGACCACGACGAGGCCGAAGAGGACCGGCATCAAAAGACGGCTCCAGCGCTCGATGCCGCCGCGCACGCCGCCGAGCGAGATGGCGACGGTCAGCGCCACGAAGACGCCGTGGTAGACGACGGGCCAGATGGGGTGGCCGGTGAAGGCCGAAAAGGCGGAGCCGACGACGTCCGGGTCCGACGACGGAAAGCCTTCGACCACGGCCCGTTGCAGGTAGGCGAGGGTCCAGCCGCCGATCACGCTGTAGAAGGACAGAATGACGAAGGCGCCGACGATGCCCAACAGGCCGAAGGCGGACCAGGCGCGACCGCCGAGCGCGCGGTAGGCGCCGACGGGGTTGCGGCGCGCCGCGCGGCCGACGACGAACTCGGCGAGCAGGACGCTGATGGCGACGCTGAAGAGCAGGGCCAGGTAGATGATGAGGAAGGCGCCGCCGCCGTTCTCCCCGGCGAGGAACGGAAAGCGCCAGATGTTGCCGAGCCCCACGGCGGAGCCCGCACCCGCCAAGATGAAACCCATGCGGGAGCCCCAGCTGACCCGGGTCAGGGCGCTCGCCCCGTCGCGTGCACGCATACCGTCCTCTCCTCGCTCCACCGCCAAGTCGCGCCCCGATCGGCGCGGTCGGCCTGTCCTGCTTCGACGTCCGGCACCGTTGGCCGGCGGACGCACGGCGTCCGCCCGCGCCGGTCACGCGCGCACGGACCCGGCCGCGCGGCGATGCGGCAGCCCGAAGCTCGCGATCACCCTGAACGCGCGCCCGCCCTGTCCGCCGACCCGGCGCCGGCACCGATGGACGCTTTGCGCCGCGCGATCAACGGCGAGCG
>JBKHCM010000116.1:0-10207 GCA_046541805.1 Alphaproteobacteria bacterium
CGCCAACGCGGCGTCGTCGACCGCGGCGGCCGGCCAGAGGCGGGCGTCGATCACGCGCGGCGGCTCGCCCGCGGCGTCGAGCGCCGACCAGAGCTCGGCGGTGCGGGCGCCGTCGCGGTGGGTGAGCTGGCGGCGGATGCCGGCGTCGCGCAACACGGCGTCGACGGCGCGGGCGTCCTCGCCGGCGGGTACCGCCACCGCGACGGAGAGCGCCGGCAGCGCGCGTTCGAGGGTGTCGAGGATGAAGGCGGGGATCATGGCGACGAGGAGCGCAGCGAAGAGGGCGGTCTCGGTGCCGAGGCGCCGACGGACGATTTGGCGATGAACGCTCGCCAGCGTGCGCGGTGCGCCGCCGGCGGTCAACTCGCCGCCCTGAGGGCCACCGCGTCGGGCCGAAGCCGGCCGTCGGCGACCGTGACGGCCACGCAACCGAGCCGGTGCGCGGTTTCGGCCGCCGCGGTCGCGATCACCACGGCGGCGCCGAGGCCGGCGAGCTCGCCCACGAGCTGGACCGCGCGGCCGGCGGCGTGGGCGTCGAGCCCGGCGAGCGGCTCGTCGAGCACCAACAGGTCGGGGCGGACCACCGCCGCCCGCGCGATGGCCAAAAGGCGGCGCTCGCCGAGCGAGAGGGCCGCGAGCGGTCGCTGCCGAGCGGCGTCGAGGCCGAGCCAGTCGAGGAATTCGCCGACGACCGCCGTGCTCGCGCCGTGGTCGTCACCTTGCACGCGCAGCGGCAGGGCGAGATTCTCCGCCGCGCTCGCGTCCTCGAGCCAGGGCCCGTCACCGATGGCGGTGCCGATCCGGCGGCGTAGCGCCGCGCGCTCGTCGCGCGCGAGCTGGCCCGGCTCGCGCCCGAAAAGCCAGAGCCTGCCGGCCGCCGGCGGCGCGAGCAGGGCGAGGGTGGCGAGCAGCGCGGTCTTGCCCGTGCCGTTGGCGCCGACGAGGGCGAGCCGCTCGCCGGCGGCGAGGGTGAGGTCGACGTCGCGCAGGCACGGTGCGGTCGGCTTGCGGCCCACGGCCAGCGCGTGCGCGACGATGACGGCATCGGACGGCATGGCTGCTCACTCGCTTTTCGCCGACCCGTAACCCTTTGCTAGGATAGGTTGAGATATTTCCGCGAATCGCGCAACCGCCGAGGTCATCGCCGTGCACGTCGCCTGCCCGCAATGCGGAACCGGCTACCAGATCGAGCCCGCCGCGCTCGAGCGCGCGCGGCTGCGCCTGCGCTGTCGCCGTTGCCGCCATGTCTGGGATCCGCGCCAGCCGTTGGCCGCGCCGGCGCCCAGCTCGGCCGAGGCGGTCGAGCCGGGCGAGGCGAGGGCAGTCGACGGCGTGGTGGCCGATGCGGCGCAGGGTGCGACGGCGGATGCAGCGGAGGCTGCGACGGCGGATGCGGATGCGGCGGCGCTGGACGTTGCGGCGGAGGCTGCAGCGGCGGATGCGGATGCGGCGGCGCTGGACGTTGCGGCGGAGGACGCGGGCGCGGACGCGGTCGGAGTGCCCGCGGCCGCCCCTTCGCCCACCGCCGCACCGCGACCGCCGCGCCGCCGTCTGGCGGCGATGCTCTTCGCCGTCGCCGGGCTGTTGGTCCTCGCCGCCGGCACCGGCTTCGCCTGGGCCTACCGCGACACGCTGCCGTTCGTCGCCGCCGCCCCGTCGCCCGCGCTCACCGAGGTCGAGCCGGCCTGGCGCGGCGACGCCGAGGCGCGCCGCCTCGTGCTTTCGGCGCGGGTGGAAAACCCCGGCGATGGCGCGGTCGAGATCCGCCGCGTGCGGGTGACGTTCCTGAATGCGCAAGGGGCCTGGATCGGTGAGACCATGGTCGAGATCCCCGCGCTCACCGTGCCCGCCGGCGGGCGCAGCACGCTCGAGATGGCGGTGGACCGGCTGCCCGAAGGTACCGCATCCTTGGAGCTGAGCGTGGTGCCCGACGTTCCCGTCTCCTGACGGCGGCGCCGCGCCAGCGGGAGGACCAACGGTGAGCGCAGCCTTCGCCACCACGCCCTTTGCGATGAGAGTGGCGCTGGAGGCCGCCGCGCGCGCCGCCGCGCGCGGCGAGGTGCCGGTCGGCGCGGCGCTGGTCGGCGCGGACGGCCGGATCATCGCGGTCGACGGCAACCGGGTGAAGGAGCAGCGCGACGCCACCGCTCACGCCGAGATGCTGGTCGTGCGTGCCGCGTGCCATCGTCTCGGCACGTCGCGGCTGACCGGCTGCGATCTCTACGTCACCCTCGAGCCCTGCCCGATGTGCGCGCACGCGCTGGCGCTCGCGCGCATCCGCCGGCTCTACTACGGCGCCGAGGACCCCAAGGGCGGCGGCGTCGACCACGGCCCGCGGGTGCTGGCCGCGGCGAGCTGCCATCACGCGGTCGAGGTCTACGGCCTCATCGCCGAGGCGCCCGCCGCCACGCTCCTGCGCGACTTCTTCAAGGCGCGGCGTTGAGCTCGCGCCGCCCCGGCGGCCGCATGGCGACGATGCCGAGCGCCCGGCCCGAGGCCAAGCCCGACAACCCGGCCCGGCCGGTGCGCGTTGCGACGCCGCCGGCGGCGACGCCGGAGGGCTCGCCGAGGCCGCTGGCAGCGCAGGTGAAAAGCCGGGCCAGGGCGAGCGGCGGCGTGACGGGTGGTGGCGATGATCGGGTCGCTCGGGAGCCGGCCCGAGGTCGAGCTGTCGCCCTGGACGAGGATGCGCGTGCGATCCGGCGCCGCCGCGCCACCGGCGACAGCGCCGGCAGCGGGTGTGGAAAAGCGCCGCGATCAACGGGCCGGCTGATGCTCGCGGATGTCGGCGAGCTCGACGAGCGCGCGGTAGGCTTCCGGCGGCTGCAGCCCGCCGATGACGAAGGCGTTGTCGACGACGGCGAGCGGGATCTCGCTGACCCCGGCGAGGCGGGCGGCGCGAGCGGCGCGTTCCACCAGCGGCAGCTGCGCGGGGGCGCGCGCGCACCAGCATGCGGCGGTCTCGGCGCCGACCTCGGCGGTGAGTGCGGCGCGGATCTCGTCGGTGGTGACGAGGCTCTCGCCGGCGGCGAAGCGTGCGGCGAAGAGGGCGGCGGCGGCGGCGGCGGCGCGCCCCTCGCCGGCGGCGGCGAGAACGACGGCGTGGACCTGGCGGGTGTCCACCGAGCTCGCCAACGAGGCCGGTGTGAACGGGACGTCGAGGGCGGCGGCGTAGCGCGCCACGGGCCCGGCGAGACGCCGTCGCTGGCGGGCGAGATCGCCGAGGTTCAACAAAAACGGGTGCCAGTCGAGCGCGAACGTGTCGCCGAACGCCCGGCGCAGCGCGTGCAGCGCCAGATAGGTCCACGGGCAGGCGATGTCGCCCATCAGCCGGATCGGCGGGATCCGCTCCGGCGGCGCCCAGCCGGCCGCGACCGTGGCCTCGATGGTGTCGTCGGTCGCGCTCATCCGGCACCGTCGCCGGCGAGCGCGTCGTCGAAGCCCCAGATCGCGGGCGCGGCGATCTCCAGGCTGTTGCCGGCGGGGTCGCGGAAATAAAAGGAGCGGCCGCCGTTCGGCCAGTCGAGCTCGGCCTCGATCGCGACCCCGTGGGCCACGAGATGCCCGACCCAGCGCTTGAGGTCGCGATCGGCGACGGCGAAGGCGAGATGGCCGGCCCCGCGTGCCCCGTGCGGCGGCACCGCCATCGAGCGCTGCGCCGCCGTCGCGTCGAAGAGCAAGAGCATCTGCCGCTCGAGGCGGTAGAACACGAACGCGCCCGGCTTGCGGCTCGCCTCCTCGAGGCCGAGCACGCCGCCGTAGAAGCGTGCCGCCTCCGCCAGATCGTCGACGTAGAGCACGGTCTCGAGGATGTGACGCAAAGGCGGGCGCGTCGGCGCCGTCACAGGCCCTCCGGGCGGTGCCGCGGGCGCGGGCCCAGCGCCCGGTCGCGCAAAAGATGATCGGCGAGCACGCAGGCGAGCATGGCCTCGCCGACGGGCACGGCGCGGATGCCGACACAGGGGTCGTGCCGGCCCTTGGTGCGGATATCGACGTCGCGGCCGAAGCGGTCGACACTCCGGCGCGAGGTCAAGATGGAGCTGGTGGGTTTGACCGCAAAGCGCACCACGATCGCCTCTCCGGTGGAAAGGCCCCCCAGTATGCCACCGGCGTTGTTGGCGGTGAAGACCGGCCCGGTATGCGACATGCGCATTTCATCGGCGTTGGCCTCGCCGGTGAGCCGCGCCGCCGCGAAGCCGCGGCCGATCTCCACGCCCTTGACGGCGTTGATCGACATCATCGCCTTGGCGAGGTCGGCGTCGAGCTTGTCGTAGACCGGCTCACCGAGCCCGGCGGGCACGCCCTCGGCCACCACCTCGATGACCGCGCCGACCGACGAGCCGGCCTTTCTGACCGCGTCCAACCGGGCCTCCCAGCGCGCCGCCGCCGCGGCGTCGGGCGACCAGAAGGGGTTGGTCTCGCAGATCGCCCAGTCCCAGGACGCGCGGTCGATCGCATCGCCGCCGAGCTCGACCAGCGCGCCGCGGATGACCACGCCGGCGCCGAGGATCCGGCGGGCGATCGCGCCGGCGGCGACGCGCAGGGCGGTCTCACGGGCGCTCGCCCGGCCGCCGCCGCGGTAGTCGCGAAAGCCGTACTTCACGTCGTAGGTATAATCCGCGTGACCCGGGCGATACTGGTCCTTGATCTCGCCATAGTCCTTCGAGCGCTGATCCCGGTTGCGGATGCACAGGCCGATGGGCGTGCCGGTGGTGTAGCCCGCGAACACGCCGGAGAGGATCTCGACCTCGTCGGGCTCGCGGCGTTGCGTCACGAAGCGCGAGGAGCCGGGTTTTCGCCTGTCGAGCCAGTGCTGGACGTCGGCGGCGGCGAGCGGCAGGCCGGGCGGCGCGCCGTCGACGACGCAGCCCATGGCGGCGCCGTGGCTCTCGCCGAAGGTGGTGAAGCGAAACGCCGTCCCGAAGCTGTTGCCGGCCAAGGTTCGCGCCTTATTGGGTGGCGATGTCGGGCGCGTCCGGGCGCTTCATCCCGACGACGTGGTAGCCGCCGTCGACGTGGAGCACCTCGCCCGTGGTGCCGGCGCCGAGGCCCGAGAGCAGGTAGACGGCCGCCCCACCGACGTCGTCGAGGGTGGTGTTGCGCTGCAAGGGCGCGTTGAGCTCGTTCCACTTCAAGATGTAGCGGAAATCGCCGATGCCGGAGGCGGCGAGGGTGCGCACCGGGCCCGCCGAGATGGCGTTGACGCGGATGTCCCGCCCGCCGAGGTCGGCCGCGAGATAGCGCACGCTCGCCTCCAGCGCGGCCTTGGCGACGCCCATGACGTTGTAGTGCGGCATGACCCGCTCCGCCCCGGCATAGGTCAGGGTCAACAGGCTGCCGCCGTCGGTCATCAAGGGCTCGGCGCGGCGGCAGAGATCGGTGAAGGAATAGCAGGAGATCGCGAGCGTGTGCTTGAAGTTATCCGCGCTCGTGTCGACGTAGCGGCCGCGGAGTTCGTCCTTGTCGCTGTAGGCGATGGCGTGGACGAGGAAGTCGAGCCGGCCCCAGCGCGCGGCGAGGGTGGCGAAAAGGGCATCCATTTCGGCGTCGTCGGTGACGTCGCCGGGCATGACGAAGTCGGAGCCGAGCTGCTCGGCGAGCGGCGCGACGCGCTTCTTCAAGGAGTCGCCCTGATAGGTGAAGGCGAGTTCGGCACCTTGCGCGCGGCACGCGCGGGCGATGCCCCAGGCCATCGAGCGCTCGTTGGCTACCCCCATCACCAGCCCGCGCTTGCCGGCCATCAAGGTTCCCGTCGCGTCCATCATCGTCTCCCGCCGCTCGGCCGCGCGCACCCTAGCTGCGCCGCGCCCCGCATCAAGGCCGCGCGTGCCCGTCGCGAGGTCGCGCGACGGCGTTGTACTCGCAGCCGAACAGCACGACACAGGCGGTGAGGTAGAAGAAGACCAGCGCGGCGACGACCCCGCCGAGGCTGCCGTAGGTGACCGAGAGGCTCGCGAACTCGCGCAGGTAGAAGCCGAAGGCCTGGGCGAGCGCGAACCACAGGACCACCGCCAGCACCGCGCCGGGCAGCGCGTCGCCCCAGCGCACGCGCGGCCGCGGCACGATCTTGTAGACCGCCGTCAAGGTCACCACCAACAGCGCGACGCCGAACAGCCGGCTGGTGAGCGCGCTCGCCGATTCCTGCCATTCGGGGACGTCGACGAGGGTCGCGGCGGCGCGGACCGCCAGCGGCACGACGACGACGCCGAGGGTGGCGAGGACGACGCCGACCGCGAGCAGGAGCGTCAGCGCCAGGCTCTGCATGCGGCGCACCCAGGCCTGGCGGCTCGAGAACACGCCATAGGCGCGGTTGAAGCCGTAGCGCAGCGCCTCGAAGCCGGCGGAGGCCGCCCACAGGGCCGCGATCACGCCGAGCGTCAGCGCCCCGCGGCGGGGCGCGTCGATGACCTGCTCGGTCACCGGTGCGAGCGTGCGGGCGACCTCCGTCGGCAGCTGCGCGAAGGCGGTCGCGAGCGCCTGGTCGGCGGCTGCGGTCGAACCGATCGCGGCGGCGACGGTCACCAGCACGATCAAGAAGGGAAAGAGCGCCAACAGCGCGACGAAGGCGAGGTGACCGGCGGTGATGAACTGATGGTGACGGCCGAAGCGCTGCGCCGCCGACCGCAGGCGTCGCCAGCCGAAAAACCCGACCCGCTCCTTGCCCTCGCCCCTAGGCACGGCGCCATCTCACGGCCTAAGCTCCGCCCGCGTCAGCCAAGCAGGGAAAGACACCCATGGCGAGGGTCACCGTCTTCGACAAGTCCAAGCTGCCGAGCCGCCACTCGACCGTCGGGCCGGACCGGGCGCCGCACCGCTCCTATTACTTCGCCATGGGCCTCTCGCGCGAGGACATCGCCCAGCCCTTCGTCGGCGTGGTGACCACCTGGAACGAGGCCGCCCCCTGCAACATCGCGCTCGCGCGCCAGGCGCAGGCCGCCAAGCGCGGCGTCGCCAAGGCCGGCGGCACGCCGCGCGAGTTCACGACGATCACGGTGACCGACGGCATCGCCATGGGCCACCAGGGCATGAAGTCGTCGCTGGTCTCGCGCGAGGTCATCGCCGACAGCACCGAGCTCACCGTGCGCGGCCACGCCTACGACGCGCTGGTGGGGCTTGCCGGCTGCGACAAGTCGCTGCCGGGGCTGATGATGGCGATGGTGCGGCTCAACGTGCCGGCGGTCTTCATGTACGGCGGCTCGATCCTGCCGGGGCGCTTCCGCGGACAGGACGTCACCGTCCAGGACGTCTTCGAGGGCGTGGGCAAGCACGCCGTCGGGCAGATGTCGGACGCGGAGCTGGCCGAGCTGGAGGAGGTGGCCTGTCCGTCCGCGGGCTCCTGCGGCGGGCAGTTCACCGCCAACACGATGGCCTGCGTCTCCGAGGCGATCGGCCTGGCGCTGCCGGGCTCCGCCGGCACGCCGGCACCCTACGAGACCCGCGATCAGTGGGCCGAGGCCTCGGGCGAGGCGGTCATGAACCTCTTGGCCACCGGCCTGCGCCCGCGCGACATCGTCACCCGCAAGGCGCTGGAGAACGCCGCCCGCGTCGTCGCCGCCTCGGGCGGGTCGACCAACGGGGCCCTCCACCTGCCCGCCATCGCGCACGAATGCGGCATCGACTTCGACCTCCACGACGTCGCCGCGATCTTCCGCGACACCCCCTATATCGCCGACCTCAAGCCGGCGGGGCGCTATGTCATGCGCGATCTGCACGACGTCGGCGGCGTGCCGCTGTTGATGAAGGCGCTTTTGGACGGCGGCTATCTGCACGGCGACTGCCGCACCGTCACCGGCAAGACGATCGCCGAGGATCTGGAGGGCGTCGCCTTCGAGCCCAACCCGATCGTGCGGCCGACCACCGACCCGATCACCACCTGGGGCGGCGTCGTGGGTCTCAAGGGCTCGCTCGCGCCCGAGGGCGCCATCGTCAAGGTGGCGGGCTTGAAGACCCTGGTCTTCCGCGGTCCGGCGCGCTGCTTCGACTGCGAGGAGGACGCCATGGCGGCGGTGCAGGCCGGGCGTTACGAGGACGGCGAGGTCCTCGTCATCCGCTACGAGGGCCCCAAGGGCGGGCCGGGCATGCGCGAGATGCTGGGCGTCACCTCGGCGATCTACGGCCAGGGTCGCGGCGACCAGGTGGCGCTGATCACCGACGGGCGCTTCTCCGGCGCCACCCGCGGCTTCTGCATCGGCCATGTCGGCCCCGAGGCCGCCGTCGGCGGGCCGATCGGACTGTTGCAAAACGGTGACGTCATCGCCATCGACGCATCATCGGGTACGCTCAACGTGGAAGTGTCCCCGGCGGAGCTGGAGCGCCGGCGGCAGGCGTGGGCGCCGCGGCCGAGCTTCTACGGCTCGGGGACCCTTTGGAAGTACGCGCAGACGGTGGGATCTGCGGAAAGGGGAGCGGTGACCCATCCCGGGGCCGCGGCGGAAGCCCATGTCTACGCCGACCTCTGACGGCGGTCCGCTGCCTCGGCATATTCAAGCGCATGCGTTGAACGAGAGCAGACTTGGCAAAGAGATGAAGCCGCGTTAACCGTCAAATGACGGATTTTTCGTCGGCCGAGCGTCCAGGCCGCATCGTCATCAAGTTCGTTGTCAAGGAAGTGCATAATGCGGAAACCGGTCGGCGGGGGCGCCGAGGAACCGCACTGGTCGAACGAGCCGCCCACCGCCGAACCGGCGACGGAGAGCACCGACGTGGAGGACGGCCGGTTCCGCTTGGCGGTTGCGGACCTCATCGCGGGCAGCGCCGGCGAGGTCGTACTCTTCAACGACTCCGCCATTCGCGAGCTGGTGCTGGAGAGCGCCGACGCGCCGCTCGACCGCGGCGCGGTGGAACGCCACGTCACCGCCGAGGGCGTCGACGTCAGCGGGTTCAGCTTTCTGCGGTTTCCGCAAGGCCTGACGCTCTACCACGACCCCGACACGCGGGTGTGGGTCGACACCGCCGCCGCGCGGGACGACTGACCCTTCACGTGCCCTTCGAGGCCAGGCTCGCGAACTCGCGCAGCTCGTCGCCGTCGAGCTCGGCGAAGAAGTGGCGGAGTTCCTCCGCCGGCTTCTTCTCGCCCGCCGAGGCCTCGAGGACACGCAGCTTGTCGGCGAGCCAGAGGATGACGCGGACATTGCCGACCTGCACCTCGTGCTCGATCGCGTCCAGCAGCGCATCGCGCAGCGCGCCGACGCGCACGGGCAAGGGCTGGCCCTTGGTGGGGGTGATCTTCTCGGGCGGCGCCGCGGCGTCGCCCGCTGTCTTGGAGGTCTTGGTCGATCGCGACGTGGTGGCCATGGACACGCTCCAGGGTTTGCACGCCATCTTATAGGAATAAGAACCTCAACTCAAACCTTCACGCACGCGCCGGCTCTGGCATCCTGCGGTCGCGCTCACGCCTGCGGGATGCCGTCATGACCGCCTCGTCCGACGATTCGCCGCCGCGCCCGCCGCTCGCCGACGGGGCGTGGATCGCCGCCATCAGCCACGACCTGCGCGATCCGATGAACGCGATCCTCGGCATGACGCGGCTGCTCGCGGAGACGGACCTCGACGCGGTGCAACGCCGCTACGTCGAGACCGTCGACGACGCGGCGAACGGGATGATGACGCTCATCAACGACCTGTTGGACATGAGCCGGCTCGCCCACGGCGATATCGTGGTGCGCGAGGAGCCCTTCGACCTCCATCGTCTCGTCCGCGGCTCGCTCGACGTGGTTCGCCCCCGCATCGGCGATCGGCCGCTCGGCCTGACCCTCGACCTCGCCCCCGAGACGCCGGTCTGGGTGGTGGGCGACGCCGGGCGGCTGCGCCAGATCCTGGTCAACCTGCTCGCCAACGCGGTGAAGTTCACCGCGCGCGGCGTGGTCGCCCTCGGCGTGCGCCCGGCGGGCGGTGAGCGCGTCGCCTTCGCGGTGCGCGATACCGGCTGCGGTCTGGCCGCCGCCGACCGCGACCGGATCTTCGAGCCGTTCGTGCAGCTGCCGAGCAGCGGCGAGGGCGGCATCGGCCTCGGTCTCGCCATCGCGCGGCTCTTGGTCGACCGGCTCGGCGGCACCCTCGACCTGGTGAGCGAAAAGGGCCGCGGCTCCACCTTCACGGTAACGCTGCCGCTGGCCGCCACCGCCCGGCCCGTGGCGGCGGGGCGCGCCACGCTGGCGGGACGCCGCGTCCTTCTCGTCGACGCGGCGACGCCGCTGCGGACGCGCAC
>JBKHCM010000117.1:0-10168 GCA_046541805.1 Alphaproteobacteria bacterium
CGACGACGGCGCCGTCCGCTTCGAGCAACCGCTCGAGGCGGGCGAGCACCCGCGCCCGGTCGAGCCAGTGGAAGGAGCGACCGCAGACGGCGAGCCGGTAGGGGCCGGCGAGCGGGGCCTCCTCGGCGGTGCCGTGCACCCAGCGCAGGTTGGCGCGGCCACCCGCGAGGTGGCGCGCCATCGCCAGCATCTCCGCCGACGGATCGACGCCGGTGACGGCGGCGCCGGTATCGGCGAGCGGCAGGCTCAACACCCCGGGCCCGCAGCCGAGGTCGAGCACGCCGACGCCGGGGCCCAGCCTGAAGCGCGCGGCGAGCGCCGCGAGCAGTTCCGGCGGATAGGGCGGGCGGTGGCGGACGTAGTCCAGGGCGGTGCCGGCGAACAGCTCGTCCGGGGCCGGTGTGTCGCTCACGGCCGCCGCTCCGCCAAGAGGTGCCAGTGCCACGAGCCCGGCTTGCGGTGCAGGCGGTCCTCGAGCTTGAGGGGCTCGAAGCCCGCGAACAGCGCGCACAGCCCCCGGGCGTCGCAGTAGAAATGGGGGTGGCCCTTGTCGTCGTCGCCCGTGCGCACGAACGTGTCGGGGGCAACCTCGGTGCCGCGGCCGAAATTGGCGTTGCGCTTGGAGAGCATGGTGCCCTGGTAGAGCCCGCCGGGGGCCAGGACCCGGTGGATCTCGGCGATGGCGCGGCGCACCACGCCCGGCTCGCCGTGGTAGATGACGTTGAAGGCGAGGACGTAGTCGAAGGCGCCGTCGCCATAGGGCAGGTCCGTCATCTGCGCCTCGTCGAGGCGGATCGCGAGGCCTGCGGCCGCGGCTTCGGCGCGGCAGACCTCCAGACCGGCGGGCGCGGCATCGCAAGCGGTGACCTCGAAGCCGGCGCGCGCCAAGGCGAGCGCGTGGCGGCCGATGCCGGTGCCGAGGTCGAGCACGCGCCGCACCCCCCGCGCCGGCAGCACCGTCGCCGCCACCTCGCGGACGTCGGGCTCGGCGCTCGACCACTCGGCGCGCTCGCCGGCGTCCAGCCAACGGCTGTTCCAGGCGACGTGCGCGGTGGCGGTGGAAAGATCGAACTGGGTCACGACGATCGACTTTCAAACAGGGTTTGCGCGTGCGCCGCCAGCGCTCAGCCGACACCTTCGGCGCGCACCGCGACGCCGGCGTCGCGGCCGATGATGCGGCCGCGGACCTGGGCGCCCACCCGCTCGACCGCGAGCACCAGCACGAAGATCGCCAACAGGATGGTCAGCGCCTCGTCGTAGCGAAAGAGGTCCATGGCGACCTTCAGCTCCATGCCGATGCCGCCGGCGCCGACGATGCCGAGCACGACCGACGAGCGGGTGGCGAGCTCCAGGTTGAAGAGCGCGGTGGTGATGAAGGCCGGCATCGCCGCCGGCAGCACCGCCGAGGCGATGACCCCGGTGCGGGTGGCGCCGAGCGTCGTCAACGCCTCTTGCGGGCCGTCGTCGACGTCCTCCATGGCCTCGGCGAAGAAGCGCCCGCAAAAGCCCATCGTGTCCACCGCGATGGCGAGCGTCCCGGCGAACGGCCCGAGCCCGACCATGATGACGAAGATGAGGCCCCAGATCAGGTCCGGGATCGTGCGGAAGAACGAGATCAGCCCGCGCGCGGCGTAGTAGACCACGGGGTGCGGCGACAGGTTGCGGCTGGCCGCGACCGCGATCGGCACCGCGAGCAGGATGCCGAGGACCGTGCCGACGGCGGCCATCTGGAAGGTCTCGAAGAGGGCGGCGAGGATCGCCGACAGGCGCTCGCCGTCGGGCGGGAACATCCGGGCGACGAAGTCGGCGAGGTTGGGCAGGCCCTCGACGAACTCGACCAGCGAGACCTCGGTGCCCTGGACCGCCGCGGCGAGGAACAGGGCGACCAGCAGCCAGACGGCGAACGTCGCGATGCCGGGGCGCTCGAAGCGCGTGGGCAGGCGCCGGCGATCAGTGCTCATAGTAGCGCCGCAGCCGCGCGGGGTCCGCTTCCGCCGACCGGCCGGCGTGCACGACCTCGCCGTCGCGCAGGACGACCACGCGATCGGAGTAGCTGAGCGCGTGCGCCAAGTCGTGGGAGGTGTAGAGGAGTGAGAGCCCCTGGCGGCGCACGAGATCGACGAACAGCGTCATGACGTCCTCGGCGGCTTGCGGGTCGAGGCTGGCGGCCGGCTCGTCCGCGAGCATGAGCCGGGGCCGCTGCATCAGCGCCCGGGCGATCGCCACCCGTTGCGACTGCCCGCCCGACAGCGTGTCGACCCGCTGCGCCGCGTGCTCGGCGAGGCCCACCTGCTCGAGACAGCCCATCGCCGCGTCGCGGTCCTCGGCGGTGGCAAGGGCCTGCAGCCAGGTCCGCGGGCCGGCGCGGCGTGCCTGCACCCCGTGGAGCACGTTGGTGAGCGCGCTCAGGCGCGGGACGAGGAAGTGGCGCTGGAAGACGAAGCCGACCTGCGCCCGCTGGCGGCGGACGACGCGGCGCGGCCGACCGGTGAGCCGCTCGCCGAGGAGGTGGACCTCGCCGGCGTCGGGCTCGAGCGCGCGCACCGCGCACCGCAGCAGGGTGGACTTGCCCGAGCCGTTCGCCCCCAACAGCGCCACGGTCTCGCCGCGCCGCAGGTCGAGATCGACGCCGCGCAGGACCTCGGCGAGCCCGAACGTCTTGCGCAGGCCGCGGACGGTGAGGTCGAGTTCCGCGCCCGGGGCGACCGAGACCCGATCGAGCGGGGTGGCGGCGGCCGTCGCCGTCGCGACCATCACTCGCCGCCGGCCCGCTCGGCGAACTGGTTCTGGCCGATCGCGCGGAACGCGGCGCGCATATAGTCGTAGTCGCTGTCCTGGACGTCGGGCAGGAAGGTGGTGAGCGCATATTTGCCGCGGCCGACCTCGGCGAGCGCCTCGTGCAGCCGCTCGGCGCTGGCCGGCTCGGCGAAGGCGTCGCGCATGCGCGCGACGACGTCGTCGGCGACGTGACCGCCCACCATCAGCACGTCGTTCGGCAGGTCCGGGCCACGCGCGATCGCCCGGAAATCGCCCGGCTCGGTCTCGGTGTCGTTGTCGCGCAGCGTGGTGTAGTTCAGGCCGCTGTTGCCCCAGGCGGCGACGTCACCGCGCTTGAGCGCCTGAAAGCCGACCTCGCTCGAGGTGTGCATCGCCTCGATGTCGGCCGCGGGGTCGAGGCCGTAGTCGGCCAGCACCTGCGACGGGCCGAGATGGCCCGAGGTGGAGCCGACGTCGCTCATGGCGACGCGCTCGCCCACCAGATCGGCCGGCGAGGCGATGCCGCTGTCGGCCCGCGTCACGATCACCGAGTAGTAGTCGACGCGGCTGAAGGCCACGACCGGCTCGGCCTCGGTCATGCTGGAGAGGATGGTGTACTCGGACGGGCCGGTGAGGACGAAGTCGACCTCCTCGGCGCGCAGCGCCTCCGCGGCGACCGTGCGGTTGCTCACCGCGAAGAACTCGATGTCGAGGCCGGTGAGCTCCTCGAGGGTGTCGCGAAAGGCGCCGTATTCGCGCTGCAGCTCCTCCAGGCCCTCGATGTCGGTGTTGGCGAAACGGACCGTCTGCGCCTCGGCGACACCGACACTGACGGTCAGGCCGACGGCGGCGATCGCGGTGGCGACGGCGCGGGGTGCGAGCACGGCGGTTCTCCCGGGGCGTTGTCGATGCTCAGCCCGCGATAGCCGCGCCCGGTGACACGGCCGTGACGCTGCGGTGGCACAACCGTGACACCGGGCGCCGGCGGCGGTGGCGCCGGGTCCTCGGGGCGGGTCGGCGTCAGGGCGCCAGGGCGCGCGCCGGCACGGTGCGCCGGCCGATGGCGACGAGCGCGAGCGCGGCGGCGTTCATCACCAGGACGTAGATCACCGCCGGCACCATCAACGCCGGCTCGCCCAAGACGCTGCCACCCAAAAAGAGCGCCAATGCCACGTTCTGCAGGCCGCATTCGATGCCGAAGGTGAGCGTGGTCGAAGGCGCTGCCCCGACCAGCCGCGCCAGGCCGAGCCCGCCCGTCACCGCCAGGAGGTTGAACACGACGACCGCGGGACCGACCACCCGCCAGTGCGCCTCCACCACGTGCCAGTCGCCCGAGAACGCGACCACGACGATGGCGGCGAAGACCACGGTGGCGAGCCGGCGCACCGCGGCGAGCCAACGGGCCACGGCCTCGGGCCGAAGCGCGCGCAACGCCATGCCGGCGAGCATCGGCAGCGCGGTCACCGCCAGCACCGCGCGCGCGGTGTCCGCGAGCGGCACCGTCGCCGGCAGCGCCAGTCCGCTCGGATCGAACAGCCGCAGCGCGAGCGCGAGCACCAGCGGCACCGTCACCAGGCCGGCGAGGGTGGAGCCGGCGGTGAGCACCACCGACAGCGCGGCGTCGCCGCGGGCGAGCACGGTGAGGAAGTTCGAGGTCACCCCACCCGGCACACAGGCCACGAGGACGAGACCGAGCGCTGGCACCGGCGCCAGCGCGAAGCCCCACGCCACCGCGAACGCCGCGGCCGGCACCAGCAAAAGCTGGCCGGCGAGCCCCGTCGCCACGACCAGCGGCCGGGCCGCCAGCGCGCGGAAGTCGGCGACGGCGAGGCCGAGGCCGACGGTGACCATGAGGAAGGCGAGCCCGAGCGGGATGAAGACGGTGTTCACGACGAAGCGCTCCGAAGCGCGGAGGTGTCACCCCGACGCGTCTAGCCAACTCGACCGGTCGACGAGCACGCCACCTTAGCCGCAGAGCGCGAGCGCGACCGCGGTCGCCGCCACGACGACGAGCTGGAACCGACCGGTGGCGGCGAGAAAGCGGTTCAAGACCGGATCGAGCGGGGTGCGGGCGAAGCGGCGGGCGAGCACGAGGGCGCCACCCGTCAACGCCGCGCTCGCGAGCCAGCCGACCGCGCAGCTCGGACGCAACGCCACCGGGCCGAGCGCGGCGGCGGCGAGCAGCGCCCCGTAGAGCCGCTGCGTCGCCCGCGGGCCCAACAGGATCGCCAGGGTGCGCCGGCCGGCGCGGGCATCGCAGACGCGGTCGCGGTGGTTGTTGACGAGCAGGACCGCCGCCGCCGGCAGGCCGATCACGACGCCCAGCAGCAGCACCTCGGCGGTGATCGCGGCGCCGTGGAGCAGCACCGTCCCAGCGACGCCGGCGATCCCGAAGAAGGCGAGCACGGCGATTTCGCCAAAGGGCGTCGAGGCGAGCGGATAGGGCCCCGCCGAATAGGCCAGACCGCAGGCGATGCCGGCGGCGCCGATGGCCAGGATCGGCCAGCCGCCGAGCCCGACCAGCACCAGGCCCAGGGCGGCGGCGAGGCCGAAGACCACAAGCGCCATCCGGCGCACGGCCGACGTCGTCAGCCAGCCGGCGGCGGTGGCCCGGCGGGGCCCCAGGCGCAGGCCGCGGTCGACGCCGCGCTCGCTGTCGAGGGCGTCGTTCCAGAGATTGGTCGCGACCTGGATCGCCGTCGCGCAGGCGAGCGCCAGGACCAGGACCTCGGCCCGAAAGACCCCGGCCGCCAGGACCGCCCAGGCGGTGCCGGCGAGCACGGGCGCGGCGGCGAGGCTCAAGGTCTTGGGCCTTAAGGCGTACCACCAGACGAGAGGGCGCGGCGGCTGGCCGTGTTGGGTGTCCACGGGCGGCGGCCCTAGGCGGTGGCCGTCGCGGCGGGCGCGCGCCGGGCGACGTGGATGACGGCGATCGAGCCCGCGAGCGGCTCGACGCGCTCGACCCGGAGCCCGGCGCGCGCGAGCGCGGCGCTCACCGCCGCGGCGGTGGGAAAGCGGTCGATCGACTGGGCGAGATAGCGATAGGCCTCGGGCCGGCCGGTGACGCGGCCGCCGAGCCAGGGCAGGACCAGCGCCGAGGCCCGGCGGTAGAGCGGGCGCAGCCACCAGACGGGGGTGGAGAACTCCAACAGGTGGAGCCGGCCGCCGGGCTCGAGCACGCGCGCGATCTCGGCGAGCGTCGCCGCCGGCTCGGTGACGTTGCGCAAGCCGAACGCGAAGGTGACCGCGGCCACGCTGGCGTTTGCGAGCGGCAGCCGCTCCGCTTCGAGGGCCACCACCGCGGTGGCGGCGCCGTGGCGGCGGCGGTCGACCGCGAGCATCGCCGGGCTCGGATCGCCGCCCACCACCAGCCGCTCGGCGCGCGCCCGCCGCAAGAGCGCCGCCACGTCGCCGGTGCCGCCGGCCAGATCCAAAATCGGGCCGCTCGCGGTCACGCCGGCGGCGAGCCGCCGCTTCCACAGCCGGTGCAAGCCCAGGCTCATCAGGTCGTTGGCGCGGTCGTAGCCGGCGGCGATGCCGTCGAAGGTGGCGCGCACCCGTCGGCGGCGCTCGTCCGCCTCGACCCGCGCATAGCCGTAGCTGCGGGCGAGCCCGGCCAGGCTCCGCTCGTCGTCCCCGTCGCCTTCGGCGCCGCTCGCCGCCACCCGCTCCTCCTCGCCGCGACGGCCCCTTGCTAGCAGCCGAGCTTGCCGGCGGCGACGCCCACCTGCGCAGGAGAGGGCTGACGCCGCGGCGACCGCGCGCCGACCGCCATGTTCGTCCGGCTTGAGTGCGGCGCCGCCCGCCCTAGGCTCCGCCCCGGCGTCACCCTTCCGCACGAGGACGATGAACAAGCGCACGAGCCTCGACGACCGCCAGCGCGAGCAGGTGGGCGCGCTCACCGGCCCCAAGCCGTCGGTCATCTACGAGGTCATCAGGAGCGAGGGCGACCACGAGCTCTCGCGCCCCTTCAGCGCGCTTTGGTGGTCCGGGGTCGCGGCCGGGCTCGCCATCAGCACGTCGCTGATGTGCAAGGGCTTTCTCGTCGCCGTCCTGCCCGACGCCGCGTGGGCGCCGGCGATCTCCAGCCTCGGCTACGCGGTCGGCTTTCTGATCGTCATCCTCGGCCGCATGCAGCTGTTCACCGAGAACACGATCACCCCGGTGCTCTCGCTCTTCTTGGAGCCGAGCCGCGCCAACTTCGCCCGCACCGCAAGGCTCTGGGGCATCGTCTTCGCGGCCAACATGGTGGGGTGCTTCCTCGCCGCGAGCCTGTTCGCGCTCCTGCGGATCGTGCCGCCGGCCCAGCTCGAAGGCATCCTCGAGGTGGCGCGGCACTACGCCGAGGTGAGCCCGCTCGAGCACCTGGTCTGGGGCATGCCCGCGGGCTTCATGTTGGCGTCGCTGGTGTGGGTGCTGCCGCGGCTGCACGGGGCGGGCGAGGTGCTGGCGATCGTGATCGTGACCTACATGATCGGGCTCGGCGACCTCTCCCACGTCGTCGCCGGCTCGACCGGGCTCTTCGTCGCGGCGCTGGTGGGCGAGCTCGGCTTCGTCGACGCGCTGGTGACCGGCACCCTGCCGGCGCTCGTCGGCAACGTCATCGGTGGCACCGGCATGTTCGCCGCCCTCACCTACGCCCAGATCAGAGAGGAGCTTTAAGGCGCCACCCGGCGACGGCCGCCGGCCGCCCGTCGACCAAGGCGCGGCTCAACCAGGCGGGCGCCGGGGACGAGGGTTGCCTCGCCGAAGCGACGTCGGCGCGGCGCGCGAGCGGTGGCGCGGCTTTTGCAAAGCGGCACCGAAGGCCGGCTCAAAATTCGAACTGCTCTTTGAGGATGCGTTCCTCGAGGTTGTGCTCGGGGTCGAACAGAACCTCGAGGGTGACGCTGTCGTCCTGCCAGACCTCGACGCCCGAGATGTCCCGCACCTCGGTGTAGTCGGCGACCGCGCTCACCGGGCGCTTTTGCGGCTGGTGGACACGCACGGTGATCGCGGCGCTGTCGGGCAGGAGCGCACCGCGCCAGCGCCGCGGGCGGAACGGGCTGATCGGCGTGATCGCCAACAGGCGGGCGCCGATCGGCAGGATGGGGCCGTGGGCCGACAGGTTGTAGGCCGTGGAGCCCGCGGGCGTGGCGATGAGCAAGCCGTCGCAGACCAGCTCCGACAGCCGCTCGACGCCGTCGACGAAGACCGCGAGCGCCGCCGCCTGGCGGGTCTCGCGAAAGAGCGACACCTCGTTGATGGCGAGGCCCTCGTCGGTGGCGCCGTCGGCCAGGAGCGCGCGCATCCGCAAGGGATGCAGCGGCGTGCGGGCGGCCCGGGCGATGCGCTCGGGCAGCTCGGCGGAAGCGTAGGCGTTCATCAAAAAGCCCACCGTGCCCAGGTTCATGCCGTAGATCGGGCGCGGTTCGCCGATGGCGCCGTGCAGCGTCTCGAGCATGAAGCCGTCGCCGCCCAGCGGTACCAGCACGTCGGCGTCCTCGGGCGCGTGCTGGCCGTAGCGCTGGACGAGGGTCTTCAGCGCGGCCCGCGCCTTGGGTGTCTCCGCGGCGCAGAAATGGAGCTTCAAGGGACCCTCCCACGGCAACGCGACGCCGGTGCTTCACAACCGTGAACGCGGCCCCTAGTTACGGAGATGGCTGGAAGGCGCAAGGAATCAGGGAACCGGCTCGTGCTCCAACCGCTCGTCGATCCGTTTCAGCGGCAGATCACCTATGTGCGGCTGTCGGTCACCGACCGCTGCGACTTCCGCTGCGGCTACTGCATGGCCGAGCACATGACCTTCCTGCCGAAGAAGGAGCTGCTCACGCTCGAGGAGCTCGAGCGCCTCGCCGGCGCCTTCGTCAAGCTGGGGGTCAAGAAGATCCGCCTCACCGGTGGCGAGCCCCTGGTCCGCCGCGGGGTCGTGCAGCTCGTGCGCGGCATCGGCGGGATGATCGGCCGCGGCCTCGACGAGCTCACCATCACCACCAACGGCAGCCAGCTCGAGCGCTTCGCGGACGACCTCGTCGCCGCCGGCGTGCGCCGGGTCAACGTCTCGCTCGACACCCTCGATCCCGTGAAATTCAAGCAGATCACCCGCTGGGGCGACTTCCTCAAGGTGGTGAGCGGCATCGAGGCCGCCAAGCGCGCGGGCCTGCACGTCAAGATCAACGCCGTGGCCTTGAAGGGCACCAACGACGACGAGTTCGACCGCCTCATCGCCTGGTGCGGGGCCGAGGGCTTCGATCTGACCCTGATCGAGACCATGCCCTTGGGCGAGATCGACGAGGACCGCACCGACCAGTATCTGCCGCTGTCGCGCGTGCGCGCCGAGCTTGCCAAGCGTTGGACCTTGATCGACATCCCGTACGCCACCGGCGGGCCGGCGCGCTACGTGCGGATCGCCGAGACCGGCGGTCGGCTCGGCTTCATCACGCCCCTCTCCCACAATTTCTGCGAGAGCTGCAACCGGGTGCGGGTCACCTGCACCGGCACCATGTACATGTGCCTCGGCCAGGAGGACGCCGCCGATCTGCGCGCGGCGCTGCGGGCCTCGGCCGACGACGGTCCGCTGATCGAGGCCATCCGCGAGGGCATCACCCGCAAGCCGAAGGGCCACGACTTCGTGATCGACCGCCGCCGCAAGGCCCCGGCCGTCGGCCGCCACATGAGCGTGACGGGCGGCTGACCGGCGCCTCTCGCCGGCCGACGGCGCCGAGCGCCGCCGCCGGGCCGCCCACGCCCGCCGGCGATGGCCACGGCGCGCCTGGGCGGGTTTCGCCCATCGCCGGCGCCTACGCCGAGCGCCAGCGGGCGATGCTGGCGGCCTACGGCTTCGGGCTGTTCCCGCTTCCCGCCTATCGCGAAGCGGCGCGCGGGCGCTGGCGCGTGGTCCGGCACGGGCCCGGCCCCGTCACCGGCTACGTCTCGGGTCCGGCGATCGAGCCCTTTCGCCACGTCCTCTACGAGCACCGTCGGGCGTGGATGTCGACCAGCCTGATGGAGCAGGAGAGCCACGCCTTCCACGTCGACCGGGCGCGCGGTGCGGTGGTCGTGGCCGGCCTCGGGATGGGGCTCTACGCCTATGCCGCGGCGCACAAGCCCGAGGTGGAGCGGGTCGTCGTCGTCGAGCGCACCGCCGAGGTGATCGCCCTCGTCGCCCAGGCGGCGGCGCTGCACGCTTGGCCCCACCGCGCCAAGGTGACGATCCTTAAGGCCGACGCGCTCGGGTGCGAGCTCGCCGGTCGCGTCGACGCGGCCCTCGCCGGGCGGCGGCCGAGCTACCTCTACGCCGACATCTGGACGCACGCCGGCGCCGCCGCGGCGCCGGCGGAGACCGCCGCCATGGTCCGCGCCCTCGCCCCGGAGGCCGCCGGCTGGTGGGGCCAGGAGCTGTCCTTCGCCCGCTGGTGCCGAGGCGCGCGGC
>JBKHCM010000118.1:0-10101 GCA_046541805.1 Alphaproteobacteria bacterium
GCCCGGCCTGCACGACCGCCGGCGCGGCGAGCGCCACATCCTCGCGGTCGACGACAATCCGATGAACGGCCGCCTGGTGCGGGTGCTGTTGGAGCGGGCCGGCGATCGGGTGAGCGTCCTCGCCGACGGCGAAGCGGCGGTGGCGGCGGTCGCGGCGGGCGACGTCGACGCCGTCTTGATGGACGTGCAGATGCCGGGGATCAGCGGCCTCGAAGCGGCGCGGCGGATCCGCGCCCTCGCCGGTCCCGTCGCGGCGACGCCGATCATCGCCGTCACCGCCAACGCCGGCGCCGAGGAGGCCGCGGCCTGCCGCGCCGCCGGGATGGACGGCTTCGTCACCAAGCCGATCGACCGGGCCGAGCTGATGGACGCCCTCGACCGCGCCCTCGCCGCGACGGCCGGCGAGGACGACCGGCGCCGTTGAAGGCAACCCGAAGGCGCCCGCCCCGGCGCCGCATCGTCGTGGGCGGCTGGGCACGCCTGTCGAGGGCTCGCCAGTCACCGGGTCGTCGCTGGGCCGGAATGGGCAACGGGGGTGGCGCGCATGGCGCCGACGGGAGCCTCCGGGGGGCAGGCCACGAGCCCCAGCCGGCCTCGTCGCCGGTGCCATAACCGTCCGGCGCGCCGGCAGTCCCGCCCTCGCGCCGGACCGCGCGAACCTCTTGGTGATCCGAAGCGACGCCACCGGTCGGTGGAACGTCCGGGCCCAAACCTTCGGTCTTTCGGGTCGCGAGACGCCCGGCATCGACCGCATCGCCGCCGAGGGGATGATGTTCACCGACGACCACGGCGAGCCGTCCGGCCCCGCCGGCCGGTCGTCGTTTCTCACCGGTTGGAGCGCGCGGAGGCGGGCGCGGATGAAGGTCGTCGACGACGCGGCCGCCGACGCCGCGACGACCTGTCGGGCGAGGTCGACATCGCCGAGGCGACCGTCGTCCTTTACGCGACCGACACCGGGCCGCCCATGAACGCCTGGCCGGACGCGGCGATGACGCCGTTTTCGGGCGAGAAGAACACGAACGGGGAGGGCGGTCGACGCGAATGGCGGCGGCGCTCACCGCGGGCGACTTTCCGGTCGCGGCGTGGGCGGGCGAGCGCTCGCCCTCCTGGATGGACGGTCGCGCTTCGAGGGGGTGACCCGCCTCGACCCGCAGCGGCTCGAGGCCCGGAGCCGGCGCCGTCGCATCCAACTCGCCGCCTTGCGGAACGACCGCGGCCGCGCGCTCCTCGCCGACGCGCGCGCCGCGAGCCCGGCCGCCGCTGAGCTCGCGGCCCCGGGCCGGCGGCTCGACGTCGGCGCGCTCTCTTCA
This sequence comes from Alphaproteobacteria bacterium, assembly GCA_046541805.1. GTDB lineage: Bacteria > Pseudomonadota > Alphaproteobacteria > Geminicoccales > Geminicoccaceae > JAAAPF01. Next base: position 1,311 of record JBKHCM010000118.1, read on the forward strand.
TCGCGGCCGGCGTCGCGGGGGCCGCGGTGAGCGTTGGCTGCGAGCGGTGCGCGATGCGCGTCGGATCAGCCACGGCGCCTTTCGGCGTGCGCCTTCAAGCGGCGTTTGGCGGCGTCGAAGGCGGCGACGACCGCGCGGTGCACGTCGGGGGCGGGATCGGGCTTCACGACGATGTCCTGGCCCGGCACGTTGATGTCGATCTTGACGGCGAAGGCCGCCGCACCCCCGGCATTCTTGGACGGCGCCTCGACGACGACCCGACAGCTCACGATCTTCTCGAACAGCCCCTCCAGCTTGGCGACCCGCTCGCGAATGTCGTGCTCGACGGCGTCCGAGTGCGGCAGGTTGTGGAAGCTGATCTTGAGGTCGGAGTCCATCATGAGTTCCGCGCCGGTTGATTGTCCGAATCACGATGGAAGCCGTGCGTGCGCCGCGGCGCAATTCGGACAAGGGGAGGAGGTCAGCGCGCCGGCGCGGTCTCGCCGGGCAGCCGGTAGAGCCAGCGCTCGTCCTCGTTGACGGCGTAGTAGGGGTCGTAGCGGTGGTCGCGGGCGGCATCGAGCAGGCGCTCGGACTGGTTGTCGAGAAGCCAGACGCCGCTCTCGGTGCGCACCGCCAGCACGGCGTGGGGCAGGCCGCGGCGGACGTCCTCGACCACGACGATGCGCATGTCGCGCACCGCCACGCCGAGGCGGGCCAGCGTGGCGTATTTGGCGATGGCGTAGTCCTCGCAGTCGCCGGCGCCGGCGAGGAAGCCCCACGGCCCCGCCCAATGGTCGCGCGCGCCGTGGACCTCGCGGTCGCTGGCGTAGGGCACCGCGTTGACGAACCGGTTGACGGCCTCCAGCCGGGCGCGGATCGGCTGCTCGCGCTGGTCCGCCACGAGCCGGCGCCAGGCGACGTGGCGAGCGTGCGCGCAGGCGGCGGCATCGGCGAGGCAGGCGTCCAGCCTGCGGCCGTCGCGGGCGAGCGCGCGGCGGGCGCGCTCCCAGCGCGGCAGGGCGATGCCCTGGGCGAGTTCCGGCACGGCTTCGTCGAAGAGGTGCGCCGCCGCCAGCGGCGGCTGGCGGGGGATGAGGAGGCAGGCGGTGACGACGACGAGGGCGACGCAGGCGCGCCGCACGGGACGAGACAACACCGGGCGATACTCCGCTCGGACCAAGGTCCAAGAGCATCGCCGCCACGCGTTAACGCCGCGTTACGCCGCGCCGGCGCCCGGCGAGCGCTGGCGCATGACGAAGCCGATGACCTCGGCGGCGGCCTCGAAGTGCTTGGTCGAGATGGTGTGGCCGACTTCGACCTCGGCGTAGAGGGCGCGGGCGAGCGCCCGGTTCTCGACCACCGGCACGCGGTGCTCGCGGGCGAGCGCGCGGATGCGGAAGGCGAGGGCGTCGGCGCCCTTGGCGGTGACCTCGGGCGCCTTCATGGTCTCCGGCGCGTATTTGAGCGCCACGGCGAAGTGCGTCGGGTTGGTGACGACGACCGTGGCCTCGGGCACCGCCTGCATCATCCGTCGGCGCGAGCGTTCGGTCCTGAGCTGGCGGATCTTGGCTTTGACGTGCGGGTCGCCCTCGGTCTGCTTGTTCTCGTCGCGCACCTGCTTGCGCGTCATCTTGAGGTTTTCCCAGTGGCTGTGCCGCTGGAGCGTGTAATCGGCGATGGCGACGACCACCACCACCGCCAGCGCCGCGCCCAGCCCGCGCAACAGCATGCCCTGCAGGATCGCCAGGACCTCGGGCACCGGCACCGCCGCGGTCGCCGGCACCTCGACGAGCAGCGGGCTCACCGCCCACCAGGCGACCGCGCCCAACAGCACGACCTTGGCGACGTTCTTGAGGGCTTCGGCCAGCGCCTTCGGCGCGAACAGGCGTTTGAGGCCGGCGAGTGGCGAGATCTTCTGGAGCTTGGGCGTGACCGGCTTGAGCGAGCAGACGAGGCCGTGCTGGGCGATGTTGGCGAGGACCGCGGCCAGGGCGAAGCCGGCGACGGGGAGCGCCAGCATCGCGCTGAGGGCGAGCATCAGCTGGACCATGAGCGCGGCGAGCGAGCCCGGATCGGTGCGCACCAGATGCGCATGCTCCAAAAGGCTGGTCAGCGGTGGCACGAGGCCGGCGAAGCTGCCGGCACCCATGGGCGAGACCAGCATCAGCCCGACGGCGAGGATGAACAGGCTGGTCACGTCGCGCGAGGTCGGGACCTGGCCGTCCTTTCTGGCGTCCTCGAGCCGCTTCGAGGTCGGCGCTTCGGTGCGCTCGTCGCGTTCCGGCTGCTCGTCGGCCATCGGCTCACGCCCCCAGCTGGACGACGAGATCGGCGGTGAAGCGGGCGTAGGCCTCGACGATGCCGCCGATCGAGAGACCCAGGACGGCGAGGCCGATCAGGATCTGCAGCGGCATGGCGACGAACAGGACCTGCAGGCTGGGCACGAGCCGGTTCATCATCCCGAGGACCGCGTAGAGCAGCACCGCAACGACGGTGATCGGCATCGCCATCTGCACGCCCAGCACCACGGCGTCGGCGCTGCCGCGCGCCATCCCCGCCGCCATGTCGCCGGCGGCCGGCCCCGCGCCCGGCGGCAACACCTCGTAGCTCGTCACCAGCCCGGCGAGCATGGCGTGGTGGCCGTCGAGGACCAACAGCATCATCAGCCCGGCCGCGGTCAACAGGTTGCCGGTGACGGGGGTCTGCGCCCCCGCCATCGGGTTGAAGAAGGTGGCGGCCCAAAAGCCCATCTGCATCGCGAAGGCGGTGCCGGCGATGTGGAGCGCCATGATCCCCAGCCGCACGAAGCTGCCGATGAAGAGGCCGTGGACGACCTCGCCGACGACCAGGCCGGCGAAGCGGGCGTCGAACCCGTCGACGGGCGGCAGGCTCGAGCGCAGCACCGGCGTGAGCAGGACGGCCAAGGCCAACGCCACCACCAGGCGGGCGCGGGCGAGGACGTAGCCTTCGCCGAACACCGGCAGGATCATCAACGCCGCGCCGAGGCGGGCGAAGACGAGGAGGATGGCCGCGGTCTCGGCGGTGACGGCGACGCTCAAAGTCCGGCACCGATCTGGGCGAAGAGCGCCTCGGTGAAGGTCAGCAGCGTCGCCAGCATGAACGGCATCGCCAGGATCATCGTCGCGAAGATGCCGATGATCTTGGGCACGAAGGTGAGGGTGGGCTCCTGGATCTGGGTGATCGCCTGCACGAAGGAGACGACGAGGCCGACGACGAGTGCCACCAAGAGGATGGGGGCGCCCACCTTGATGCAGACGAACACGGCCTCGCGGGCGAGGTCGATGGTGGGACCGCTCAGCATCGGACCCGCGCCTCAGATCGGCATCCGGATGATGTCCTGATAGGCGGCGATGACGCGGTCGCGCACCGCGCTCGCCGTGTCCAGGCCCAGCTCGGCCTGGGTGACCGCTTCGACCACCTCGCGTACCGAGGCCTCGCCCATGACGTGCTCGGCCGCCTTGGTCTCGGCGCTGCGGTTGGTGGCGACGATGTCCTCGATCGCCGTCTTGAGCATGGTTTCAAAACTCGCGCCCTGGGTCGCATCGGACCCCTGGGCCTGACCCCGGGTCGTGACGGGCTGGGCGAGGGGGGTGGCGAGCGGGTCGACGCTGGTCATGGCCACGGCCTCCGGCTTACTTGAGCAGGTTCAGGGTTTGCGACACCATGTTGCGCGTCAGCGACATGGCCTGAAGGTTGGCCTCGTAGGAGCGCTGGGCCTCGCGCATGTCCATCAGCTCCGCCAGCGGCTCGACGTTCGGCAGCATGACGTAGCCGGTGTCGTCGGCGGCGGGATGGGCCGGGTCGTAGCGCTTTTCGAAGTCGCCGCGGTCGACGCCGTAGCGGTCGATGTCGACGAGGCGCAGGCCCGTCTCGCGGTCGAGGGCCTCGCGGAAGGAGACGGTGCGCCGGCGGTAGGGCTCGCCGCCGGGGGTGGTCGCGAGCGAGTCCGAGTTGGCGAGGTTTTGGGCCGCGATCTGGACGCGCGTGCCCTGCACCCGCATACCATGGCTGGCCACCTGGACGGCGTCTTCGAGTTTCATCGGCGGAGGTCCTCGGCTGTCGGGGTCACTGGCCCCTGCCCAACGCGTTGCGCATCATCGTCAGGTACTTGCCGTAGAGCATGGTCGCACGCTTGTGTTCGCCGGAGTTCGAGCGCAGTTTGCCGGCCTCGATCTCGAGGCTGACGGCGTTGCCCGAGGGCTTGAGCTCGGCGGGCGTCGCCTCGCTCGCCGCCTGTGGCGCGACGGTGAAGCCCTTCGCATGGGCGGGATCGGTCCGCGCCAGCTGCACCGGTTCGCCGCCGCTGCCGGCGACGAGCCGGCGGAAGTCCGGCTCCACCAGATCCTCGGGGATGAAACCCGGGCTGTCGGCGTTGGCGATGTTGCGGGTGATGACGCGGTGCCGCGCGTCGGTGAAATCCAGCTTGCGGTCGATCAGGTCGAAGAGGGCCAAACGATCCAGCACGCGCTTCCTCTCGTGTTCCGGGTCGGTTGCAGGCTAGTCGCAAGAGGGTTAATGACCCGCTAACGGGTGAAGGGCGCTGGCCGATGCTGTATCTGACCCGCAAGGTCGGTGAGGCGGTGATCATCAACCACGAGATCGAGGTGCGGGTCGTCGAGTTGCGCGGCAAGACGGTCAAGCTGGGCTTCGTCTTCCCGGCGCAGGCGTCGGTGCTGCGCGAGGAGGTCTTCCTCGAGCTCGAGGCCGCCAACCGCGCCGCGGCGGCCGGCGATGTCGACGCCGTCCTCAACCGAAGCGAGAGCGAGCGGGAGGACGACCGCTGAGCGCCGACGTCGCGGTGGTGATGGGCAGTCGCTCCGACTGGCCCTGCTTGAAGCACGCCGCGGACACCCTGGACGAGCTCGAGGTGAGCCGCCGCGCGCTGGTGGTCTCGGCGCACCGCACGCCCGAGCGCCTCTACGGCTTCGCCCGCGACGCCGCCGCCGGCGGCTTCAAGGTGATCATCGCCGGCGCCGGCGGTGCCGCCCACCTGCCGGGCATGATCGCCGCCCTCACCACCCTGCCGGTGCTCGGCGTGCCGGTGGAGAGCCGCGCGCTCGCCGGCGTCGACAGCCTCTACTCGATCGTCCAGATGCCCGGCGGCGTGCCGGTGGGCACCTTCGCCATCGGCCGCGCCGGTGCGGTCAACGCGGCGTTGCAGGCGGCGGCGATCCTGGCGTTGGCGGATGCCGAGCTGGCCTGGCGCCTGGCCGCCTGGCGGCGGCGGCAGAGCGAGGCGGTGCCCTGGGCGCCCGAGGACGGCGTGGAGCCATGAGGCTCCAGCCGGGCGCAAGATTGGGCATCCTCGGCGGCGGCCAGCTCGGCCGCATGCTGGCCGCGGCGGCGTATCGGCTGGGCCTGCGCGTCCACGTCTTCGCCGAGACGGCGGGGGAGCCGGCGCTGGCGGTCACCGCCCGCTCCACCTGCGCGTCGTTCGCCGACGAGGCCGCCCTCGACGCCTTCGCCGGCGGCTGCGACGTCGTCACCCTCGAATTCGAGAACGTGCCGACCGCGGCGCTCGAGCGCATCGCCGCCACCACGCCGGTGCGGCCGGGTGCGGGCGTGCTCGCGGTGAGCCAGGACCGCCTCGCCGAGAAGCGTCTCGCCCGCGCGCTCGGCCTCGAGACCGCGCCCTTCGCCGCGGTCGACGCCGCCGGCGCGCTCGCGGCGGACGCCCGCGAGGTGCCGTTTCCGGCGCGGCTCAAGACCCGACGCCTGGGCTACGACGGCAAGGGCCAGGTTCCGGTCGCGACCGCGGCGGGGCTGGCCGAGGCCGTCGCCGCGCTCGGTGGGGTGCCGGCGATCCTGGAGGGCGAGGTCGCCTTCGCGCGCGAGCTTTCGATCCTGGTCGCCCGCAGCCCTTCGGGCATGGTCGAGACCTTCCCGCTCGCCGAGAACCGCCACGCCGACGGCATCCTCGCCGAGACCCTGGCGCCGGCCACGGCGAGCGCGGCGATCGAAGGGCGGGCGCGGGAGATCGCGGTGGCGCTCGCCGACGCCCTCGGCCTGGAGGGCCTGCTCGCGGTCGAGCTCTTCGAGACCGCCGACGGCCGTCTGCTGGTCAACGAGCTGGCGCCGCGCCCGCACAATTCCGGGCACTGGACCCTCGACGCCTGTCTGCCGGACCAGTTCGAGCAGGCCGTGCGCGCGGTCTGCGACTGGCCGTTGGGCCGGGCGCGACCGCTCGCCCGCGCGCGCATGATCAACCTCCTCGGGCGCGACGTCGACGGCTGGGCGAACTGGCTCGCGCGGCCCGGCGCGCGGCTGCATCTCTACGGCAAGGCGGAGGTCCGCGCCGGGCGCAAGCTGGGGCACGTGACGGTGCTGGAGCCGGCACCTTGATCCGTCGGCCCGTCGATCCGGCAAGCGAGCTCACCGACGCCGAGATCGCCGAGTTCACCGGCGTGCCGAAGGTGAGCCTCACCCCCGAGGTGCGGGCCGCGCTGGTGGCGCTGCTGCGCGACAACGCGCTGCTGCACGAGGAGATCGAGCGGCGGCGGCGGCGCGAGGCCGAGCTCGAGCGGCTCGCCGACGAGGACGCGCTGGTGCCGATCAGCAACCGGCGCTCGTTCATGCGCGAGCTCGCCCGCGCCATCCGCGCGATCGAGCGCTACGGCACGCCCGGCTGCGTCATCTACTTCGACCTCAACGATCTCAAGGCCGTCAACGATCGCCACGGCCACGCCGCCGGCGACGCGGTGCTGCGCCATGTCGCCGAGACGCTGATGCGCAACCTGCGGGCCTCGGATGTCTTCGCGCGGCTCGGTGGCGACGAGTTCGGCGTGATCTTGATGTGGGCCGATCTGGAGACGGCCCGCGCCAAGGCGCGCAATCTGGCGCGACTGATCCGCGACCGCCCGGTGGCGTGGAACGGCGAGATCATCCGCATCGGCGTCGCCTACGGCGCCTACGCCTTCGCCCCGGGCGAGGAGGCGGACGCGGTGTTGAACGCCGCCGACCGGGAGATGTATCGCTTCAAGCGCCTGCAGAAGGCACGGGCCGCCGGCTCAGGCGATGATGTCGGGTAGCCGCGAGCTCTCGAGCTTGGTGATTCGGTCCTTGAGTTCCAGCTTGCGCCGCTTCAGACGCTGCACTTCGAGCTGCCCGGCCGAGCGCTCGGCCTCCAGTTGCCGAATGCGCTGATCGAGCGCGCGATGTGCGGCCTTGAGCGTCTCGATCTCCGTGTCGAAGACCATGGCGTGGCGTCTTGTCCGTCTACGAGCTGCGGGCCGGTCTTATACCACGTTTGCGCGCACTTCCCAGGTTTTTGCGCCGTGCTACGCTTTCCACCAGGCTGAGGGGGAGGGTGACGCCATGCGACTGGGCGTGATGACCAGCGGCGGCGATTGTGCCGGGCTGAACGCCGTGATCCGCGCCGTCGTGCGCCACGCCGACGGCTACGGTTTCGAGGTGCTGGGCATCCACAAGGCGACCCACGGCTTTTTGGTGCGGCCGGTGGATGCGATCAAGCTGACCCCGGCCCACGTCTCGGGGCTCGTGGGCCGCGGCGGCACCGTGCTCGAGACCACGAACAAGGGCGATCCCTTCGCCTATCCCGACAGCCACGGCGCCACCGTCGATCGCTCCGACGTCATCGGCGCGGGCTACCACGAGCTCGGCCTCGACGCGCTGATCGGCATCGGTGGCGACGGCAGCCTCGCGATCTTGAACCGCCTCGCCCGGCAGTCGGGCTGGAACCTCGTCGGCATCCCCAAGACGATCGACAACGACGTCGCCCACACCGAGCGGTCGATCGGCTTCTCCTCGGCGGTGGCGGTGGCGACCGAAGCGCTCGACCGGCTCGACGTCACCGCCGCCAGCCACGGCCGCGTCATGGTCCTCGAGGTCATGGGCCGCGACGCCGGCCACATCGCGCTCAACGCCGGCATCGCCGGCGGCGCGCACGTCATCTTGATCCCCGAGATCGACTACGACATCGACGAGGTCGCCGCCCACGTCACCCGCCGCCACCAGGCCGGGCTCAACCACAGCCTCGTGGTCGTCGCCGAGGCGGTGCAGGACCCCGAGGGCGACAAGCGCTTTCAGGACCTCGCCCAGGGCGAGCGCCGCTACGGCGGCGTCGGCCAGCAGGTCGCCCATGCGCTGGCGCGGCGCACCGGCTTCGAGACCCGGGTCACCGTCCTCGGCCACGTCCAGCGCGGCGGCGCGCCGGTGGCGACCGACCGCGTCCTCGGCTCGGCCTTCGGTGTGGCGGCGGTCGATCTCTGCGCCCAGCGCAAGTTCGGCCGCATGGTGGCGTGGCAGAACCGCCGCGTCGTCGACCTGCCTTTGGAGGAGGCGATCAGCAGCTATCAGGCGGTGGAGCTCGACGACGCGCTGGTCACCACCGCGCGCGGCCTCGGCATCACCTTCGGCGACCGCTAGGCGCGGGCGGCGCGCGGTGCACGGGCTCTGGGAGTTCGCCGTCGCGGTCTACGGCGCGGCGGACGTGCGCGCGCGCCTGCTCGACTTGCAGGACGGCCACGGCTGCGACGTCCCGCTCCTGCTGGCGCTGGCCTGGCTCGACGTCCGGGGCGTCGCGGTCGACGCCCCCCGCTACGCCGCCCTCGCCGACGCCAGCGCCGCCTGGCAGCGCGAGGTGGTGACCCGCTTGCGCGCCGCCCGCCGCGCCCTCAGGCCCGCGGCCGCGGCGCCGACGCGCCTGGGCCTCGCCGAGCCTCTTCGCGACGAGCTCAAGCGCCGCGTCCAGGCGGTCGAGCTCGAGGCGGAAAAGCGCCAGCTCGAGCGGCTGGAGGCGATCGCCGCCGCTTGGCCCGCCGCGCCGCGG
>JBKHCM010000119.1:0-10009 GCA_046541805.1 Alphaproteobacteria bacterium
GCGCCGCCGCACCGGCGGCGCGATCGCGGCGCCGGCGCCGACCGTCGCGGCCTCGAACCGGCCGCGATCGAGGCGCACCACCCGCTCGCCGACGCGACGCCACCGCGGCCGACCGCCGGCTCAGACCATGGCGCGGACGTCGGCGAGCTTGCCGGTCACCGCCGCCGCCGCCGCCATGGCGGGGCTCAACAGGTGGGTGCGCCCGCCACGGCCCTGCCGCCCCTCGAAGTTGCGGTTCGAGGTGGACGCACAGCGCTCGCCCGGCTCGAGGATGTCGGGGTTCATGCCGAGGCACATCGAGCAGCCGGCCTCGCGCCACTCGAAGCCGGCGTTCTTGAAGATCTCGTCGAGGCCCTCGTCCTCGGCCTGGGCCTTCACCAGCCCGGAGCCGGGCACGACCATGGCGCGCACGTGATCGGCGACGCGCTTGCCCGCGACCACCTTGGCGGCGGCGCGCAGGTCCTCGATGCGGCCGTTGGTGCACGAGCCCAAGAAGACGCGGTCGACCGCGATCGCCTGCATCGGCGTACCGGGCTCGAGCGCCATGTATTCGAGCGCGCGCTCGATCGCGCGGCGCCGCGCCGCGTCGGGGGCGTCCTTGGGGTCGGGCACGCGGCCGGAGATGGCGACGGTGTCCTGCGGGCTCGTGCCCCAGGTCACCTGCGGCTCGATCTCGGCGGCCTTGAGCGTCACCTCGGTGTCGTAGCGCGCGCCGGCGTCGGAGGGGAGCGTGCGCCAGTAGGCCAGCGCCTGCTCGTAGGCGCCGGCCTTGGGCGCCTTGGGCCGGCCCTGGATGTAGCGGAAGGTGGTGTCGTCCGGGGCGATGAGCCCGGCCCGCGCGCCCGCCTCGATCGACATGTTGCAGATCGTCATCCGGCCTTCCATCGACAGCCGCCGGATGACGTCGCCGGCGTACTCGATGACGTGGCCGGTGCCGCCGGCGGTGCCGATCTTGGCGATGATGGCGAGGATCACGTCCTTGGCGGTGACGCCGAAGCCGAGCTCGCCGTCGACCGCGATGCGCATGTTCTTCGGCCGCTTCTGCACCAGCGTCTGGGTCGCCAACACGTGCTCGACCTCGGAGGTGCCGATGCCGAAGGCGAGGGCACCGAAGGCGCCGTGGGTCGAGGTGTGGCTGTCGCCGCAGACGATGGTGGTGCCGGGGAGCGTGAAGCCCTGCTCGGGGCCGACGATGTGGACGATGCCCTGGCGCAGGTCGCGGACGTCGTAGAGCTCGACCCCGAACGCACGTGCGTTCTCGAGCATCGCCTCGATCTGGACGCGCGAGGTCGCGTCCTTGATGCCGCGGATACGGTCGGGATCGGTCGGCACGTTGTGGTCGACCACCGCGAGGGTGGCGTCGGGGCGGTGCACCGTGCGCCCGCTCTGGCGCAGGCCCTCGAAGGCCTGCGGGCTGGTCACCTCGTGCACCAGATGCCGGTCGATGTAGAGAAGGCACGACCCGTCGTCGCTGCGGTCGACGACGTGGCTGTCCCAGATCTTGTCGAACAGCGTCTTCGGGTCGCTCATCCTCCGCTCCGTCACCAATCTGTCGGGTCGTTACTCGGCGGCTTGGGTGCCGGCGCCGGGGCGGCCGCCCTTGCTCGGGCGCTGGTCCGTGCGCTCGGGGATGCGCGCGGACTTACCGCGGCGGCCGCGCAGATAGTAGAGCTTGGCGCGCCGCACCTTGCCGCGCCGCAGCACCTCGATCGAATCGATGCGTGGGCTGTAGAGCGGGAACACCCGCTCGACGCCCTCGCCGTAGCTGATCTTGCGGACGGTGAAGGCGGAGTTGATGCCGCGGTTGCGCCGGGCGATGCAGACGCCGTCGAAGGCCTGGACGCGCTCGCGCGAGCCTTCGACCACCTTGACGTTCACCCTGAGGGTGTCGCCGGGCTGGAAATCGGGCACCGGCCGCTCCGCGAGGAGACGGGCGATCTCCTCCTGCTCCAGCTGCTCAATGACGTTCATCGCTCTTTCCTTTCCGCCGGGATCGGCTCCCGCCGAGCCCGCTCGACCTCGTCCACCGTCGCACCGTGGCGCGCCGTCCTCATGCCCGCGCCGTCCTCATGCCCGCGCCGTCCTCACGCCCACGCCGGCCTCATGCCCGCGCCGTCTCACCCGCACGGCGCGCCCACAGATCGGGCCGCCGCTCGCGGGTCGCCCGTTTCGCCTGCTCCGCGCGCCAGGCGCGGATACGCGCGTGATGGCCCGAGAGCAACACCTCCGGCACCTCGCGACCCTCGAACACCCGCGGCCGCGTATATTGCGGGTACTCCAAAAGGCCCTCGGCGAAGCTCTCCTCGGCGAGACTGGCGCCGCCGCCCACGACGCCGGGCAAGAGACGCACGCAGGCGTCGAGCAGCGCGATCGCCGCCGGTTCCCCGCCCGAGAGCACGAAATCGCCGAGGCTCACCTCTTCGAGGTCGCGGCTCGCGAAGACGCGCTCGTCGATCCCCTCGAAGCGGCCGCATAGAACCACGACGCCCGGCGCGCGCGCAAGCGCCTCGACGCGCGCCTGATCCAGCGGGCGGCCGCGCGGGCTCATGACCAGCCGCGGCCGCCCGTCGGCGGGGACCGAATCGAGGGCGGCGGTCACCACGTCCGGGCGCATGACCATGCCCGCGCCGCCGCCGAAGGGGGTGTCGTCGACACTTCCATGGCGGTCCGAGGCGAAGTCGCGAAGGCGCACCGTCTCGAGCGCCCAGGCGCCGGTCTCGAGCCCGCGGCCGGCGAGCGAGTGGCCGAGCGGGCCCGGAAACATCTCGGCAAACAGGGTCAAGACCGTCGCCCGCCAGCTCACGGCCGCGCTCCCGCGTCGACCCATTCGGGCGCCGCCACGACCAGACGGCCGGCCTCGAGGTCGACCTCCGGCACGTGGGCGCGGGTGAAGGGGACGACGAGCTCGCGGCCGTCGTCGGCGAGGATCTCGACGACGTCGCCGCCGCCGTGGTCGACGACGGCGCGCACCCGGCCGAGGGGCGCGCCGTCGGTGTCGACGACGACGAGACCCTTGAGGTCGTCGACGTACCACTCGTCGGCCTCGGTCTCCGGCAGGCGCTCGCGCGGCAGCCAGAGCTCGGTGCCCCGCAGCGCGAGCGCGCCGTCGCGGTCGTCCACGCCCGCGATGCGGCAGATGACGCCCTTGGCGCTCACCCGGGTGACGGTCAGGGCGAAGCGGCGCCGGCCGGGGCCGTCCTCCACCTCGCCGTAGGCGTCGAGCGCCTCGGGCTCGGCGGTGAAGGGGCGCACCTTGACCTCGCCGCCCACGCCGTGCGCGCCGGTGATCACGCCCAAACAGACCCGCCGCGCCGCCATGCGCCCACGTCCTCGCCTCAGGCCGAGGCGTCGGCCGCTTCGGCCTCGGCCTTCTTGGCCGCGATCTCGGCGGCGCGCTTGCCGGTGCCGCGCCGGCGGGTGGCGCCGGGCACGATGCCCTTCAGGTCGAGAAAGCGGGCGACGCGGTCGCTGTACTGCGCGCCGTGCTCGAGCCAGCGGCGGACCTTCTCCTCGTCCAACACGATCCGCTCCTCGTGGTCCTTCGGCAGCAGCGGGTTGTAGGTGCCGACGCGGTCCAAAAAGCGCCCGTCGCGCGGCGAGCGGCTGTCGGCGACGACGATGCGGTAGTGGGGGCGCTTCTTGGCGCCGCCGCGGGCGAGACGGATGGTGACGGCCATGCGGTCGGGGTTCCTCTGCTCGGGGTTGCGCTCGGGGTTGGCTCGCTGAGATGGCGGGCTCAGCGCGGCATCAGCTCCGGCGGGAGCTGCCCGCCCGGCGGCATGCCGCGTTTGCCCATCTTCTTCATGCGCTTCATCATCGTCTGCATGTCCTGGTACTGCTTCAGGAGCTTGTTGACGTCCTGCACGCTGGTGCCGGAGCCGGCGGCGATGCGGCGCTTTCGCGACGCGCCCAGGAGCTTGATGTTGCGGCGCTCCTTCGGCGTCATCGAATCGATGATGGCGGCTTGGCGCACCAGGATGCGCTCGTCCATGTTGGCCTCGCTCAGCTGTTTCTTGATCTTCTGAACGCCGGGCATCATGCCCATCAGGCCCTTCATGCCGCCCATCTTGTTGATCTGCTGGATCTGCTTTTTGTAGTCTTCGAGGGTGAAGCTGCCCTTCTGCATCCGGCGGGCCAGCTTCTCGGCCTCCGCCTCGTCGACGCTTTCCTGCGCCTTCTCGACCAGCGAGACGACGTCGCCCATGCCGAGGATGCGCGAGGCCACCCGCTCGGGGTGGAAGGGCTCGAGGGCGTCGGCCTTCTCGCCGGTGCCGACCAGCTTGATCGGCTTGCCGGTGACGTGGCGCATGGACAAGGCCGCACCGCCGCGGGCGTCGCCGTCCATGCGGGTCAAGACGATGCCGGTGACGTCGAGCCGCGCGTTGAACGCCGCCGCCGTCTCGACCGCGTCCTGACCGGTCATGGCGTCGGCGACGAGCAGGGTCTCCTGCGGCTGCGCCTTGTCCTTGACGGCCGCGACCTCGGCCATCAGCTCCTCGTCCAGCGAGAGCCGGCCGGCGGTATCCAGGATGACGACGTCGTAGCCCTCGCCGCGGGCGGTCTTGAGGGCCCGGTCGGTGATGGCGAGGGCGTCTTGGCCGGCGACGATCGGCAGCGACGCGCAGCCGACCTGGCCCGCCAGCACCTCGAGCTGCTGCTGCGCCGCCGGGCGGCGGGTGTCGAGCGAGGCCAAGAGCACCTTCTTGCGCTCCTTGGCCTGAAAGCGCCTGGCGAGCTTGCCGCTCGTCGTCGTCTTGCCGGAGCCCTGCAGGCCCGCCATCAAGATGACGAGCGGCGGGCTGGTCGCCTGGGCGAGCTCGCTGGCCTCGCCGCCCAGGAGCTCCTTGAGCCCGTCGTGAACGATCTTGACGACCATCTGGCCGGGGGTGACCGACTTGACCACCTCCTGGCCGACGGCGCGCTCCTTGATCGTCTTGACGAAGTCCTTGACGACCGGCAGCGCCACGTCGGCCTCCAAGAGCGCGACGCGGACGTCGCGCATCGCGGCGTCGACGTCGCTCTCGGTGAGCGCGCCGCGGCGCTTGAGCCGGTCGAAGACCTCGTTCAGGCGATGGGACAGGTTCTCGAACATGGCAACACGGCCCGCAGCGTCGCAGGGGCCTTCATCTCCAAGCGTGGCATTCGCGCGGTGCGAAAATGGAGGCGTCTTCTAGGCGCCGCAAGGCCTTGGCGTCAAGCGAGCGGCGGCTGTGCGCGCGCGGCGGTAGGCCCGCTCGTCCCCGCCGGCTAGGGTCACGCCGGCGCGCGGAGAAGAGGGAAAGGCCGATGGCCCGGGTCGTCGCGGTGATCAATCTGAAGGGCGGCGTCGGCAAGACGACGACGACCGTCGCCCTCGCCGAGATCCTGGCGAGCGAGCACGAAAAGAAGGTCCTCGTCGTCGACCTCGACCCGCAGACCAACGCCACCGTGATGCTCATCGGCGAGGCCGCCTGGCTCGCGCGCAACCGCCGGGGCGGGACGATCGCGAGCCTCTTTCGCCGCGCCATCGAGCCGACGGCACCGCCCTTCGACCTGAAGCGCTGCGTCCACGAACAGGCTTCCGACGTGACGACCGCCAAGACCATCGACCTCGTGCCGTCGAGCCTCGACTTGATCGACCTGCAGGACCGCCTCGTCACCGCCTCGGCGCGGCGCTTCGGGGTGCACTCGCTGGTGGAGATCCTGCGCCGCGCGCTGCGCCCACGCCTCGACGCCTACGATCTCGTGCTGATCGACTGCCCGCCGCATCTGGGCCTGATCACCCTGAACGGCCTCAGGATCGCCGAGAGCTATCTGATCCCGACCATCCCCGACGTGCTCTCCACCTACGGCATCGCCCAGATCACCAAGCGGGTCCACGACTTCGCCGCCGCGAGCGGCGCCCGCCTCGCGCCCTTGGGCATCGTCGCCACCAAATGGCGCGCCGGCGTCAAGGTCCACCAGACCACGCTCGAGCGCCTGCGTGCCGACGCCGCGGCCGGCCGCGGCCCGCACGTCTTCGCGACCGTGATCCCGGAGGCCGCCGACCTCGCCGCCGCCGCCGAGTACATCAAGGAGGGCCGCACCCTGGCGCAGAAGTACAAGGGCGCGCGCGAACCTTACGCCGGCCTCGCCCGCGAGGTGCTGGCGGCGCTGGAGGCGCGGCCGTGACGCTGCGCCGGCGCTTCGACGCCTTCGTGCGCGTCGTGGCCGAGCAGGCCGAGCGCGACCCGGACTTCGCGCGGCGTTTGGAGGCGGCGCTGGGCGGCGAGTTCGCCCCGGCGCGGAGCCCCCGGCGCCGGCGCGCGCCGGCGGCCTTCGATCCCATCGCCGCCGCGCACGACGGCGAGGCCACGCTGCGCGCGCGCCTGGCCGAGCTCTCCGCCGATCAGCTCAAGGACATGATCGCCGAGCACGGCCTCGACCCCACCGGCCGCGCCAGCCGCTGGCGCAAGCCGGAGCGGCTGGTCGAGCTGATCGTGGACCGCGCGGTCGAGCGCGCGCAGAAGGGCCGGGGCTTCGGCGCGTGAGCGCCGCGCTTGCGTTTCGCGCGCGCACGCGCCAAGTCGGCGGCCATGACGCGGCTGGCTTTCATCAAGATGCACGGGCTCGGCAACGACTTCGTCGTCGTCGACCGCCGCGATGGCGGCGTGGCGCTGGACGACGCGACCGTGCGGGCGCTCGCCGACCGGCGCACCGGGGTGGGGTGCGATCAGCTGATCGTGCTCGAGCCGTCGACGCGCGCCCATGTCTTCATGCGCATCTACAACCCCGACGCCTCGGAGGCCGGGGCCTGCGGCAACGCCACCCGCTGCGTCGCCGCGCTCGTGGGCGGCGAGGTGACGGTGGAAACCGTGGCGGGCCTCTTGGCCTGCCGCAACCTCGGGGACGAGATCGAGGTCGACATGGGGCCGGTGCGCACGGCCTGGGACGCGATCCCCTTGGCCGAGCCCGACCCCGACACCGCCCGGGTCGACCTCACCGTCGGGCCCTTGACCGGCCCCGCCTGCTGCAATGTCGGCAACCCGCACGCCACCTTCTTCGTGCTCGATCCCAAAGCGGTCGACCTCGCGGATCTGGGCCCCGGGATCGAGCACCACCCGCGCTTTCCCGAGCGCGTCAACGTCGGCGTCTGCGCCGTCGAGGCGCCGGACCGGCTGCGGCTTCGGGTGTGGGAACGCGGGGCGGGGCTCACCCGCGCCTGCGGCTCCGCGGCCTGCGCGGCGCTCGTGGGGGCGGTGCGCCGCGGCTTCGCCGCGCCGCGCGCCACGGTTCATCTTGACGGGGGGCCGCTCGTCATCACATGGCGCGAGGACGACGGCCACGTGACGATGCGCGGGCCGGCGACCCGCGTCTTCGACGGCACCCTCGATCTGGAAGCGCTCGGCTGTGGCTCCGCCTGACGTCATCACCTTCGGCTGCCGCCTCAACACCTTCGAGAGCGAGGTGATCCGCCGCCATGCGTCCGACGCCGGGCTCGACGACGTCGTGGTGGTCCACACCTGCGCCGTCACCAAGGAGGCCGAGCGCCAGGCGCGCCAGGCGATCCGCCGGGCCAAGCGCGAGCGCCCGGGCGCGCGCGTGGTCGTCACCGGCTGCAGCGCGCAGATCGACGCGGGCGCCTACGCCGCCATGGCCGAGGTCGACCGCGTCGTCGGCAACGAGGAGAAGCTGCGCCCCGACACCTGGGCGAGCCTGTTCGCGCCCGATGCGCCGGCGGTGCGGGTCGACGACATCATGGCCGTGCGCGAGGCCGCACCCCATCTCGTCGACGGCTTCGACGGCCGCACCCGCGCCTTCGTGCAGGTCCAGCAGGGTTGCGATCACCGCTGCACCTTCTGCGTCATCCCCTTCGGCCGCGGCAACAACCGCTCGGTGGGCCTGGGGGCCGTCACCGCCCAGGTGCGCGCGGTCCTGGCCGCCGGCTACCGCGAGATCGTGCTCACCGGCGTCGATCTCACCTCCTACGGCAAGGATCTCCCGGGCCGGCCGACGCTGGGGGCGATGCTGAAGCGCCTCTTCAAGCTCGTCCCCGAGCTCGAGCGGTTGCGCCTCTCCTCGATCGACCCGGCCGAGGTCGACCCCGACTTGGAGGAGCTGATCACCGGCGACGCGCGGGTGATGCCGCACGTCCACCTCTCGGTGCAGGCCGGCGCGGACCTGATCCTCAAGCGGATGAAGCGCCGCCATCTCCGGGATGACGTCATCAGGCTCACCGAGCGCTTGCGCACCAAGCGACCCGAGCTCGCCTTCGGCGCCGATCTGATCACCGGCTTTCCGACCGAGACCGATCGGCACTTCGAGGACACGCTGGCGCTCGTCGACGAGGCGGGGTTGAGCTTTCTGCACGTCTTTCCCTATTCGCCGCGGCCGGGCACGCCCGCGGCGAAGATGCCGCAGGTGGAGCCCAAGCTCCGCAAGGAGCGCGCAGCGGCGCTTCGGGCCGCGGGCGCGGCGGCGACGAGCCGGCTGTTCGAGCGGCTGGTGGGCCTTGAGCACGAGGTCCTGGTCGAGCGCGGCGGGCGCGGGCACACGCCCCATTTCGCGCCGATCGTGCTCGAAGGCGGGGCCGCGGCCGGCGCCCTCGTCCGCGCGCGCGCCTGCGGTCACAAGGACGGCTCGCTCGTGGGAAGGGTGGCGGCCTGATGGCGTCCTGGTGGCAACGGCTCAAGGGCGGGCTCGCCCGCTCCTCGCAGGCGCTGACGCAGAACGTCAGCGCCATCTTCACCAAGCGCAAGCTCGACGACGCGGCGCTCGAGGAGCTCGAGGACGCGCTGATCCAGGCCGACATGGGCGTGGAGATGGCGCAGACGCTGGCGGCGCGGCTCAAGCAGGACCGCTTCGGCAAGGACGTCACCGACGTCGAGGTCAAAGAGGCGCTCGCCGGCTACATCGCCCAGATCCTCACACCCGTGGCCGCGCCGCTGGTGCCCGAAGGCGCCGCGCCCTTCGTCGTCCTCGTCGCCGGCGTCAACGGCACCGGCAAGACGACGACGATCGGCAAGCTGGCGGCGCTGTGGGCGGGCGAGGGCAAGCGCGTCGGCGTCGCCGCCGGCGACACCTTCCGCGCCGCCGCCGTCGAGCAGCTGGAGATCTGGGCCGACCGCGCCGGCGCCCGCTTCTTCAAGGCGGCGACGGGAGCGGACGCCGCCGGGCTCGCCTACGACGCCCTGGCCGCCGCCAGGCGCGAGGGGCTCGACGTGCTCATGATCGACACCGCCGGGCGGCTCCACAACAAGTCCGCGCTCATGGACGAGCTCAAGAAGATCAACCGGGTCTTGAAGAAGCAGGACGCGGCGGCGCCGCATGCGAGCCTCTTGGTGCTCGACGCCACCACCGGCCAGAACGCCCACCGCCAGGTCGAGATCTTCAAAGAAGCGGTGGACGTGACGGGGCTGGTGGTCACCAAGCTCGACGGCTCGGCGCGCGGCGGCGTCGTCGTGGCGCTCGCCGACGCCTTCGGGCTGCCGGTGCACGCCGTCGGGGTGGGCGAGGGGATCGAGGATCTGCGGCCCTTCGAGGCCAAGGGCTTCGCCCGCGCGCTGTTGGACCTCGAGCCGGCATAGGCTAAGACGCCGGCGTCCGCGTCCCTCCCTCCCGCCCACGTCCATCCGCGAGGATCGTATGTCGCGCAGTCTGGTCGAAACCGTGCTCGGGGCGGTGGTGCTCCTCGTCGCCCTCGGCTTTTTGGCCTTCGCCTACACCACCAGCGACGTGGCCGACCCCGGCGGCTACCGGCTCAGCGCCGCCTTCAACAACATCGACGGCATCCAGTCGGGCTCCGACGTGCGCGTCTCCGGCATCAAGGTGGGCGAGGTCTTGCGGACGCGACTGAACGATCAGACCTACGAAGCCGTGCTCGAACTCTCGGTGGCGAGCCACGTCGAACTGCCGCTCGACAGCTCGGCCCGGATCGTCAGCGAGGGGCTGTTGGGCGGGCGCTATGTCGAGCTGCAGCCCGGTGCCGAGACCGACCTGCTCGAGGGCGGCGACGAGATCATGTTCACCCAATCCGCCGTCAATCTCGAGG
>JBKHCM010000120.1:0-9958 GCA_046541805.1 Alphaproteobacteria bacterium
ACGGCGATCTCGAGTGGCTGATGCTCGACAGCACCGTGGTGCGCGCGCACAGCAGTGCTGCCGGCGCAAAAAAAGCGAAGGGGCTCAGTGTCTCGGACGGTCACGGGGCGGGTTCTCCACGAAGCTGCACGGCCTCGCCGACAGCCTCGGCAACCCTTTTCGCTTCGCGCTGACCGCAGGCCAGGCGGGCGACGCCCCCACAGCCCTGGCCTTGCTCGGCACGGTCGCGATGATCGCCGCCCGGGCGGTGCTCGGCGATCGCGCCGACGACAGCGTAACCATCCGGCGTAGGCCACGGCTGTGCTGCTTGACGATATGGTCGCGTCGTCGGCGTGATGGGCGCCAAGGAGCTGGACGAGGACAAGATCGACGACGCGGTGTTGGCGCTGAGGCGACTGACGCTGCACGACGAGCGTCGCGCGTGGAAGGGGTTCGACTGGGACGCGCTGGACCGCCTGCACCGCAAGGGACTGATCGGCGATCCGGTTGGCAAGGCGAAGTCGGTGGTGCTCACGGACGAGGGGCTCGCGCGCTCGGCGGCGTTGCTCGAGACGCTTTAGCCGGCTCTTCGACGAGGGCGGCGACGTCGGCGAGACGCTGATCCAGGAGATCCAGAACAGTGTCCTCGCAGAACCCGACCCCGAGACCGGCGAGATTGGCACAGCGAGTGCAGGAGACCCAGGCGTTGATCCAGCGCCGCTTGATGCACCCGAAGGCGACGGAGAAGCAGCGCCGGAAGGGCGAGCGGCTGACGAGGGTGTTGCAGGCGGTGAGCCGGAAGGAGGGCGCGGAGTAAGCCTCAGCCTCTTCGACCTCGAGGAGGCCGCGGCGCAGACCACGCCGGAGCCCACGGACGCCCAGGCCGACGCCGGCAACTACCGCAAGGGCCGTGTCCGCATCGCGGACATGGAGATCCCGATCAAGAACGCCAAGGGCAGCACGCGCCGCGGGCGCGCGCCGGACGGCACGGAGTGGTCGGTCGAGATGCCGGCGCACTACGGCTATGTGCGGCGCACCGAGGGCGCCGACGGCGACCAGGTCGATGTCTATGTCGGCGACGCGCCCGAGAGCGACCGCGTCTTCGTCATCGACCAGTACGACCCCGAGACGGGCGAGTTCGACGAGCACAAGGCCGTGCTCGGCACCGTCGACCCGGACGACGCACTCGCGATCTACGACGCCGGGTTCAGCGACGGCAGCGGCCCCCGTCGTCGCGGCGACGTGACCGAACTCACCATTGACGAGTTCAAGCGCTGGGCGCGCGAGGGTGACACCTCGCGGCCGTTGTTCGAGCAGCAGGAGGCCGTCGCTGATGAAGAAAGGCAACCGACGGCCGCGGCCGAAGACGGCGAGAGACGGCCAGCGGGCGAGGAGCCGGCGCCTGCGGCGGGCCAAGAGCAGCCGCAAGCTCCGACAGCGGAGCAGGGCGGAGCAGACGTTGGACTGGTAGACCTCCCCGCCGATTGGAACACCAGCCTCGTGCGCGCCCGTCGTGCGGCGAAGGCGGTGGGCCTCACCAAGGCCGAAGCCGGCGACGCCTGGAGCGACCTGCGGGCGCTGACGCGGCTGGTGAACGAGCGCAGAGGTGTGGATGCCGAACCCGAGCCCGAGGCCCCGACGGATGCGGCCGAGCGCGACGATGACGCGGCTGGTATTCCCCCACGGGACGATCGCGATGGAGAGGCCGGCCCGGGAACTCCCGAGGAACCAGCCCCCGCGCCTGCCGAGGCCGAGCCGCGACCCGAAGAAGGCAGGGTAGAGGGAACCCCACCCGCACCGGCCGCAGAGCCTTCGACAGAGACTGCAGATCCGCCACTCCCGGCCGGCTTGGCGCTGACGTCGATCGAACAACTCTCACCCGAAGCGGCCGACCGGGAGGGCTATCCCGGCGAGCCGTTCTCTGAGCGTGTGGTCTACAAGCGTTAACCGCTAACGCTAGGAATGCGGTCAGCCGCGGTAGCGAATGGGGAGCGAAGAAGCCGTACCGCTCAGCAAAGCCTCAAGTTGACCCTGAGCGGCCCTGAGCGAGGTCTTGCATGCCATGTCCCTTGGTGAACGGATGACGGCCATGCGGCTGGGTTGGGGGCGGGCGGACGTGGCCTGCGGTCCGAAATGCCCGTCTTCGTGACCGTGTGGCCCGCGTGTTGACTTTCGACCGGCACCAAGCCTGTCCCCGCAAGCACCACGGGCCTGCGCCCTCACCCCGTTGGTGCGAGCCGCGCCGCGGCGCGGGCGACGAGGGCGAGGGCGTCCTCGACGCCGTCGGCCACACCCTTCTCGAAGTCGCCGTCGATCTGGCCCATTTGGTTGGTGACGTGGGCGAAGCAGAGGACCGCTCGCCCGCGCGCCTCGGCGAAGGCGTAGAGGGCGGCCGCCTCCATCTCGACGGCGACGAGGCCGCGCTCGCGGGCGGCGGCGATGGCAGCTTCGGTCTCGCGAAACGGCGCGTCGGTGGTCCAG
Organism: Alphaproteobacteria bacterium; assembly: GCA_046541805.1. GTDB lineage: Bacteria > Pseudomonadota > Alphaproteobacteria > Geminicoccales > Geminicoccaceae > JAAAPF01. The sequence goes on from JBKHCM010000120.1 coordinate 2,461, forward strand.
CTGCCGCCGCGCAGCACGGGCTCCGGCAGGTCGTCGAAGGCGCCGTCGACGCGGGCGAGCAGATCGGCGGGCGCAGCCGCGGTCGCTGCCGGCGGGAGGTAGTGATGGCTCGTGCCCTCGTCGCGCAGCGCCCGGTCGATCGCCACGAAGTAGGGCGGCGGGCGCAGGTCCACGAGCTGGCCCGCGGACGTCACGCTGAGAAGAAGCCTGCAGCCCGAGGCGAACAGCTCCTCGGCGACGAGCACGGCGAAGGCGGCGCCCACGGCGCAGCCGACGACACCGACCTCGCGCCCGTCGAGCGTGAAGACGTCGAGCTCGGTGTGGTAGCAGACCCAGCCCGGATGACGCCGGCTGCGGCCTTCCGCGCGTAGCCGCCGGACGATGTCGCCGTCGGGATCCAACAGGCACACGGCCGGCACCGGCTCCGGCGGTGCCCCCTTCTGCCGCCGCGCCTCGCGCAAGAGGCTTTCGGGGGTGAAGACCGAGGGCGAGGCGTAGTGCTTGTCCGTCAGGATCGGCGGGATGTCGTCGTCAGGCGTCGTCACGTCGGTGTCCTTGCGTGTGGGTCGGTCATCGGGGCTTTTCGGCGGTGAACACCAGAAAGGCGGCGCCGGCGGTGGTCCGGGCGCCGATCCGTCGATCGAGCGGGCTGAGCAGGCCCGCGGCCACGCCGAAGGGCGGGTAGAAGATGGCACCCGCGACGGCGACGTCGACGAGGCCGGCCGCGTGCGCGAGCCGGCGCAGCTCGCTCGGGCTGCGGAAGTGCGCCGCCCGCCAGACCGGCGAGCCGAGCCAGCCCCGGAGACGGCGGCGGGCCGCCCAGGTGCTCCAGCGGTTGAGCTCGCCCAGGACCAGCCGGCCGCCCGGCCGGAGCACGCGGACCATGTCGGCGAGCATCGTTCGCGCATCCTCGACGAAGCAGAGTACGGTGACGGCCACGACCACGTCGAAGCTCGCGGCCGGGAACGGCAATGCCTCCGCCCGGGCGAGCGCGACGGCGCCGCCGTCGTCGGACGCCGCCTGGAGCATCCGCAAGGAGGCGTCGACGCCGATCGCCTCGGCGCCGCGGCCGGCCAGCTCGCGCACCAGCCGGCCGTCGCCGCAGCCGACATCGAGGATGCGCCGCCCGCAAAGCGGCCCGATGCGCTCCAGCAGCAGATCGCGTTCGAGGTCGTCGGTGATGCGCCCGAGCGGGCTCCGGCGCCACGAGGCATAGGCCGCCGGGAGTTGCCCGGCCAGCTCGGCCGTCACGAGCCCGCGGGTGCGAGCGCGCGCTCGAGGGCCGCCACCGCCGCGTCGACCTCGTCCGCCGTCGTCTCGCGCCCGAGGCTGAAGCGCACCGCCCCCATGCCGACCTCGGGCGCCACGCCCATGGCCGCCAGCACCGGCGACAGCTCGATCCGGCCGGCGTGGCAGGCGGAGCCGGTCGAAGCGGCGATCTCGGGACAGGCGGCGAGGATCTCCGCCCCGACGCGCCCGACGAACGCGACGTTGAGCGTGTTCGGCAGCCGCTCTTCGGCGTGACCGTTGAGGAGGACGCGGTCGCCGAAGCGGGCGCGCAAGCCGTCCCACAGGCGGTCGCGCCAGGGGGCGACGCCGGTCATGTGGTCGCGCTCGCGGGCGAGCCGGCAGGCGGCACCGAGGCCCGTCGCGAGCGAGGCGCTCTCGGTACCGGCGCGACGCCCGGCTTCGTGGCCGGCGCCGTGGATCAGGGGCTCGAGCGCCGTGCCGCGACGGACGTAGAGCGCACCCACCCCCTTGGGCGCGTAGAGCTTGTGGCCCGCGATCGTGAGGAGATCGACGCCGAGGTCGTCGACGCGCGTCGCGACCTTGCCCACCGACTGCGCCGCGTCGGTGTGGAACGGGATGCCGTGGGCGCGGGCGATGGCGGCGCAGGCGGCGATCGGCTGCAGCGTGCCGACCTCGTTGTTGGCGTGCATGATGCTGACCAGCACCGTGTCGGACCGGATCGCGCGCGCGAGGTCTTCCGGATCGACGCGGCCGGCACCGTCCACCGGCAGCACCGTGACCGCCACGCCCGGGCGCTCGAGGAAGCGGCAGGGTTCGAGCACCGCCGGGTGCTCGATCGCGGTCGTGACGACGTGCTTGCTCGCCCGCGGCGAGGCATGGACGATCCCCTGGAGCGCGAGGTTGTCGGCCTCGCTGCCGCTCCCGGTGAAGACGATCTCGTCGGGAGCGCAACCGAGCAGGGCCGCAACCTCGCCACGGCCGGCCTCCAGCGACGCCTTCGCCGGCCGTCCCGCCCAGTGCCCGCTCGACGGGTTGCCGAAGCCGTCGCCGTCGAGCGCCGCCGCCATGGCGCGGCGCACCTCCGGGGCTACCGGCGTGGTGGCGTTGACGTCGAGGTAGAGGCGCCGCACGGCGCTCAGAACACCAGCACCTTGTCGGCGGCGAGCGTGGCCTCGGCCAACTCGTCCATGGTGCTGCGCCGCGCCCCCTCCATGGCGTCGGCGTCGGTCATGCCGCGGGCGTCCATGCAGGTGCCGCACAGGAGGATCGTCGCCTTGCCGGCGAGCCGCCGCAGCATGCGCTCGAGGTTGTAGTAGCCGTCGGGCGTCTTCTGGCCCCCGCGGGCGCCGACCACGGCGTCCGCCATGAGGAACACGGTGAGCGTCATGTCGGGCGCCTGCTTCAGCATCGTCTGGGCGAGCCGGATGGCGTTGTAGCAGCGCTCGGTGCCGTAGGGCGGGTCGTTCAGGATGAGGAGGACGTTCACGCGCGATCCCTCGGTTCGGTGGCGGACCCGGCAGTCGGCCGGACGCGGCGCAGCGGTTGCAGAAGCATGGCGTCGAGCCAGAGGTCGCGACGGCTGCGGAAGTATTCGAGGCCGATGGTCATGGCCTGGTGGCCGGCCTCGGGTTGGGGGCGGTAGGTGGCGAACAGCCGGTCCCACCAGGGCAGGTTGAAGCCGAAATTGCTGTCGGTCTCGCGGCGCAGCGCCGAGTGGTGGACGCGGTGCATGTCGGGGGTGACCACGACCAGCCGGAGAATCCGGTCGACGCGTTCGGGTAGCCGGACGTTGCCGTGGTTGAAGAGCGAGGTGGCGTTCAAGACGATCTCGAAGACGAGCACCGCCGCCGCCGGCGCCCCCAAAGCCGCGACCACCGCCAGCTTCAAGAGCATCGAGAGGACGATCTCGACGGGGTGGAAGCGCAGCCCCGTCGAGGCGTCGAGCTCCAGATCGGCGTGGTGCATACGGTGCAGCCGCCAGAGTACGGGCACGGCGTGGAAGGCCCGGTGCTGCAGGTAGATGACGAGGTCGAGGGCGAGGAACGCGAGCAGGAACGCGAGCCAGGGGGGAACGTCCAGCCAATGCTGGAGACCGAAGCCGCGCTCTTCGGCGATCAGCGCCAAGCCCACGGCGAGGATCGGGAAGGCCAGGCGCACGACGGTCGTGTCGACCGCGACCAGGGCGACGTTGTTGCTCCAGCGCAACAGCCGCGGGATCTCCTGGCGGCGCTTGGGGGCGGCGAGCTCCCAGAGCGCCATCAGCACCAGCACGCCGAGGAAGGCCGTGAGCCGGATCTGCGGCTCGTGCAGGAGGAGCGTCTCGGCCGTCGCGGTCCCTTGTTGCCGTCGTCGGCGTTGCGCCACTACATTCAATCGAGCGATTGAAGCATCGATGAGCGAACGTCAAGCCATGGACCCGTTCAAGCCGCGCCTGTTCGAGGGCTTCGCCGCCGTCGCCCACGGCCTCGCCCATCCGGTGCGGCTGCTCCTGCTCGACCATCTGGCGCAGGCGCCGTCGAGCGTGGAGGTGCTGGCCGCGCGCACGGGCCTGCCGGTGGCCAACGTCTCGCAGCACCTGCAGCGCCTCAAGCGCGCGGGCCTCGTCCGCAGCGAGCGTGCCGGCAAGCGCGTGCGCTATGCCCTCGTCGACGACGCCGTGGTCGAGCTCGTGGCGCGCCTGCGCGCCGTGGCGGTCGCCAACCTCGCCGAGGTCGAGCGTGTGGTCCGCGATCGCTTCGCGGCCGAGCACGACGCCGAGCCGATGACGAGGGAGGCGCTGCGCGCGCGTCTGCGCGCCGGCGACGTGGTGGTCCTCGACGTCCGGCCAAAGGAGGAGTTCGCCGCGGGACACGTGCCGGGCGCGGTCAACATGCCGCCGGACGAGCTCGAGGCGCGCTTGGCCGAGCTCGATCCCTCGGTCGAGATCGTCGCCTACTGCCGCGGTCCCTACTGCGTCTTCTCGGCCGATGCGGTCGCGCAACTGCGCGCGCGCGGCTTCGAGGCACGGCGGCTCGAGGACGGTCTCCCCGAATGGCGCGCCGCCGGCCTGCCCACGGTGACCGTTTGAGGGAGCCGCCTCTCACCATTGCGCGAGGACCGATGTGCGCCGTTCCCGTAGCGCCGGTGAGCGGCGCAAGCTGGCGGTCCTGATCATGGCCCGGGGAGGCACCGAACGATGCACGCAACGATCGCGGCCTTCCTCACCGTCGCGCTTCTCGCGTTCGCCGCTGCGCCCGCACGTGCCGACATGCCCTATCGCGGCGACGGCCACGTGATGGTCACGCCCGACGAGCTCGACTGGACCGACATCGCCTCGATGGCCGCCCCCGCAAAGATGGCCGTCATCGAGGGCGACCTCGGCAGGGCCGAGCCGTTCACCTTCCGTCTGCGCCTGCCCGACGGCTACCGTATCCTGCCGCACGTCCACCCGGCCTACGAGCGGGTGACGGTGCTGGAGGGCACGCTGCACTTCGCCCACGGCGAGGTGTTCGATGCAGACGCGACGACGCGCCTGCGGGAGGGCGGGGTCGCCATCATGGCGCCGGGCGAGCCGATGTGCGGCCGGGCCGAGCGCGACGTCGTCATCCAGCTGCACGGCACCGGCCCCTGGGGCATCACCTACATCGATCCCGCCGACGACCCCCGCTCGGACGCCTGACGGGGTTGGCAAAGACGCGCCTTTGCCCCGCCGAGCCGATCAGGCTTGGCGCGGGCCGAGGAGGATGATCGCGGCGCCGGCGAGGCAGATGCCGGCGCCGAGCAGGTCCCAGCGATCGGGTGCGCGACCCTCGACCGACCAGAGCCAGAACAGCGACGCCACGATGTACACGCCACCATAGGCAGCGTAGGCGCGCCCGGCGTAGTCGGCTTCGACACGAGTCAGGAGCAGCGCGAAGACGGCGAGCGAACCGATGCCAGGCACGAGCCACAGCGGGCTGCGATCGAGCCGGAGCCAGGCCCAAAAGGCGAAGCAACCGGCGATTTCTGCGAGCGCGGCCATGGCGTAGACGACGATGGTGCTCATCGAGGCGTGCTCTCCCGGCGGCGGGTGGTTCGAAATCGATCAGCTATCGGCTTGCAGGTGGCTCGCACCTCGGGGCCGTGCACGGCGCCTGAGGGCGAGTTCGCGATAGAGCGCTTCCGGCGTCACGGCGAGTTCTGTCGCCAAGGTCTTCCAGTCGCCCCTGGCAGGGAGCCTGCCGTCGCCGCACGCGAGCCACGAATCCAGGCGCTCGGCGACGGTTCGGCATGCAAGGATTTCGGCGGTGACGCGACTGCGCTGCACGGCATGGGCCAGATGGGCGCTCCAGGCGTCAGCGAGCGAGGTCCGGGTCCTGCGTCATGGCCGCGCGAAGCTGCGGCTTGGCGATGGCGAGCGTCAGCGTCGGGACCAGCGCGGCGTCGTCGCAGTGATAGGCCGCGGCGAACAACGAGGCTTCGGCAAAAACGTCGTCGCGGCGGGCACGCTGCACGACGAGGGCCGCACCGCCCGGCTGGTGGCGGCGGAGATGCACCTCCCCGTCTTCGACCAGATGGATGACCTTTACGGCGTGGCTTCGATGGAAGAGATGCTGCTGCGGGGCGAAGCGGCGTGGGCTCCCGCCGAGGCGCCGCAAGCGGTCGGGCAACGTCGCGGTCATGATCGCAATCATGTCGCGACGTCGCTGGTTCGGGCAAGACGACGGTGCTCCCCACCATCGACCAGGTTGACCGGATGCGTATCGTTCTCGTTGGCGCCATGCTCGCGTCGGCACTGGCCGGCCCTGCCGCCGCCCAACACCACCAGCACGCCCCGACACTGGCGCCAGGGTCGCCCTATGCGGGCCAGGAGGCTCGCGCGATCAAGAGCCTGTCGCCGGACGACATCGATGAGCTTCGCCGCGGCGGCGGCTGGGGGCTCGCCAAGGCGGCCGAACTCAACGGCGTCCCCGGCCCAGCGCATCTCCTGGAGCTGAAGGACGCCATTCCGCTCGACCCCGAGCAGGTGGCACGGCTGGAAGCGATCTTCGACGAGATGCGAACCGCCGCCATCGCCGAGGGTGAGCGCTTGATCGCCGCCGAGGCGGCGTTGGAAGCTGCCTTCCGCGACGGCACGATCACCGAACAGACGCTGCGCGACCTTCTCGCGGCGATCGAGGCCAGCCGCTCGGCGCTGCGCTACATCCACCTGCGCACGCATCTCCTGACGCCCGAGCTCCTGAGCGAGGCGCAGATCGCCCGCTACAACGCGCTGCGCGGCTACGCGGCCGCCCCCTGCGCCGCCGTACCGGCCGGCCACGACCCGGCCATGTGGCGGCGCCACCAGGGGTGCCGGTGATGCCAGGGCAGACACGTACATCGCGACGCCCGCCGAACGCAGCCGTCGATCCCTCCGTACCGCTCCGGACGGCGGCGAGGCCGACGGCGGCGCCCGGCTCGACGACGATCTTGTAGCGCTCGAAGGCGAACCGCATGGCGGCGCGCACGGCGTCGTCGCTCGCCACGACGCCGATGCCGGGGCGGATGGCGTGGGCGAAGGCGCCGCGGGCGGTGAGCGCTCCCGTTACCAGCCCGCCCAGAAGGCCGACGCCGACGGCGGCGGTGGTCTTGGCGAGCGCGAACTCGGTCCCGAGCGTGCCGGTAGTCAGCACGAACATCGACGGGTCCATCAACGGCGAGGCCAGCCAAAACGCCATGACCGGGGCGAGCGGCACGCCCATGGCCAAGAGCGCCGCGATCAGCGGGATGTTGGCGCTTCGGCTTCCCGCCGGCCACCACGGCAGGGGGACGACATGGCTCGCGATCCGCCCGGAGGCCTGGCGGATCTACGATGCACCCGCCGCCAACCGCCTCGAGGCCCGCGTCGCGCGGGCGAGCTATCTCGGCGACCACGTCGAGTACCGCCTGGCCACGCCGGTCGGCGAGGTCTTCGCCGTCGATGCCGACGTCGCGCGGCTTCGCGGGCCGGAGGACGTCGTCTGGCTGGATGTCACCTCCCGCGGCATGATCCTCGTCGATGACTGAGCAGTCGATATGCGAACGCGCTCCACGCGCGGATGGAATGAAGCAGCGCAGCATCCCGTCGAGGCGTTGCCTCGTGAAGGCTTGGTGAGTGGTCATGTTAAACCGATGTCGCACCAAGGTCCGAGGCATTCGCCGAACCACCTCGTCGCCAGGAGATCGAGCGCAACAAGCCCGTCGACGCCTACGCTCGCTGAGCTGGCCCCCTTTTCCGTGGACATCCATTTGTCGAAGGACGCCCGAGGAT
>JBKHCM010000121.1:0-9887 GCA_046541805.1 Alphaproteobacteria bacterium
CGCCTCGAGGCGGAGCGAGCCGGGCGGCAGCGGCAAGGCGCCGGCGAGCGCCACCGTCGCGCGCGCCGAGCCCGCGAGCGGCGTGCCGGTGAGCGCGGCGAGGGCCGCGAGATCCGGGGCGGCGAGGTCGAGGTCGACGCGCGCCGTCTCACCCCGCAGCGCGCCGGCGCCTTCGAGCGTGAGCGCGTTGGTGGCGATGCGCAGCCGCTCGAGGACCAGATCGGTTCCGGGGCGTTCGACGGTGGCGGCGAGCTCGGCGCCGTCGCCCAGAAGCGGCGCATAGGCGGTCGAGCCGAGCGCCGGGCCCGGTGTCACCCGGCCGTCGAGGGCGAGGCGCGGCACGGCCTCGAGCGCGAGCCGCAGCTCGCTCGACAGCGTGGCGAGGCCGCCCGCCTCGATCTCGAGTAGCCCCGGCCAGTCGGCGAGCGGGCCGGTGCCGGCGAGCTCGACCGTGACGGGCGCGAGCGCCGGCTGGCCCGCGAGCGCGGCCACGAGGCCCGAGCGTTCCTCAAGGGCGAGGCGCAGCTCCAGCCGGCGTGCCGCCAGCTCGAGCCGGGCATCGAGCGTGGCCTCGAGCCGCTCCCGGTCGAGCCGAGCGAGGGCGAGCTCGAGCGCGGCGTCGGTGCCCGAAGCGGCGTCGAGGCGGCCGTCGAGGGAGAAGGCGGCGGCCTGGCCGAGGACGGGCGCGCCGAGCTCGATACGCTCCACGGCGACGGTCTCGACCTGCACCGGCAACAGGCGTTCGGGCAGGCGGAACGGCGCGCTCGGCGCCGGCTCCGGGAGGGGCTCGGCCGCCTCGGGCGCGGCCGCGGGCGTACGGGCGAGGACGATGCGCCGGGCGGCCACACGGTCGACCTCGACGGCCCCCCGCAGGAGCGCGGCCGGGCGCCAGCGGAGCTCGATGTCTTCGACGGTGAGCCACGTCCCGGCGTCGTCGGCGAGCGCGACGCGGGCGAGATCGAGGCGGCTGGGCAGGCCCGGACCCAAGCCGTCGATGCGCACCCCCGGCACCCACCGGTCGACCGCCGCCTCCGCCCAAAGCCGCGCGCTCTCGCTCTGCAGCAGCGCCAGCAGCAGCGCGACGACGGCCAGCGGCACCAGGGCGAGGCCGGCGAGGAGGGCGAGGAGGCGAAGCAGCAACGGATGCGGGTCTCCGATGGGGAACGCTCAAAAGGCCTGGCCGAGGCTGACGTAGATCTGAAAGGCGTCGTCGACGTCGCGGCGGTCGACCGGCACCGCGACGTCCAGCCGCAGCGGCCCGATGGGGGTGAAGTAGCGTGCGCCCAGGCCGGCGCCCACGATCAACGGCTCGTCGAAATTGGGAACGCTCGCTTCGAAGGCGCGACCGGCGTCGACGAAGGCGGCGACACCGATGGTATCGGTGATCTTGTAGCGCAATTCAGCCGACGCTTCGAGCAGCGAGCGGCCGCCGATCGGGTCGTCGTCGGCGTCGAGCGGCGACGCCGCCTGAAACGGGATGCCGCGGATCGAGCCGCCGCCGCCGGCGTAGAAGCGGCGGTTGGCCGGGATCGCATCGCGCGCCGCCCCGGTGATGCTCCCGAGCCGGCCGCGCACCGCCAGGATCAGCCGCGGGGTCTCGGCGAGCTCGAAATAGGTGGAGCCGGCGAGGTCGATGCGCTGAAAGAACAGCCCCGGCGCGAAGACGTCCCAAAACGGGCTGTATTCGGCGCGCGCCCGCACCCCGCGCACCGGATCCAGCGGCGACCGCGTGTTGTCGAAGCGCAGCGTCGTCGGCACGGAGACGAGGCCGAAGGTGTCGGTGCGGCCGTCCTCGTCGACCTCGCTCAGGTCGAGGCCGAGGCCGAGGGTGGCGGTGAGCTCGTCGGAGAAGCGCTGTTCGACGCCGGCGCCGGCGTTGAGGGCGAGGCTGTCGAAGGCGTCCGTGCGCTCGCGCAGCGCCGAGCTCTCGAGCAGGAGCGAGCGCGAGCGGCCGAAGAAGTCCGGCGTCCTGAAGCTGGCCGTGAGCGCCTGCTCGAGCAAGTCGGCGTCGAGGTCGACCTGCAAGCGCTCGGCGCCGCCGAAGGTGTTGCGATGCTCCCAGCCGGCGCTGACGCCCGGGCCGCCGTCGGTTTCGAAGCGCACGCCGGCGCTGACGGTGCGATGCAGCCGCTGCTCGCCGGCGATGGTGACGGGGGCGGGGCCGTCCGCCGGCGGGCTCTCCGGCAGGTCCACCCGCACGGTGCGAAAGAGCCGGGTTGCCATCAGCTCCCGGCGCGCCTCGCGCCCCAGCTCGGGGGTGAAGCGGGTGCCCGGCTCCCAGGGCAGCCGCGCGCGCAAGAACGCCTCGTCGATACCGTCGACGCCGGTGTAGGTGACCTCGCCCAGCCGCACCACCGGCCCCGGCCGGATGGCGAGAGTGGCGGCGAGCGTCTTGGCGTCGCGGTCGATCACCGCGCGGCGCTCGCCGAGCTCGGCGTAGGCGCGGCCGGCGCGCCGGGCGCGCTCGAGCAGCGCCGTTTCGGCGTCGAGGACGGCTTGCGCCACCGCCGGCTCGTCGAGTTCGAGGCCGAGCTCCGCGGGGGCGGGGGCGGCGTAGCCGGCGGCCGCGCCGCGTACGCGGATGTCCAGGGCGGCGAGGCGGTAACGTGGGCCCAGCTCGACGTTGAACGTGACCGCGGCCGCGGCGTCGGCCGCGTCGGCGACGCGGCTCTCCACCCGGGCGTCGTAATAGCCCTCGCCGCCGAGCGCGCGGACCAGCCGGTTCTCGTCGGCGAGCGCGCGCCGGCGAAGCGCGAGGCGCGACGGTGCCGGCTCGTCCGCGGCGGCGGCGGTAGCACTCACCGAGTAAAGGAACGTGCGCAGCGTCTCGTCACCGACCCCGTCGATCGCGACCGTGTAGTCGACCGGGGTGCCGGTGCGGACCTCGGCGGCGGCTCGCGCGAGCGGATCGGCGTCGCGCTCGGCGCAGGCGCTCACGAGCAGGCTCGACACGACGAGCGCACCCAGCGCGCGCCATGGCGGCGTGATCGGGCGGGTCACCGTCGGGGGTTTCCTCTCCTGCTCAACACGACCCGCCGGCCGCCGCTCAGGCGCCGGTGGTGAGGAACCGATGAGTGTCGTCCTCCAAGACGAGCGTCGTCAATCGTCCGGTCCAGTAGGCGCCGGTGTCGATGCCGATGCGATGGCCCCGGACGACCGGCTGCTCGACCACGGTGTGACCGTGGACCACGACGACGCCGAGATCGTCGCCCGCGGACAGGAACGGCTCGCGGATGAACAACAGGTCGCGGGTCTCTTGCTGGTCGAGCGGCAGCCCCGGGCGGATGCCGGCGTGCGCGAAGAGGTAGTCGCCGCGCCGCACCATCCGTTCGAGGCTGTTGAAGAAGCGTCGGTGCTCCGCCGGGACCTGGCGGCGCAGCCGGGTGCGCAGACGCGTCCACGCCGCCCTGTCGTCGAAGGCCGGCAGCTCCGCCACGCCGTAGCTGGCGAGCGTCGCGTCGCCGCCGGAGCCGAGCCACGCCGGCGCGGCGTCGCCGCCCTCGAGGTAGTCGCTGAGCCACCAGTCGTGGTTGCCCATCAGGCAGATCGGCGGCACGGCACCGCGCCGCGCCCGGCACAGATGCTCGACGACGCCGCGGCTGTCGGGACCCCGGTCGACGTAGTCGCCGAGATAGATTCGCTGGACGACACCCCGGGTCGCAAAGGTCTGTCGGTCGCGCGCGATCAAGGCGTCCATCTCCTCCAAAAGGTCCAGGCGGCCGTGGACGTCCCCGATCGCGTAGACCCTTTCGCCGGCGGGCAGGCGCGGCGGCCGTCCTCCGGCGCGCGGGAGGTTCGACCCTTGGCCGAGCTTGGCGAACCAATTGCGCAAGATGGATCACTCCGACGGAAGGCTGGACGGGGTTGGGATGATTTGGCTTGGGGCGTGCGCAGGTCTCGGGTTAAGGAACCGGACGAACGGTCTGAGGACAATCGTCTTCCGGGGTCTCAACATGGCGGATCGCAGATACGGCGGCGCCGGTCGCGGGCTCGGCCTCGCTGTCGTTTCGGGTATGCTGCTCGTCCCGTTTGAGCATCCGCTCGCCCAGGTGGCGGGAGGCCTCGAGACGCTCGGCGTGCGCACCGAGCGCTGGAACATCTTTCCAAGCCTCGGCGTCAGCAGCGTCTACAACGACAACGTCTTCGCGGTTCCCGACGACGATCCCTCGCTCGAGGACGGCGTGTATTTCACCCTCGCACCCGCGGTGAGGTTCGAGGCGAATACCCAGCGGCACGCCTTCGCCATCACCTCCGGCGCGTCGATCGGACGGTACCTTGACCAAACCGATCAGAACTTCAACAACTACTTCGTCGACATGTCGGGACGCTGGGACGTCTCACGCACCTTCGACGTCACGGGGTCGTTCGGCTTTTCGCGGGCGCAGGAGGACCAGACCGACCCCGACCGTGCGCTCACCGGGGAGCTGCGGCGCGAGACGACCCCGATCAACAGCTTCAACGCCGGACTCGCCGCGGCGAAGGACTGGCAACGCACCTTCGCCCGCGCCAGCGTCGGGTTTGCTCGGACCACGTACCAGAGCCTCGACGCCACCGTTTTTGATGAAATCGCGCCGGGGATTTTGGTGCCCACCGACGAGACCGTCAATGTCGACGCCGATCGCGATCGCACCCGGTTCCCGCTCAACTTTCGCGTCGGCTACGACCTCGACCGTGACTACAGCGTCTTCCTCAACCTGGGCTACACGCTGGTGCGCTTCGACGAGCCGGAGCAGATCCTCGTCCAAACCGGCTCGTTCATCACCGACGTCGACGACGGCGACGACCAGGACTTCGAGACGCTGTCGGTGCGGATCGGCACCGGTCTCGATTTCGACCGCGTCGTCAGCGGCGACTTCGCCGTCGGTGTCGAACGCCGCTTCGAAGACCAGGAGGATGCCGACGACGACCTGAGCTTTTCGTTCGACGCCGATCTGGATTGGACGCTGTCGCCACGGACGACGCTCAACCTCGGCGGCTCGCAAGGCTTCGAGCCGGCCACGGGCGACGACGCCGGCGGCAGCACGCTGCGGACGCGGTTGGGCCTGGACCTGAGCTACGCCTTGACGCGACAAATCTCCCTCGGCGGTAATGTCGGCTATGTGCGCGACGACCGCACCGAGGGCGAGCGTCAGGACGACGACATCACCGCCGGGGTCGATGCTTCCTATGCCGTGAACCGCTACGCGAGCGTCTCGGCGGGCTACCAGTTTCGCGAGCGCACCTCGACCGACGCCGACCGCGAATTCAGCAGCAATATCGTGTCATTGACCCTGACGGGGCGGTACTGACGGTGACCGGCGGCGGGCGTTGGGCGGCGCTGGCGCTGATGCTCCTGGTCGTGGGCTGCACCGTCTCCGCCGGGGAGGACGCGGCGCGGACCGCGGTCGCGCGCCAGGATGGGGACGGGTTGCGTCCGGGTGCGCGGGTCGCCGTCACGGTCGCCGGGCAGCCGGAGCTCTCCGCCACCTACGAGCTCGACGCCGACGGCCGGCTGGAGATGCCGCTGCTCGGGTCCGTCGACGCGCACGGTCTGCGCGCCGACGAACTCGCCGATCGCCTCGTGGCCGGTCTCGCCGACGGCTATCTGCGTGAGCCGCAGGTCGACGTCGAGCGCGTCGGCGTCCGCCCCTTCTTCATCCTGGGCGCGGTCGACCGCCCGGGCAGCTATCCCTACCGCGCCGGCATGACCGTCGCCGACGCGGTTGCCGCGGCCGGCGGTGCCCGCGACGACGGTGAGGTCGCCGTGGTGCTGACGCCGGCCGGGCGCGAGCGCGATGCCCGGCGGGTGGGTCTGGATGCCGAACTCGGCCCGGGCGACATCGTGGCGTTGGAGGCCCCGAGCGGGTGAGGGCGGGGGTGTTCGCCGGCGCCGACGGCTCCGGTACACGCTGGCGGGCGTGGCGCGAGAGCTTGGCGATCTACGCCGACCGGCGGGTGATCGCGATCCTGTTCTTGGGCTTCGCCTCCGGCCTGCCGATGATGCTCGTCGCCGGCACGCTCAGCACCTGGCTGCGCGAGGCCGAGGTGAGCCGCTCCGCCATCGGGCTCTTCGGCTTCGTCTTCGCGCCCTACACCTTCAAGTTCGCCTGGGCGCCGTTGATGGACCGGCTGCCGTTGCCGCCGTTGACGACTTGGCTCGGGCGCCGGCGCGGCTGGATGCTGGCCGCGCAGATCGGCCTGATGGTTGCGATCTGGGGGCTCGGCCAGACGGATCCGGCGAGCGAGCTATTCACCGTGGCGCTGATGGCGCTCGCGGTCGCCTTCTTCTCGGCCAGCCAGGACGTGGTCATCGACGCCTACCGCGTCGAGAGCCTGCCCGAGCGCAAGCTCGGCGCCGGGGCCGGCGTCGTCGTCCTCGGCTATCGCGTCGGCATGTTCGTCGCCACCTGGGGCGCGCTCAGGCTCGCCGACGCCGCCGACTGGGCGCTGGCTTACACGGTCATGGCGGGGCTGGTCGCCGTCGGCATGGTGACGGCGCTGCTCGTGCCCGAACCGCCGGGCTCCGGCTTCGCTCGCCCCACCGGCGGAGGTGGCTTCAAGGCCTGGCTCGCGAGCGCGGTGGTCGAGCCCTTCGGCGACTTCTTCCAACGCCACGGTGTCCTGGTGGCCGTCGTCATCCTCGTCCTGATCTCGGTGTTCAAGGCGAGCGACGTGCTGCTGACGCTGTTGGCCAACCCGTTCTACATCGACATGGGGTTCACCAAGGCGCAGATCGCCGACGTCACCAAGCTCTTCGGGGTCTGGATGACGGTAGCGGGCGGCCTCGTCGGCGGCGTCGTCGTCTTCCGCATCGGCATCCTCAAGGCCATGGTCGTCGCCGCCGTGCTGATGGCGGGCTCGAATTTGACGTTCGTGGTACTGACTTGGACCGGGCCACTCTTGCCGGTCTTCGTTGCCACGATCGCGATCGAGAACCTCTCCTCGGGCATCGGCACGGCCGTCTTCGTCGCCTTCCTCTCCGCGCTCTGCAACGTGCACTACACCGCGGTGCAGTACGCGCTGTTGACCTCGTTCATGCAGCTCCTCGGCAAGTTCGTGATCGTGCCTTCCTCGGGCTTCTACGCCGATGCGGTGGGGTGGACGTGGTTCTTCGTCACCTCCACGTTCTTCGCGCTGCCGGCGATCGGGCTGGTGCTCTGGCTCGTCCGTCACGGGCCGGAGATCAAGGTCGCCCGGCCGGAGGCCCCCGCCGACGGCGGATGAGAGACGCACGATGAGCGAGACCGTCCTGTTCGTGCCCGGCGCCTTCACCGATCGCCGGCTGTTCGACCATCAGCTCGACCATCTGGGCGAGGTGGCCGACCCCCGCTTCGTCGATCTGCCGGACGTCGACAGCGTCGCCGCCATGGCCGAGGCGATCCTCGCCCAGGCGCCCACCCGCTTCGCCCTCGCCGGCCTGTCGCTGGGCGGGGTCGTCGCCTTCGAGATCCTGCGCCGCGCGCCCGCGCGGGTGACCCGCCTCGCCCTTCTGGCGACCAGCCATGAGCCCGACCCGCCGCCGGTGACCGCGCTGCGCCAAGCGTCGATCGAGCGCGTGCGCGGCGGCGACTTCGCGGGCCAAGTGGAGATGGTCGTGCCCATGCTGCTCGGCCCGAAGACGCGCGCGCGCGCCGACCACGTCGCGGCGGTGCGAGCGATGGTGACGGCGCTCGGCCCGGAGCGCTACGCCCGACAGGTCGAAGCGATCATGCAGCGTCCCGATCAGCGCGACGTTCCCACCGGCATCGCCTGTCCTACCCTGGTGCTCGGCGGCCGCGACGATCCGGTGACGCCGGTGGACGCGCATCGCGCGCTCGCCGCGACCATCCCCACCGCGCGCCTCGCGGTGGTCGAGCAGGCCGGCCATCTCGTGACGATGGATCAGCCGGTGGCGGTGACGGCGCTGCTGCGCGACTGGCTGGCCTACGCCGGCTGATCGCCGAGCGCCGCGCCTTTCGCCTTCACCGCCGCGATCACGGCGCGCCGGGCGGGATGGTCCGCCCGCCGGAGCCACTCGAACGCGACCATGTCCGCGCTCACCGGCACGATCCCCGCCAGCAGCGCGCGGTCGCAGGCGAGCGCCGCATCGGCCTCGGCGCGCGCCGCGCTGGCGTCGAAGGCGAGATGGACCGCGTAGCCGCGCGCGGCCAGGACGAGCGCCGCCTGGAGCACGCAGACATGGGTCTCCATGCCGGCGACCACGATCTGCGGCCGGTCCAGCGCGTCGAGGTGCGCTGCGATCGCCGGATCGGCGGCGGCGCAGAAGTGGGTTTTCGGGAGCACGGTGGCATCGCCGAGCGCCGCGCCCAGCGCCGGCACCGTGGTGCCGAGGCGCTCGGGCACGTGCTCGGTTATGGTGGCGGGCACGCCGAGCGCGGCGCCGGCGCGGGCGAGCAGCTCGAGGCCGGCGAGCGCGCGCCGGCGCACGCCCTCGGGCATCGCGGCGGCCAGCCCGCTTTGCACATCGACGACGAGGAACTGCGAGCGACCGGCGTCCAAAAGCGGTTGCGGTTGGATCGCAGCGGGTTCGGGGGGCGACACGACTTCACTCGGATGCATCGACGACACCTGCGACATTGACATCGGCGCCGCGAATCGTACACCCCGACGGCGACCGTAGTTACCAACCATTGGACGTTCGTTGACCGAAGGCACCCAGGGTTCGCCGAGCTTCACCGAACTCGGGCTGTGCGACGAAGTTACCCGCGCCGTCGTCGACGCCGGCTACACGGCGCCGACCCCGATTCAGGCCAAGGCCATTCCGGCCATCCTTCAAAAGCGGGATCTCGTCGGGATCGCACAGACGGGCACGGGCAAGACCGCGGCCTTCGTCCTCCCGATTCTCCACCATCTCCTGCACGGGCGGGCGCGCGCGCGCATGCCGCGCTCGGTGATCTTGAGCCCGACGCGCGAGCTGGCGAGCCAGACTGCCGACAACTTCACCAAATACGGCAAGTACGTGAAGCTGACGATGGCGCTGATCATCGGCGGCGTCGGCATGGGCGATCAAGAAAAGTTGTTGGACCGCGGCGTCGACGTGCTGATCGCGACGCCGGGGCGGCTTTTGGACTGGTTCGAGCGCGGCAAGGTGTTGTTGGGCGGGGTCAGCATCTTCGTCATCGACGAGGCCGACCGCATGCTCGACATGGGCTTCATCCCCGACGTCGAGCGCATCGCCAAGCTGATCGCGCGGCGCGAACAGACGATGCTGTTCTCGGCGACCATGCCCAAGGAGGTCCGCCGGCTCGCCGATCAGTTTCTCAAGGACCCGCTCGAGGTTCAAGTGGCGCGCCCGGCGACGACGGCGTCGAACATCGAGGCGCGGCTCGTCAAGCTCGCCCAGGACAAGAAGACCGATGCCCTCGAGCGACTGTTCGCGGCGCACGGCGTCGACAAGGCGATCATCTTCTGCAACCGCAAGCGCGACGTCGGCACGGTGACCCGCAAGCTGCAGCGCAAGGGTTACAACGCCCGCGACATCCACGGCGACCTCGAGCAGGCGCATCGTCAGGCGACGCTCGACGCCTTCAAGCGCGGCGAGGTCGACTATCTCGTCGCCACCGACGTCGCCGCGCGCGGGCTCGACATCTCCGACATGCCGGTCGTCATCAATCTCGACGTGCCGAGCCACGCCGACGACTACGTGCACCGCATCGGGCGGACCGGGCGCGCCGGCCGCAAGGGCCGCGCCTTCACCTTCGCCACCGACGACGACGCCCGCCGGCTCGCCAAGATCGAGAAATTGGTGGGTGGCGCGATCCCCAGCTTCGATCCGCTCGCGGCGGCGGTGTCGAGCGAGGCGCCGAGCGCGGCGCCCGCGGCGAAGCCGAGCCGCCGGCGCGCGCAGGCCTCCGAGGCCGAGCGCGAGGCGCGCCCCGGGCCGAAGTTTGCGAGCTTTGGCGAGGCGC
>JBKHCM010000122.1:0-9877 GCA_046541805.1 Alphaproteobacteria bacterium
CGGAGATCTGGAAGGCCGCGCCGGCGCCTTGCAGACCCAGATCGCCGAGTTGCGCACCGAACTGCGCACCGAGGTCGCCGAACTGCGCACGGAGATCGCCGGCGTGCGCGGAGATCTGGAAGGCCGCGCCGGCGCCTTGCAGACCCAGATCGCGGAGTTAAGGGCGGAACTGCGCGCCGAGATCGCGAGCCTTCGCACCGACATGGAAGCCCACGCGGCCCGACAGCTGCGTTGGCTCGTGGGCACCATCCTCGCCGCCACGGCGCTGGCGGTGACGCTCGTCGAGGTGATCTGAACCGTCACCGTAGGGTGATGATCACGGTCATGGTCGGCTGCGGCCTGGCGCTGGGCGTCGGCGTCCACCGCGACCTCTACATGCGCCGCCACCCCGACGACGATCTGTAGGCTTGCTCGCTGACGCCTTCAGTCGCGGCGTTCGCGGCCGTGCCAGACCCGGATGACGACGACGTTGCCCTCGGCATCGAGGCGGTAGGGAAGGACGTAGGCACGCGCACCGAAGGGGATGACCAGTTGGCGTCGGATCGAGCCGTCATGCATCGGGCTTCCGATCGCCCTTGCGGTGCGAAGCGCGTCCGCGTGACGCCGGATGGTGAGCGCCGCTCGGTTTGCGGCGCGCAGGTCCCGTTCGCGCAGAAACCCGAGCAGGCGGTCGAGGTCGGCGAGCGCCTCGGGCAGCCATTTCAGCGTGGGCAACGGCGCTCGTCGTCGGTCCCGATCCGCTCGAGCCAAGCGGCGACGCGGTCATGGTCGATCGCCTCGCCGGTGGCCAGGTAGCGCTGCCACCGCGCCTCGTCCTCGGCCCGTTCCTCTTCACGCTCGAGCTACGCGGCGATGGCCTCGCGCGCGAGGTCCGCGAGCGAGCGATGGTGGGTCTCACTCAACGCCCGGAGCCGGGCGGCGGTCTCGTCGTCGATGTCGAGCCCGAGCGAAGCGGTCATCGAGCCTCCCCGAGCAGCACGCGCGACAATGGCCGCCCGGCTCGGCGGTGACAACGCGGAAACGCCGTCCTCAGAGCTCCTCCGGCACCATCTTGATCGCGCCGCAGGGGCACTCCGCCGCGCACAGCCCGCAGCCCTTGCAGTAATCGAGGTCGATCTTGAACCGCTTGCCCGGGCCGAGCTTCAAGACCGCGTTGTCGGGGCAGACGCCGTAGCAGTTGTCGCACTCGAAGCAGTTGCCGCAGCTCAAGCAGCGTCGGGCCTCGTAGAGCGCGTTGGTCTCGTCCAGCCCACCGTGGACCTCGTCGAAGGTGGTCTGGCGGCGGACCTCGTCGAGGGTCGGCTGCACGGTCACCGGCGCGTCGGTGTAGTACCAGGTGTTGAGCTTGGCGAAGTCGGCGAGCTCGTGCTTGGGCAGGGGCTGGTAGGTCTCGCCGCGGAGATAGGCGTCGATGCAGCGCGCCGCCTTCTTGCCGTGGCCGATGCCGACGGTGACGGTGCGCTCCGCCGGGACCATGTCGCCGCCGGCGAACAGGCCCTTGAAGCCGGTCATCATCTGGCGGTCGACCTGGATGACGCCGTCGGCGGTGATCTCGACGCCCGGCACCTTGTCGATGAAGGAGGTGTCGACGTTCTGGCCGAGCGCCAGGACGAGGGTGTCGGCCTCGATGGTCTCGTACTCGCCCGTCGGCTGCGGGTAGCCCTCCGCGTCGAGCGCCATCTTCTCGACCTTGAAGGCGCCGCCCTCGCCGATCTCCTTGATGGTCGAGAGCCAGTTGAGGATGACGCCCTCGTCCAGCGCCTCCTGCACTTCGAAGTCGTGCGCCGGCATCTTCTCGCGGTTGCGGCGGTAGACGATGATCGCCTCCGCGGCGCCCAGCCGCTTGGCGGTGCGCGCCACGTCGACCGCGGTGTTGCCGCCGCCGTAGACGACGACGCGGCGGCCCAGCATCGGCGGGTTCTCGGAGGTCTCCATCTCGCGCAGCACACCCACGGCGTCGAGAATCTTGCTGGCATCGGGGGCCGGGATGTCGACCCGCTTGGCGAGATGCGCGCCGATGGCGAGAAAGCAGGCGTCGAAGCCGCCGGCCCGCATGTCGGCCTGGATGTCCTCAACCTTGCGGTTCAAGACGATCTCGACGCCCATGGCCTCGATGCGCGCGATCTCGGCGGTGACGACGTCGCGCGGCAGCCGGTAGGCCGGAATGCCGAAGCGCATCATCCCGCCCGCCACCGGGCCGGCCTCGTAGATGGTGACGTGGTGGCCCATGCGGCGGAGATGATAGGCCGCCGAGAGCCCGGCCGGGCCGGCGCCGATCACCAGCACCTTTTGGCCGGTGTCGGGCGTGTCCCAGCGGGGCGTCCAGCCACGGCGGATGGCCTCGTCGCCCAGAAAGCGCTCGACGGCGTGGATGTTGACCTCGCTGTCGATGAACTTGCGGTTACAGGCGCCCTCACAAGGGTGGTAGCAGGCCCGGCCCATGATCGCGGGCATCGGGTTGTCCACCATGATCTGCTGCCAGGCGGCCTCGTAGTCGCCCTCCTCGGCGAAGCCGAGCCAGGCCTGGATGTTCTCGCCGGCGGGACAGGCGTTGTTGCAGGGCGGCAGGCGGTCGACGTATTGCGGCCGCATGGTGCGCCAGGAGCCGGTCTTGTTCTGAAGGCTGGTCGCCTTCTCGAGCGTGATGGCGAAGGGGACGGTCGGGTGCAGCACGCTCATATCGCGGGCTCCTTGTCCTCGCGGCGCAGATCGAACCGCTCGATGTTGTGGTCGGCCATGCGCTGGAGCGCGGCCAGGCGCCCTTCGTCCCGCTCGGGCTTGAAGAGGTGCGCGAAGCGCCGTTGCGTCTTGAGGTAGTCCTCGACGGGCACCTTGCGCCGGATCGGGTTGGAGCGGGTGACGACGCCGAGCTCGCCCTCCCACAACGGGAAGAGGCCGCACTCGGAGGCGAGCCGCGCCACCTTGATCGTGTCCTCCGCCGCCGAGCCCCAACCGAGCGGGCAGGGCACGAAGATGTGGATGTAGCGCGCGCCCTTGAGGCTCATCGCCTTTTGCACCTTGCGCTCGAGGTCGTGCAGGTTCGCCACCGACGCCGTCGCCACGTAGGGGATGTTGTGGGCGAGCGCGATCAGCGGCACGTTCTTGCCGGTGCCGAAGACGTTGCCGGGGGCGTCGCCCAAGGCCGGCGTCGTCGCCGTGCGGGCGGTGGGGGGCGTCGCGCTCGAGCGCTGCACGCCCGTGTTCATGTACGCCTCGTTGTCGTAGCAGATGTAGAGCACGTCGTCGTTGCGCTCGAACATCCCCGACAGGCAGCCGAAGCCGATGTCGGTGGTGCCGCCGTCGCCGCCCTGGGCGATGGTGCGCACCTGGTGCCTGCCCTTGACCTTCATCGCCGCCGCCACGCCGGTGGCGACCGCCGGCGCGTTGCCGAAGAGCGAGTGCATCCACGGCAGCTGCCAGGAGGTCTCGGGGTAGGGCGTCGAGAAGACCTCGAGACAGCCGGTGGCGTTGACCGCGATGACCTGGTTGCCGGTGGCGCGCATGGCGGCGTCGATGGCGTAGCGGGCACCCAGCGCCTCGCCGCAGCCCTGGCACGCCCGATGGCCCGAGGTGATGGCGTTCGAGCGCGATTCGCTGGCCTGCACGCCGCGGTTCTCGGGATCGACCAGGCGGTTGCCGACGGTGAAGGTCCCCTTCTGGTAGAACTTCACCTTCTGCTGGTCGGAAAGCTCGTCGAGCTTGGTGTGGGGCATCAAGGTCCTCAATCGGCGCCGTGGGTGGCGACGTCTTTCAAGAGGTTCTCGGCGACGGGGCCGGTGGCGATGCCGCGGCGCTGGCGCGCCAGCTCGCGATCGACCATGCCGCGGTTGAGGTCGAGGAAGTGCAGGTCGGCGAGCTCGCCCTTGAGCGCGCGGCGCAGCATCGACTGCAGCGACGGCGAGGTGACCGGCCGGCCGCCGAGCCCGGCGATGACGGTCTTGACGTGGCAGTCGACGCCCTGCAGCGCCATCCGCAGGTCCATCGAGACGACGCCGCCGGCGCCCGGGGCCACGGCCTTCTCGACGACGATGACGCGGCGGGCGTGGGCGAGCGCCTGGCGCAGCTCCGCGCGCGGGAAGGGGCGATAGCAGGAGAGCGAGACCACGCCGACCTGCGGGCCCTCCTGGCGCAGCTCGTCCACCGCGTCCTTGAGGGTGCCGGCGAGCGAGCCTATCGTCACCACCACGGTGGCCGCGCCCTCCACCTGGTAGGTGTGAAAGAGCCCGCCCGACTCGCGCCCGAACTGGTCGGCGAAGGCGCCGGCGATCTCCGGGATCACCTCGAGCGCCTGCAGCTGCTTGTCGTGGGCGAGGTAGCGCACCTCGGTGAAGGCCTCGGGGCCGACCATCGCGCCGATCGAGTAGGGATCGGCGGGGTCGAGCACCTGGCGCGGCACGAAGGGCGGGAGATAGGCGTCGACCGCGGCCTGATCGGGGATCTCGAGCCGCTCATAGGCATGGGTCAGGATGAAGCCGTCCATGCAGACCATGATCGGGCAGGAGAGCTGCTCGGCGAGGCGGAACGCCTGGATGTGGAGGTCGACCGCCTCCTGGTTGGTCTCGGCGAACAGCATGATCCACCCGGCGTCGCGCATCGACATCGCGTCGGAGTGGTCGTTCCAGATGTTGATCGGCGCGCCGATGGCCCGGTTGCCGAGCGTCATGACGATCGGCAGGCCGAGGCCCGCGGCGTTGTAGACCGCCTCGGCCATGAACAGCAGGCCCTGGCTGGCGGTGGCGGTATAGGCCCGCGCGCCCGCCGCCGACGCGCCGATCGCCACCGACAGGGCGGCGAACTCGCTCTCGACGTTGATGAACTCGCAGTTCTGGAGCTGGCCGGTCTTCACGAACTCGCCGCAGGCCTCGACGATGTGGGTCTGGGGCGTGATCGGATAGGCGCAGATGACCTCCGGGCGGCACAGCGCCACCGCCTCGGCGACGGCCCGGCTGCCTTCGATCTGCTTGAGCATTCAACCCCTCCTCCCGTCCTCGGGCGCATCAGGCGGGCACGGCGACCTCGTCGAAGGCGGCGCGGGCCGCCGTCACGTTGCCGTCGCCCACCGCACCTTTGAACTTCTCGCGGATGGCGGCTTCGACGGACGCGAAGTGCAGCAATCCGGTGACCGCGGCGAACGCGCCCAAGAGCGCCGCGTTCGGCACGGGCCGGCCGACGTGCCGCTTGGCGAGCTCCGTCGCCGGCACGACGCGGACGTGCCCCGCCGGCATCTTGTCGAGGGCGTCGGCGAGGCCGAGCTCCGCCAGGGTCTTGGCGGAATTCACGAGCGCGTAGCCCACGGCGCTCAGCCCCTGAAACACCGGAACGCCGCCCAACAGCGTCACGTCCTGGACGATGACCGCGTCGGGCTCGAGAATGGGCTCGCGCAACCGGATCGGCTTGTCGTCGATGCGGCAGAACGAGACCACGGGCGCGCCCATCCGCTCCGAGCCGAAGCTCGGAAAGGCCTGGGCGTGACGGCCCTCGAGGAACGCCGCGATCGAGAGCATCTCGGCAGCGGTGACGACGCCTTGACCACCGCGACCGTGCAGGCGCACCTGGAACATGCCGAAGGTTCAGGCGAAGGCGGGCGAAAGGCGGATCATTCGAAGTCTCCCCAACGCATCATTGCAGAAGCGCAGCGAAACGCGCTTGTGAGGGCGAGGAAAACGCCACATTGGTCGGTGCGCCTTGATCGGGCGCAACTTCACGCTGTGGTCGAAGGTCGCGGCCCGGCGTGTCGCTGCCGCGAACGCGTCGTTCAGCGGCATCGTCCCCACCGGATTCCGTGAGAAAACTCTTGCACCAGGCGCCGGGTCGCGGTCCATGCGGCCTTCGGAGCAAGTGGAGGTAACGCGATATGGCAGCCGCCGAGGACGCCGAGATCCCCGTCCGCGAGCGCTTGTCGACCGACGTCGTCGTCGTCGGCGCCGGACCGGTGGGCCTCTTCGCCGTCTTCGAGCTCGGCCTTTTGGGTCTCGAGACGGTGGTGATCGACAGTCTGAGCCGACCCGGCGGGCAGTGCGCCGAGCTCTATCCGGAAAAGCCGATCTACGACATTCCCGGCCTGCCCGTCGTCTCCGGCCAGGAGCTGACCGATCGCCTGATGCAGCAGGCGGCGCCCTTCGAGCCCACCTTCCGCCTCGGCCAGCGCGTCCTCACCCTGGCCAAGCGCGGGGACGGTCGCTTTCGCGTCCTCAGCGAGGACGGCGTCGAGGTCGACGCCGCCGCCGTCTTCGTCGCCGCCGGCTGCGGCAGCTTCGTGCCGCGCAAGCCCAAGCTCGAGGGCCTCGACGCGCTCGAGGGCAAGGGCGTGCACTACGCCGTGCGCCGCAAGGACGACTTCCGCGACAAGGACATCGTCGTCGTCGGCGGCGGCGACAGCGCGATGGACTGGGTGCTGACCCTGCTCGATTCCGCCAAGAGCCTGACGCTGGTGCACCGCCGCGACCGTTTTCGCGCCGCGCCGGCGTCCGTCGCCGAGGTGATGGCCGCGGTCGACGCCGGCCGCATGCGCTTCGTGCTCGGCGAGCTCGCCGGGCTGGAGGCGCCTAAGGGCGAGCTCGCGGCGGTCGAGGTCTCGACCAAGGAGGGTGCGGTGCGCCTGGTCTGCCAGCGGCTGCTGCCGTTCTTCGGCCTCGACATGCGCCTCGGCCCGATCCTCGATTGGCAGCTCGACCTCGAGAACGGCAAGCTCATCAAGGTCGACACCGAGAAGTTCGAGACCTCGACGCCGGGTGTGTTCGCCATCGGCGACATCAACACCTATCCAGGCAAGCTCAAGCTGATCCTCTCGGGCTTCCACGAGGCGGCGCTGGCCGCCCACGGCGCCTTCCACCACGCGCGGCCGGGCGAGCGCCTGCGCTTTCAGTACACGACCTCGTCGAGCGAGCTGCAAAAGCGCCTCAAGGTGGCCTGAGCCGCGGGCGGCGGCGACGGTCCGGCGGCCGTTCCTCGGGTGCCGCCGGCCCGCCGCCGGCACGAGCCGGCCCGAGGGGGGCGGCGCGAGCGGGCGCGGGGCGGGCCCGAGCCTTCGGGCGTCAGTCCACCACCACGAGCTCGCGCGGGTAGTGGGCGAGGCACTCGGCGGGGCCCTGCTCGCGGATGACGATGCTCTCGGTGATCTCGAGGCCCCAGTCGTCCGCCCACAGGCCGGGCATGAAGTGGAAGGTCATGTTCGGCTCGAGGATCGTGGTGTCCTCGGCGCGAAAGCTGATCGTGCGCTCGCCCCAGTCGGGTGGGTAGCTGAGCCCGATCGGATAGCCGCAGCGGGCGTCGCGGTGGATCCCGGCCGCGGCGAGGGTGGCGTGCAGCGCGTTGGCGACGTCCGCGGCGCGGTTGCCGGCGCGCGCCGCGTCGATGCCGGCCTCGAGGCCGTCGAGCAAGGCGCGCTCGGCCTCGCGCATGAAGGGCGGCGGCGGGCCCAGATGGACCGTGCGGCACAACGGCGCGTGGTAGCGGCGGTAGCAGCCGGCGATCTCGAAGAAGGTGGCGGCCCCCCGCGCGAAGGGCTTGTCGTCCCAGGTCAGGTGCGGGGCGGCGGCGGCGGGGCCGGTGGGCAAGAGCGGCACGATCGCCGGGTAGTCGCCGCCATGGCCGTCGGCGCCCTCGATGCCGGCGGCGGTGAGCTTGGCGACGAGGTCGCACTTGCGAACGCCCGGGCGCATCTCGGCGCGGATGACGTCGTGCATGCGCTCGACGATGCGCGCCGCCCGCCGCATGTAGGCGAGCTCGGCCTCGGACTTCACCGCGCGTTGCCAGTTCACCAGCGCGGTGGCGTCCGCGAACGTCGCCGCCGGCAGCGACGCCCTGAGCGCGCGGTCGGCGGCGGCGGAGTACCAGTAGTTGTCGAGCTCGACGCCGATGCGGGCGCGGCCGTGGCCCTCGTCGCGCAACAGCGCCGCCAGATGCTGCATCGGATGGCGCTCGGTGGATTGGACGTAGGTGTCGCGATAGCCGCGGATCCGGTCCTCGCCCATCCAGACCGTGCGGCGGGCACCGGCGGCGTCCTGGCCGCGCCCCCACCACAAGGGCTCGGCGTCGAGGCCGACGACGACGGCCTGATGGACGTAGAAGGACCAGCCG
This sequence comes from Alphaproteobacteria bacterium, assembly GCA_046541805.1. Lineage (GTDB taxonomy): Bacteria > Pseudomonadota > Alphaproteobacteria > Geminicoccales > Geminicoccaceae > JAAAPF01. The sequence goes on from JBKHCM010000122.1 coordinate 8,080, forward strand.
TCGTAGCCGGTGAGCCAGGCCATGTTGGAGGGATCGCTCACCACCAGCGCGTCGAGCCCGCGCGCGGCCATGGCCGCGCGCAGCTTGGCGAGGCGCCGGTCGTATTCCGCCCGCGTGAACGGCAGCTCGACGTCGTCCGGCATCTCGGCTCCCTTTGACAAGGGCGCGGCGCCCCAGCCGCGCCCGCACCTAGAAGCGCCGAGGCCCGGCCGACAAGGCGGAACATCCACCTCAACGCCATGCCGGCGCGCGTCGTCGCCTCGAAGGAGGCGCAAGAACCGCTCTACGGGCGTTCGAGGACGCGCCGGCGGCCCCGCGGCCTGGCAAGAGACGGATCTCTTCGGGCGCGGGCCGGTGGCCCCGGCACCGTCCGTTCACGCCGTCGAGACGCTTGCGCGCGGCGACCGCGTCCTTCGGCTGCCGCCTGCGCAATCGGGCCCCTCGTCGACGTCTATGGCGCGCGCAGCTTCGCCGTCGGCGCCCAGAACCCGGTCCGCGCGCGAAGGCGGCGGTGAAGGCGACACCAACGGCACCGCCGTCGCCGCGGCGGGGACGGACGCGCCTGGTCGCACCCGCTTGCGAGAACGCGTCGCTCCTCCATGTCAAGTTCAGATCGCGACAGCCAAAGGTCTGATCCATGCGTTTCTCGCTCACCGTCGGGCGCGTCTACGGCACCGCCGTCCGCCTCCACGTCACCTTCCTCGTGCTCCTGGCGGTGATCGGCGCGGTCGCCTGGGCCCAGGGCGGCGCGGCGCTGGGCGTCGCGGCGGTGACGTTCATCGCGGCGGTGTTCGGCTGCGTGCTCCTCCACGAGTTCGGGCACATCCTGGCGGCGCGGCGCTACGGCGTGCGCACGCCGGAGGTCGTGCTGCTGCCGATCGGCGGGTTGGCGCGGATGGAGCGCATGCCGGAGACGCCGCGTCAGGAGATCGTCGTCGCCCTCGCCGGCCCGGCCGTGAACCTCGTGATCGCGGCGGTCCTGGTGGTCGCGATGGGCGGGCTGCCGAGCTTCGCCGCCACGCTGGAGACGACCACGGGCGGCCTCGTCGGCCGAGTGCTCTACGCCAACCTCTTCATCGCGGCCTTCAATCTCTTGCCGGCCTTCCCGATGGACGGCGGGCGCGTGCTGCGCGCGCTGTTGTCGCTGTGGCGCGGCCATGCCCGCGGCACCCTGATCGCGGCGCGGACGGGACAGGGCTTCGCCATCCTGCTCGCGCTGCTCGGCCTCGCCGGCGGCAACCTCCTCCTGGTACTGGTCGCGGCGTTCATCTTCCTGGCGGCGGAGGCGGAGAACCGCATGGCCGCGACGCGCGCGGCGGCGGTCGGGCTTCGCTGCGCGGACGCGATGCGCACGCAGATCGCCCGGCTCGGTCGCGGCGCCCGGCTCGCCGACGCGGTCGAGCGCCGGCTGCGCACCGGCGAGCACGCCTTCGTGGTCTGCGACCTCGACGGTCGGCCGTGCGGCGTCTTGACCTACGCCGCGATGCTGGCGGCGCTGAAGGCGCGTGGCGCCGACGGCCCGGTCGTCGAGGCGATGTTGCCGGACCTCGCGACGGTCGAGCCCGGCAGCGATCTCGCCGAGGCGACCCGGCTCCTCGAGGGCTCGGAGCGCCCCGCCGTCGGCGTGGTCGACCCCGCCGGCCGGCTTCTCGGACTGGTGACCCGCCAGACCCTCGAGGACGTGACCGCGCTCGCGCGCCTCGGCGGCCGCCGGCGCGGCGGCCGCCACGGTCTCGCCGACCCGCGCGTGCCGGCCTGAGGACGCCGACGCCGCCGGCGCTCGCGCCGGCTCAGCGCC
>JBKHCM010000123.1:0-9816 GCA_046541805.1 Alphaproteobacteria bacterium
CGCGCCCTACCCGGCCGGCCCCGGCCACGGCGCCCACCGCCGGCGCCGCCGACGTGGTCGCGGCCGGAGGCGCGAGCCGGCGCCAGTCCGGGCCTTCGGCGCCGGCCAGCGTCTTCTCGACGCGTTCGGAGAACGCCGTCATCGCGTCGACCTTGGCGCGACAGGCGCGACAGGTCTTCAGGTGCTGACGCAGGGTCATGCGCTCGAAGCCGCTCAGCCGGCCCTCGAGATTGGCTTCCAGCAGGCGGTCGATCTGGCGGCAATCCACGGCACCCTCCCCGTCCGCGGCTCCTCTCCCATCACACACTCCAAAAGGCGAAGGTCCGCAAGGGGCGAGCGCGCTTGCCTGCATCGATGCGGCGTTGCAGCCTAGCCTGCCGACCCGGGTCGGCGGCGCTGGCCCCTTGAGGCGCGCCGGCCGACGCACCGGTCGGCAGGCGGCTGTGAACGAACCTCGGGAGGTTGGCTGATGGACGGTCCGAACCGGACGCTCACCGTGGCACTGGTCGGCCCCGCCGGCAGCGGCAAGACGACGCTGTTCGAGAGCTTGGCCTACATCGCCGGAGCGCTTCCGCGCCGCGGCCGCGCCAACGAGGGCTTCGTCCTGGGCGATCCGAACCCGGAAGCCAAGGCCCGCCAGATGACCACCGAGGTCACCGCCGCCAACATCGTCCACGACGCCGTCGACCTCACGCTGCTCGACACGCCCGGCGCCGTCGAACTCGCCCAAGAGGGCCGCAACGTGCTTCCCGGCGTCGACCTCGCCATCATCGTCGTCGAGCCGGTGGGCGAGCGCATGATCGCGGCGGCACCGTTCCTCCACCTCCTCGACTCGCTCGACATCCCGCACGTGGTCTTCATCAACAAGATGGACCGCTCGGATCAGCGCTACCGCGATCTCCTCGACGCCATCCGGATGGTCAGCGCCCGGCCGGTGGTGCCGCACCAGTACGCGATCGGGCGCGGCGACGGCCTGGTCGGCTATGTCGACCTTTTGACCGAGCAGGCCTACCAGTACCAGCCCGGCAAGGCCTCCTCGACGATCGCCCTGCCCGAGGACTACCGCGAGCGCGAGCAGCAGGCGCGCGCGGAGATGCTGGAAACGCTCGCCGACTTCGACGACGACCTGCTCGAGACGCTGCTCGAGGACCAGGAGCCGCCGACCGAGCAGGTCCTGCGCGACCTGCAGAAGACGCTCGGCGCCGATCAGGTCGTGCCGGTGTTCATGGGGGTCGCCGAGCAGGACATGGGGGTCCGGCGCCTCTTGGAGGCGTTGGAGCGCGAGGCCCCGATGGCGGAGGTGGCGGCCGCGCGGGTCGGGCTCGACGGCGACGGCTCACCGGTCGTGCAGGTGCTCAAGACGGTGCATCAGCCCCACGCCGGCAAGCTCTCCCTCGCCCGCGTCTGGCGCGGGCCGGTCAAGGACGGGATGACGCTCGGCGGCAATCGCCTGTCGGGGGTGTACCGGCTCCTCGGCGGCGAGCAGAAGAGCGTCGGCGAAGCGCCGACCGGCGCGATCGTCGGGCTCGGCCGGTTGGAGGACGCGACCACCGGCCAGGTTCTCACCACCAACGGCGAGCCGCCAGCGCTGCCGACCGCGCCGGTGCTGGCGCCGATGTACGCCCTCGCCATCCGCCCGGAGAACCGCGCCGACGAGGTCAAGCTGTCGGCCGCCCTCGCCAAGCTCACCGAAGAGGACCCCAGCCTTCAGGTCGAATCGGACCCGGAGCTGCGCCAGACCCTGCTCTGGGGCCAGGGTGACGTCCACGTGAAGCTGGCGCTCGAGCGCTTGGTGCAGAAGTACAAGCTCGCGATCACCGGCAGCCGCCCGGCCACCCCCTATCGCGAGACCATCCGTAAGTCGGCCTCGGCGCACGGCCGCCACAAGAAGCAGTCCGGCGGCCACGGCCAGTTCGGTGATGTCAAGATCGACATTCGACCCTTGGGGCGCGGCGAAGGCTTCCTGTTCGAAAACCGGATCGTCGGGGGTGCGGTACCGAAGCAGTACATCCCCGCCGTGGAGGAAGGCGCGCGCGAGTTCTTTCAAAAGGGCCCGCTCGGCTTTCCCGTGGTCGACGTCGCCGTGACCCTCACCGACGGCCAGTTCCACACCGTGGACAGCTCCGAGATGGCCTTCAAGATGGCCGTGGCGCTCGCCCTCAAGGAGGGCTTGCCGCGCTGCTCTCCCGTGCTGTTGGAGCCGATCGACGAGGTCACGGTCTCGGTGCCGAGCGAGCACACCTCCAAGGTTCTCCAGCTCGTCACCCAAAAGCGTGGTCAGATCCTCGGCTTCGAGCCCAAGGCGGACTGGCCCGGCTGGGACGAGGTCAAGGTGCACCTGCCCCACGGCGAGATGACCGATCTGGTGATCAACCTGCGCTCGCAGACGCAAGGCGTCGGCTTCTTCGAGTGGCGGCACGACCGCCTGGACGTGGTACCCGACAAGATCGCCGAGGAGGTGGTCGCCCAGAACCAAGCCGCCGCCTGAGAAGGACCTTACAGGGCGCTACCGGCGACGGTGCCGGCGACGGTGCCGGGGTCGCCCGACGGGCCGGCACGACCTGCCGGACCGCCTGCCGGAACAGCGCACGTGCCGGCGCGCGCCGGCTACGCCTGTTGAACCCGCAGGCGGTGGCGTCCGGGCGAGCGCGGCGGCTCACGCCGGCGGCATCGCCACCACCGCCGCGGCGACCCGCCGGCCCTCGGCGACGAGGAGGTTGTAGGTTCGGCACGCCGCCGGCGTGTTCATGATCTCGACGCCGAGCCCGGCCGTGCGGAGCTCGCTTCGCACCGACGGTGCCAGCGGCACCAGCGTCGCGCCCGTCCCGACCAGAAGCACGTCGATCTCGCCGGCGAGCGCCTTCAAGGGTGCCGTGCCGGGCTCGCCGATGGCCCGCACGTCGTCGACGGGCCAGGGATCGAAGCGCTCGGCGCGGATCAGCATCGAGCCGGCGACCTCGCCGCCGGCGACCTTGAAGGTGCCGGCGCCGTAGCCTTCGACGGTGAGCCGTTCGCCGGCGCGCAGCGGGGTGAACTCCAAGGACCCTCTCCCGGCTGGTGGGCTCAGGTGGCGGGCTCGCCCTCCGGCGCCTCGGGCTCGGCCTGCCGCCGCATGTTCAAGGCCAACAGCGCCGGCGTGGCGATGTAGAGCGACGAGTAGGTGCCGATGAGGACGCCCCAGATCAACGCCACCGTGAAGCCCCGGATCGCGCCGCCGGCGATGACGAACAGGGCCAAGAGCGCCAACAGCGTGGTGAGACTCGTCACGAGCGTGCGCGACAGGTTCTCGTTCAAGCTCTTGTCCAACAGCTCGGCGATCGACAACCGCTTGTACTTGCGGAGGTTGTCCCGCACCCGGTCGAAGACGACGACGGTGTCGTTGAGCGAGTAGCCGACGATAGTCAAGATGGCGGCGACGGTGGCGAGGTTGAACTCGAGGCGGGTCACCGCGAACATCCCGACCGTCAAAATGACGTCGTGAGCAAGGGCGAGCACGGCGCAGACGCCGAACTGCCACTCGAAGCGCAACCACACATAGACCAAAATGGCGACGAGCGCGAAAGAGACCGCCATAATGCCGGCGGTGAAGAGCTCGTCGGAGACCGTGGGGCCGACGAATTCCGTGCGGCGTAAGCTCACCTCGTCGCCGTAGAGGTCGACGAGCCGGTCCTCGACGAGCTCGACCGCTTCCGCTTGGGCGGCAGCGATCTCGGCGTCGTCGCCGCCGGCCTGCTGCGCCTCGATCTGGATCAGAACGTCGTTGGGCGAGCCGAACTCCTGCAGCGCCACCTCGCCGAGGCCCAGGCCGCCCAGTTCCGAGCGCAGCTCACCGAGCTCGACCGGCTCTGGCGTGCGCACTTCCATGAGGGTGCCGCCGCGGAAATCGATGCCGAGATTGAGGCCGAAGGTGAAGGCCAAGACGAGCGACAGGACGGCGAGCACGCTCGAGCCGATCGCCGCCGGCCGCCGCCAGCGCATGAACGGCAAGGTCGGCGTCTCTTGGAAGAAGCGGATGCTGCGCAAAACCGAGATCCCGGAGCGGACGTGATCAAAGCGGCAACGCCTTCGGGCGTGTGCGCTGATACCAGAGGCTGACCAACAGGCGGGTGACCATGATGGCCGAGAACATCGAGCTCAAGATGCCGATCGCGAGCGTCACCGCGAAGCCGCGCACCGGCCCGGAGCCGAACTGAAACAGGAGCACCGCGGCGATCAGCGTCGTGACGTTGGCGTCGACGATCGTGCGCATCGCCCCCTTGAAGCCGGCGTCGATGGCGCCGATCGGGCCGCGACCGTTCTTCGCCTCCTCGCGGATGCGCTCGAAGATCAGCACGTTGGCGTCCACAGCCATGCCGACGGTGAGGACGATCCCGGCGATGCCGGGCAAGGTGAGCGTGGCGCCGAGCGTCGAGAGCCCCGCGGTGATCAGCACGAGGTTGACGCCGAGCGCGATCACCGCGGCGATGCCGAAGACGCCGTAGTAGAGGATCATGAAGCCGGCGACGAGCGTTAGGCCGATGATCCCGGCGATCTCGCCCGCGGCGACGCTGTCGGCGCCCAGATCGGGCCCCACCGTGCGCTCCTGCAGCACGGTCAGCGGCGCCGGCAGCGCGCCCGAGCGCAACAGCAATGCCAGCTCGTTGGCCTCTTGAACGGTAAAGTCGCCGGTGATGACGCCGCTGCCTCCGGTGATCGGCTCTTGGATCCGCGGCGCCGAGATGACCTCGTCGTCGAGAACGATGGCGAACAGCCGGCCGACGTTGTCGCTCGTGATGTCGGCGAACTTGCGCGCGCCGGAGGTGTCGAAGCGAAAGGAAACGACCGGCTGGTTCTCTTGAAACGTGGCTTGGGCGTCGGTCAGCCTCTCGCCGGAAAGTTCGACCCGCCGGCGCAGCACCCACTCGTTGTCCGGCTCGCCCGCCTCCGTCGTCTCCGCCGACGGCACGACCATGCGGCGGGTCGAACCGTCATCGCGACGCACCTCCGCCGGCGAGGTCTCCATGTCGACCATGTGAAACGTCAATTGGGCGGTCTGGCCCAACAGGCGCCGCAGCGCTGCGGGATCACGCTCGCCCGGCACCTGCAGAAGGATGCGGTCCTCGCCCTGGCGCTGGATCGTCGGCTCGCGGGTGCCGAGCTCGTCGATTCGCCGCCGCACGACCTCGAGCGACTGCTCGATCACCGAATCGACGAGCCCCTCCAACCCTCCTTCCGAAAAGGCGATGCGGACCCGGTCGCCCTCGATCTCGACGTCGTAGCGGCGCTGGTAGTCCAAGGCGCCGGTGGTCGGATTGACCGAACCACGCGGGTTCAGCTCCTCGATCGCCGCCGCGGCGGCGTCGCGCTGCGCCGGATCGACGAGGCGAAAGGTGACGCGCTCGTCGCCCACGCGGAGACCGCGATAGCCGATGCGCTCGGACCGGAGCGCGAGGCGGACGTCGCTCTCCAGCGTCTCGAGCCGATCCTCGACGACCGCGTCCACGTCCACTTCCAAGAGCAGATGGGAGCCGCCCTGCAGGTCGAGCCCGAGATTGATCTGCCCCGAGGGCAACCAACCCGGCCAATTTTCGACCGTGTCGCGCGGGAAGAAGTTCGGCAGCGTGAAGATCAGGGCGAGTAGGCAGATCGCACCTACGCTCGCGACAAAGGCGTTCGAGACCCGCAGCACGGCGCGCCTTCAGCGCCCGGTCAACCGATCGAGCAGGCCTTTCTTCTGACCACTTTTGCTCTGGTCGTTGGCGGCCTTGGGCGTCTGGCTCTGTTCGGCGCGCGTAAGATTCTCGCTGATGGTCGCGCGCGCCAGTTTGACCTTGACGTTCTGCGCGATCTCCACTTCGAGCGCATTGTCGTCGATGACGCGCGCGACCGTGCCGTAGAGCCCGCCCGAGGTGATGATCTTGTCGCCCTTCTTGGTCGCCTGCACCATCTCTTTGTGTTCGCGCATCCGCTTCTGCTGCGGGCGGATGAGAAGGAACCAGAAGACGATGAAGATCAAAATCAGCGGCAGCAACGAGACGAGGAAGCTCGGCTCGCCGCCGCCGGCGGCCTGGGCGTAGGCGGGGGGGATGAACATGGCGGATCCGGTCGGCTTGAGCGTGTGCCGCGTATATAGCCACCACATCGAGCTTTGCAAACGCCGGCGCCCGCGCCTAAGAGCCGGGGCCGCCCAGCCACCGAGTTGCCGATGACCGACGCCCATCCGCTCGCCCCGCTCCTCGCCCGTATCGCCGCCGCCCTCGAATCCGAGCGGCCGCCCGCCGGCGAACCGGACCTCGCCGCCGCCGACGCCTTCCTCTGGCAGGCCGAGCGCGGCGAGCTGAAGCCGGTCGCGACGGTCCGCGCCCTGCCCTTGGACATCCTGCGGGGGATCGACCACGTCCGCGACACCCTCGCCGAGAACACGCGGCGCTTCGCCGACGGCCTGCCCGCCAACAACGCGCTGTTGTGGGGCGCCCGCGGCATGGGCAAGAGCTCGCTCGTCAAGGCCGTCCACGGCGCGATCAATGCGGCGCGCCCGGGGGCGCTCGCCCTGATCGAGATCCACCGCGAGGATCTGGCGAGCCTGCCCGCTCTGCTCGACCGCCTGCGGACGAGCGAGCGCCGCTTTCTGCTCTTCTGCGACGACCTCAGCTTCGACGCCGGCGAGACCAGCTACAAGTCGCTCAAGGCGGTGCTCGAGGGCGGGCTCGAGGGCAAGCCCGACAACGTCCTGTTCTACGCCACCTCGAACCGCCGCCACCTGATGCCGCGGCAAATGATCGACAACGAACGCGAGCAGGCGATCCATCCGGGCGAAGCCGTCGAGGAAAAGGTCTCGCTCTCCGACCGCTTCGGTCTGTGGCTCGGCTTCTACGCCTGCGATCAGGCGACCTATCTCGACATGGTGCATCGCTACGCGCGGCATTTCGCGCTGCCGATCGACGCGGCGGAACTCGACCGCGCGGCACTCGAATGGGCGCAGACCCGCGGCGGACGCTCGGGGCGCGTCGCTTGGCAGTTCATCCAGGACCTCGGCGGCCGGCTCGGCCGCGATCTTCGCGCCGCGGACCGTTAATCGGCTCTTGAGGCTGACCCCTGAGGATGGCGACATTTCCGTCCGCCAGCCCCGCGAGGTCGCAGTGTCCCCTCTCCCGCCGCGCCTCCTGCTACTCGCCCCGCCGGCGCGCCGCCGCGAGCTCGAGCGACGCCTGCACGCCGCCGCCACCCCCGTCGCGATCGCGACCGCCACACCCGCGACGGCGCGCGAGGCCTTGGCGGACGGTCCGCCGGACCTCGTGGTGTTCGCCCCCGCCCACCCGCCGACTTCGGCCTCGACGCAAGAGCTGGTGCAGGCCTGCGCACCGGCGCCGGTCGTGGTCGTCTGGCCCGACGACGCCGGGCCGACGCCGGGGGAGCTCGCGGAGGTCGCCGCCTGTCTGCCCGGCGCAACCGACCTCGCCGAGACCGTGTCGACGCTGTTGGCCCGTCGCGCCGGCGCCGGCGGCTCGGCGCTCAAGGACATCCTCGGCCAGGTGAACGAGCCGCTCCTGCTCATCGGCGCCGATGGCCTCGTGATCGCCGCCAACGCGCCGTTCGCCGAGCTCAGCGGCTGGAGCGATGCCCGGCTGGTCGGCCGTCCCTTCGCCACGATCGTGCCGCAATGGGTGGCCGAGAGGGTCACGACGAGCGACCGTCACGACTGGTCGGCCGATGCCGTGCCCATGCGGGCGCCTCCGGGCACGCCGCCGGTGGCGGCGGACCTGCGCGCCTCGATCGTGCACCTCGCCGGCGGTCGGGCCCCCTGGCTGTTGCGCTTTCGCCGCGCCCATGCCCCACGGCTGCCGGCGAGCCCCGAGGCCGCGGCTCGCGCCATCGATGCGCTGGGTCGCCGCGCCCGCGCCGCCGGCAACCGGGTGGCTGGTGCCAACGTACGCCTGATCGGCCTCGGCCGTGCGCGGGAGAGCCTCGGCGAGCGGTGGCCACGCTTCCAGCGGCACATCGCGCTGGTGTGCGAGAGCACGATCGCGCATGAACTCGGCGCGCACGACGTCGCCATCGCGACGAAGACGGGCGATTACCTCGTCTGCTTCGCCTGCGACGACGAGGAGGCAGCGGACCGCCGCGCCGACCGCCTGCAGGCGACGATCGACCGCCGGCTGTTCGGCGAGGAAGGTAGCGGGCTCCAAGCGACGACGGGCGGACGCGAGGCGCTCGACGCCATGTCGGTCGAGGTCGAGGCCGCGGTGCTGCCGGCGGACGCCGCCGAGGCGCCCGCGCACATCGCCGACCGCTTCGCGCGCGCGTGCGCCAACCGGCGGCGCAACCGGCTCGCGGAGTTCAACCGGCGTCTGGACGATCTCGACAGCAGCGGCGATCTCGAACTGCTGGCGATGGCGACGCCGCGTGGGGTCCTGCCCTCGCTCGTGCGCGCGCACTGGTTCCCGGCCGAGCACGCCCGGCTGCACCGCCTCGCCGAGCGCGCGAACCAACTGGACGAACTGAAGCTCGCGCTCGATCTGCGGCGGCTCGCCCTGGTCGACACCGCCGAGAGCGACGGCGTGCTCGACGACGCCTTGGCCATCGTCGATCTGCACATCACCACGATCGAGCGCCGCAAGAGCTGGGACGCGCTGCTGCCGATGATCCAGGACCTCGCCGGCTCGACGCGCCGCTGGCTGGTGCCGAACCTCGTCGGCATCCCACCCGACGTCTATCCGGGGCGGCTGCGCGACGCCGTGGTCACCTTGAAGCCGTTCTCGCGGATCCAGACGATGACGCTGAGCGCGCACCAGCTCGCCAGCCTCGATCTCAACGACCTGCGCTGTCGGCTCTTCGTGATCACCGCCGCCGAGGCCGCGAGCGCGCTCGACAGCGACCTGCCCCGACGCGTTCGCGAACGACTCGACCTCGCCCGGGCGAAGCTCGCCGTCGACGGCGGCAGCCCGCGCCTCGCCGCGGCGTTCGGCGCCACGCTTCGGACGCTGCGCGACGGCGCGCCGGCACCGGCGGCCTGAGGTGCGGTCGTGGGCGCCGACCCCGACGCTCCCCCCGCCGGGCACTCGGCTGCGCCGGATCGCCGGCTCGACCCCTCGCGACCCCGGCCGCTCAACGGCAAGCCGCCGCCGCTCGAGCCCCTCTAAGAGCCTTGAGCGACCAGGCGTGGCGCCTCGACGAGATAGGCGCGCGGGTCGACGACGCGGCTGCCGACCCGCATCTCGAAATAGAGCTGGGGCTTGGTGACTTCGCCGCTGCTGCCGATCAGCCCGAGCCGCTGGCCGCGCCGGACGACGTCGCCGACCGCCACGTCGAGCCGCTGCGCGTGGCCGTAGGCGGTGGTGTAGTCGCCGTCGTGGCGAACCACGACCATCCGGCCGTAGGCGGCGAGATCGTCGCCGGCGAAGACGACGACGCCGTTCTCCGCCGTGACGAAGGGCTCACCCGCCGGCGACACGATGGCGAGCGCGCCTTCATCGCCGATGTCGGTGACCCGTACCGTATCTTCGGCGGCAGGTACCGGCCAGAGAAAGCCCACGCCGCTCAGCGCCGGCGGCGGCAGCGACGCGTCCGCTTCCTTGGCGGCCGTCGGTGACGTCGCGAGGGAGGCGGCGACGCGCTCCTCGCCGGACTCGCCGGACACGCTCGAGGAGGGCTCCTCGCTGGCGGGCTCCTCGCTGCGGGGCTCCTCGCTGCGGGGCTCCTCGCTGGCGGGCTCGAGCGCGGCTTGCGGCGGCGCCGGCGCCTCACCGCCGCGGTCCGCGGAGGACGAGGCGGTGGCGACCGGTGCCGGCGGCGCCGGCGTGTCGGGCGACGTGGCGGCGCGCGAGCGCGTCCGCAGCG
>JBKHCM010000124.1:0-9702 GCA_046541805.1 Alphaproteobacteria bacterium
CAGGCGAGCGCGACGAGGCGGCGGTGAGCGGCGGCGTCCAGCAGCGGCGCGCGGCGGGGCTCGACGGTGAAACGGCGACGGGACGACCGCGCACGATCGGCGTTCATGGTACCCTCCGGACGGAAAGGATACCGCGTCGGGCGGGCTCGGCCCAAGGGCGCTTCGCCGCGCTCAGGTACGCACCGCCGAATCGGCCTCCCATTCGTCGCGAAACTGCATGGCCGCCAGTCGGGCGTAGACGCCGCCGCGGTCCACGAGGTCGCGATGGGTCCCGATCTCGGCCACCCGCCCGCGGTCGAGGACGACGATCTGCGCCGCATCGCGCACGGTGGCGAGGCGATGGGCGATGACGAGCGTCGTGCGGCCGCGGCTCAAGCGCGCGAGCGCCGCTTGGACGCGCTGCTCGCTTTCGGCGTCGAGCGCGCTCGTCGCCTCGTCCAACAGGAGGATGGGCGCGTCCTTCAAAATCGCCCGGGCAAGCGCGAGCCGTTGCCGCTGCCCGCCGGACAAGCGCTCGCCGCGGGGACCGACGACGGTGTCGAAGCCGTCCTCGAGCGCGAGAATGAAATCCTCGGCATCGGCGGCGCGCGCCGCCGCGCGGATGGCGGCGTCGTCGGCGTCCTGCCGGCCGAAGGCGATGTTCGCCCGCACGGTGTCGTCGAACATGACCACGTCCTGGCTCACCAGCGCCACCTGATCCCGAAGCGAGGCGAGCGTGACGTCGCGGAGGTCCTGCTCGTCCACCAGCACCCGACCGGCCGTCGGCTCGAAGAAGCGCGGCACCAGGTTCAGCACGGTCGTCTTGCCGGCGCCGCTCGGGCCCACCAGCGCCGTGGTGCGACCGGGCGGCAGCGCGAAGCTGACGTCGTGCAGCGCCGGCGCGGTGTCGTCGTAGGCGAAGAAGACCCGCTCGAAACGGACCGAACCACCGGCGAGTGCGAGCGGGCGGGCGTGGGGTCGGTCGCGGATCCGCGGCTCCTCGTCGAGCAGCGCGAAGGCCCGCTGGAGCGCCGCCAGCCCCTCCTGCAGCGTCACGTTGAGCTTGCCGAGCGCGCGCACCGGCTGCGCCGCCATCAACAAGGCCGTGATGAACCCGGTGAAGTCGCCCACCGTGCCGGCGCCCTGGGCGATCCGCCAGCCGCCGATGGCGAGCACCCCGGCGACGGCGAGCCCGCCCATCAACTCCAACAGCGGGTCGACGCGGGCGCGCGCCGTTTCGGCCTTGAGGCGGAGCTGGGCCATGCGCCTGAAGGCCGCGTCCGCGCGCACCTTCTGGTAGTCTTCGAGGCGGTAGGCCTTGACCATGCGCGAACCGGCGAGGCCGTCGTAAAGAAACGAGGTCACCCCACCGATCTGGGCCTGCAGCGAGTGCGCGACGCGCCGCATGCGGCGGCTGAGCCGGGCGATCGGCACCGCCGCCAGCGGATAGACCACGAGCACGATCAGCGTCATCGCCCAGTCCAGCCACAGCATCGCCGCCAAAAGGGCCACCACGGTCAACAGATCGCGGGCGAGGCTCGTCGTCACCTGCCCCAGATTGGTGCAGACGACCTGGACGTCGTAGGTGAAGCGCGCGACCAGGCCGCCGGTGGCGTCGCGCATCAGGCGGGCGAGGTCGGCGCGCATCAGATGGGCGAACATGGCGTTGCGCATGCGGACGCCGACGCGCTGCAAGAAGATGTTGAGGCTGAGCAGCTGGGCGTAGAGCGCGCCGCCCTTGAGCGCGGTGAGCCCCACAACGAGGGGCGGCAGGAGCCAGGCGGCGCGCCGGTCGCGCTCGGACAGCAGCTCGAAGGCGTAGTCGATCGCCAGCGGATAGAGCCCGGTGACGCCGGCGACCAGCGCCATCAGCACCAGCGTCACGACCAGGCGGGCGAGGTCCGGCCGCACCATCTCGCGAAAGAAGCGCACGACGAGGGCGCGGGTCTCGGGGATCATGGGGGGCTTCGGGCTCCCAGCGGCGATCTCGCGCCGGTCGGCGCGGCGAGAGGGCGTTCACGCGCCCGGGCGCGCAACACGCTCGGCGGCTCTACACCAGCCGGCACCGCCTGCGAACCGCCGCGCGCGCATCGCGGCGATGGCGTGGCCGGATCGCGCCGGCTAAGGTTCGGCGCCGATCGCGTCGCGCGTCGAAGGAACCGTCTTGTCCGAGCCCGCCGTCCCCGCCCTCGCCCACCTCGTCCAGCGCATCGCCGACCGCGACGCGGTGGTGGGCGTGCTCGGGCTCGGCTATGTCGGGCTGCCGCTGGCGCGGCGGTTCACCGAGGTCGGCTTTCGCGTGCTCGGGCTCGACAACGACCCGGGCAAGGTGGCGCAGCTCGGCGCCGGGGCGAGCTACATCGAGCACATCCCCGACGCCGCCATCGCCGAGATGCGCGCGGCCGGTTTCACCGCGACCGCCGAGATGGCGCGCGCGCGCGAGGCCGACGCCTTGATCCTGTGCGTGCCGACGCCGTTGGACCGCCACCGCGAGCCGGACCTCTCCTACGTCACCGGCACGATGGAGGCGATCGCGCCGGTCCTGCGCGCGGGCCAGCTCGTCTCGCTCGAGAGCACGACCTGGCCCGGCACCACCGAGGAGGTGCTCGCGCCGCGGATCGAAGCCGAGGGGCTCGCGGTCGGCCGCGAGGTCTTTCTCGTCTACTCGCCGGAGCGCGAGGATCCCGGCAACACCCGCTTCACCACGGCGACGATGCCGCGGGTGCTGGGCGGGGTGACGGACGCCTGCCTCGCCGCCGGCGCCGCGCTCTACGGCGCCGCGATCGAGCGGATCGTGCGGGTGAGCAGCCCCCGCGCTGCCGAGATGACCAAGCTCCTCGAGAACATCCAGCGCACCGTCAACATCGGCCTCGCCAACGAGATGAAGCTGGTCTGCGAGCGGATGGGGCTCGACGTCTTCGAGGTCATCGAGGCGGCGGCGACCAAGCCCTTCGGCTTTCAGCCCTACTTTCCGGGGCCGGGCATCGGTGGGCACTGCTTGCCGATCGACCCCTTCTATTTGACCTGGAAGGCTCGCGAGTACGGCCTGCACACCCGCTTCATCGAGCTCGCCGGCGAGATCAACGCCGCCATGCCCGAGCGCGTCGTGGCCAAGCTGGTCGGCGCCTTGAACGACCGCGGCCGCGCGCTCAACGGCGCCCGCATCCTGGTGCTGGGCATCGCCTACAAGCCCAACGTCGACGACTGTCGCGAATCGCCGGCGATCGCGATCATGGAGCATCTGCGCGCCTGGGGCGCCGAGGTCGCCTATAGCGACCCGCACGTGCCGAGCTTCCCGGTGATGCGGCGCTACCGCTTCGATCTCGCCAGCACGCCCCTGGACGCGGCGACGCTCGAACGCTTCGACGCGGTCGTGCTTGCCACCGACCACGCCCGCTTCGACTTCGATCTGATCCGCCGCCACGCCGCGCTGATCGTCGACACCCGCGGCCGGTATCGCACGCCCGCCGCCAACGTCGTCCGCGCCTGAGCGGTCGCCGCCGCGCACGCTCACCCGCCGGGCTCACGCTCCGCGGCGGCGCGCGCAAGGCGGTCGTTCAGCGCCTCGCCGAGCCCATCGTGCGGGATCGGGGCGACGGCGATGGCGCGCACGTCGGCGCGGTCGAGCTCGCGCAGCATCGCGAACAGGTTGCGCGCCGCCTCAGCGAGATCACCCCTCGGGCTGAGGTTCAAGGACACGGCACCCCCCGCCGCGATGTCGCCGAAGGCGAGGAACGCTTCATCCGCCGCCGGTTCGGTGACGTCGAGCCGGACCGGGCGCACGGGCGCGTAGTGGTTCGCGAGTTGGCCGGGCGAGCGCACGGTCTCGTCGCCGCCCACCGCCGCGAGTGGGCCCACGACCGCCTCCAGCTCGGCGCGGGCGACGCCGCCGGGCCGCAGCAGCACGGGCACCTCGCCGCTGACGTCGACGACGGTGCTCTCGACGCCGACCGAGCACGGCCCGCCGTCGAGGATGAGATCGACGGCGTCGTCGAGGCCCTCGGCGACGTGCGCGGCGGTGGTGGGGCTCACCCGCCCCGACGGGTTGGCGCTCGGGGCCGCCAACGGCAACAGGGTCTCCGCCAACAGCCGCCGCGCGGTCGGCGCCGCCGGCGCGCGCACCGCCACCGTCGGCAGCCCCGCCGTCACCAGGGGGCTCAGCGGCGCCGACGGCTCGCGGGTCACCACGAGCGTCAGCGGCCCCGGCCAGAAGCGCTCGGCGAGCGCGTTCGCGGCCGCGTTCCAGACCACGAGCGGGCTCGCCGCCGCGCGATCGAGGACGTGGCAGATCAAGGGATTGTGCAGCGGTCGCTTCTTGGCGGTGAAGATGCGCGAGACGGCGCGGTCGTTGGTGGCGATGGCGCCGAGGCCGTAGACGGTCTCGGTCGGAAAGGCCACGAGGCCGCCGGACTTGACGATGCCGGCGGCCTCGCGGATCGCCCGCTCGTCGGGCGCGAGGATGCGAACCAAAGGGGTGCCGTCAGCCCCGCACCGACGGCCGGCCGGCGACGCTCAAGGCGAGCGCCAGGCTCACCGCGAGGGCGGACTTGACGACGTCGCCGAGGATGAAGGGCACCGCACCCATCGTGACCGCGCCTTCGAGGCCGGTGAAGGTGGCGAGCCAGGCGATGCCCGCGAGGTAGTTCAAGGCCACACCGCCGAGGCAGATCGCGAACAGCGCGAGCGGCGCGCGCCAACGCCCCGCGGCCCAGCCCACGAACGCCGCGGCGAGCAGCCAGCCGAGCATGTAGCCGCCGGTCGGCCCCATCATGTAGGCGAGCCCGATCCCCTTGACCGGCGTGCCGGCGAAGACGGGCAGCCCCAGCGCCCCCTGGGCGAGGTAGAGCGCCACCGTGGCGAGCGCGAGCCGCGGCCCCATCACCAGCGCCAGCAACAGCACGACGCCGGTCTGCAGCGTCATCGGCACCGGCCAGAACGGCACCTGGATCTTGGCCGACGCGGTCAACAGCAGGCTGCCGAGCACGACCAGCACGGCCTGCGTCAGCATCCGGCTCGCCGGCGTCCGAAGCGCCGTGGCCGGCAACGGCAGGTAGAGCGACAGGCGTTCCATCCCAGACCTTTCTCGTTGGCGTGCGCTTCGATGTGCGCAGCGCATCATAACCGGCGCGACAGGCCTCGCAACCGGGCGAAGGTGCCCCCGCCGCGCCGCGTCGTCAGCCGGCGCCGGCGATGTCGCGGCGGAAGATCCGCTCGGGCCAGGTGATCCGCTCGACCGCCGCGTAGGCGCGGGCGCGGGCGGCGGCGACGTCCGCGCCGCGGGCTGAGAGGCAGAGCACGCGGCCGCCGCTGGCCACGATCCGGCCGTCGCGCGCCGCCGTGCCGGCGTGGAAGACCTCGACGTCGGCCATCCCGGCGACGGCGTCGAGCCCCTTGATCGGCGAGCCGGCGGCGGGGGCGTCGGGGTAGCCGCGGTTGGCCATGACCACGCCGACGCAGGCCTCGCGATACCAGCGCAGGTCCATGTGGGCGAGCACGCCCTCGACGGCGCCGTCGAGCAGCTGGCCGAGATCGGTCATCAGCCGCGGCAGCACGACCTGAGCCTCGGGATCGCCCATGCGGACGTTGTATTCGACCAGCTTGGGCCCGTCGGCGGTCAGCATCAGCCCGCAGTAGAGGATGCCGCGAAAGGGGGTGCCTTCGGCCTGCATGCCGCGGAGCGTGGGGCGGACGATCTCGGCCATGACCCGCTCGCTCAGCTCCGGGTCGAGCGCCGGCGCCGGGCTCACCGCGCCCATCCCGCCGGTGTTGGGCCCGCGGTCGCCGTCGCCCAGGCGCTTGTAGTCCTGGGCCGTGCCCAAGAGCAGCGCGTGCTCGCCGTCCGCGAGCGCGAACAGGCTGGCCTCGGTCCCGACCAGGCACTCCTCGATCAGGACGGTCGCGCCGGCGGCCCCGAACGCCCCGGCGAAGGCGGCATCGACGGCGGCGTGGGCGTCGTCCGCCGTCGCCGCGACCACCACGCCCTTGCCGGCGGCGAGCCCGTCCGCCTTGACGACGACCGGCGCGCCGCGGGCCGCCACCGCGCGGTGCGCGCTCGCGGCGTCGGTGCAGATGGCGTACGCCGCGCCGGGGATGCCGTGGCGGCGGCAGAACTCGCGCGCGAACGCCTTCGAGCTCTCCAGCCGGGCCGCGGCTGCGGTCGGGCCGAAGGCGCGCAGGCCGGCCGCGGCGAGTGCGTCGACGAGGCCCGCCGCCAGCGGCTGCTCGGGCCCGACGACGACGAGGTCGATCGCGTTGGACTTGGCCCAGGCGACGAGACCGGCGGTGTCGTCAGCTGCGAGCGGCACGCAGCTGGCGAGCGCCGCGATCCCCGGGTTGCCGGGCGCGCAGAAGAGCGCGTCCACCAGCGCCGAGCCCTCGAGCGCCCAGACGAGCGCATGCTCGCGACCGCCGCCGCCGACGACCAGAACGCGCATGACCTCCTCCTCGCCGCGCCCACTCGCGCGGGCTTGCCTCCTGCGGGCGATCGGCTTTAAGCCAAGGCTCGCAACGGCGAAAGGGTGGATCATGGCGGCGCGCGCACGGATCGCCGTTCTCGGGGCGAGCGGCTACACCGGCGCCGAGACCCTGCGTCTCGCGCTGCAGCACCCGGCGCTCGAGATCCGCCACCTCACCGCCGAGCGTCAGGCCGGCAAGCCGCTGGGCGAGGTCTTTGCGCATCTCGCCGACCGGGGCCTGCCGGAGCTGATCAAGATCGCCGACGTCCCCTTCGACGGGGTCGACGGCGTCGTCTGCTGCCTGCCGCACGGCACGACCCAGGAGGTGGTGGCGGCGCTGCCGGCCCATCTCAAGGTCGTCGACGTCTCGGCCGACTTCCGTCTCGCCGACCCCCACGTCTACGAGCAGACCTACGGCCGCCGGCACGCCGCGCCCCACCTGCAAAAGGAGGCCGTCTACGGCCTCACCGAGCATGTCCGGGACGCGGTCAAGGCGACGCGCCTCGTCGCCAATCCCGGCTGCTATCCCACCGGCCCGCAGCTCGCCCTCAAGCCACTCCTGCACGCCCAGGCGATCGAGCCCGACGGCATCGTCATCGACGCCAAGTCGGGGGTGAGCGGCGCCGGCCGCGCCGCCAACGAGAGCCTGCTCTTCGCCGAGGTCAACGAGGGGATGCACGCCTACGGCATCGGCACCCACCGCCATCTGCCCGAGATCGAGCAGGGCCTGTCGGAGGCCGCGGGCGAGGCGGTACGGGTGAGCTTCACACCGCATCTGGTGCCGATGAGCCGCGGCATCCTGACGACGATGTACGTCCGCCTCGCCGCCGGCGCCGATCGCGGCACGCTCGAGCAGGTGCTGGCCGAGACCTACGCCGGCGAGCCGTTCGTCCGCCTGCGCCCGGCGGCGCAGCCGCCGTCGACCCGCGAGGTGCGCGGCACCAACCTGTGCTTGATGTCGGTCCACGACGACCGGCTGCACGGCCACGCCGTCATCGTCGCCGTCATCGACAACCTGGTGAAGGGGGCGGCCGGTCAGGCCCTGCAAAACCTCAACCTCATGCTGGGCCTCGACGAGACCGCCGGCCTCGGCGCCGCGGCCGTCTTTCCGTGAGCGGCCCCTTCGCCGTCGACCTCGCCGCCATCGACGCCGCGGCCGCGTCCATCGCCGGTCACGTCGTGCGCACGCCGACGCGCGTCTCCGAGACGCTGTCGGCGATCCACGGCTGCGAGATCGCCTGCAAGTTCGAGAACCAGCAGTACACCGGGGCCTTCAAGGAGCGCGGCGCGCGCAACTGCCTGGCCCAGCTCGACCCCGCCCAGCGCGAGCGCGGCGTCATCGCCGTCTCCGCCGGCAACCACGCCCAGGCCGTGGCCCACCACGCCAAGGCGCTCGGCATCCACGCCACCATCGTCATGCCCGCGCACACCCCCTTCGTGAAGGTCGCCGGCACCGAGCGGCTGGGGGCGAAGATCGTGCTCGCCGGCGCGACCGTCGACGACGGCATGGCCTACGCCCAAAGGCTGATGGACCAGCACGCGTTCACCTTCGTCCACCCGTTCGACGATGCTCGGGTCATCGCCGGGCAGGGAACGATCGCGCGCGAATGGCTGGAGGACGCCCCCGATCTCGACACGCTGGTGGTGCCGATCGGCGGCGGCGGGCTGGTCGCGGGCATCGCCATCGCGGCCAAGGCGATCAAGCCGCAGATCCGCATCGTCGGCGTCGAGGCGGCGCTGTTCGCGTCGGTGCAGCGCTTGCGCGACGGCCTGCCGCCCCCCGCCGGCGGGCCGACGATCGCCGACGGCATCGCGGTCAAGCACCCGGGCACGCTCACCATGCCGGCGATCGAGGCGCTCGTGGACGAGCTGATCCTGGTCGACGAGGCGGCGCTCGAAGCCGCCATCCTGGCGCTGTTGGAGATCGAGAAGACGGTGGTCGAGGGGGCGGGCGCCGCCGGCCTCGCCGCGGTGGCGACGGCGCCCGAGCGCTTTCGCGGCCGCAAGGTCGGGCTTCTGCTCTGCGGCGGCAACATCGACCCGCGGCTGTTGTCGGCGGTGATCCTGCGCGGGCTGGTCACGACCTCCAGGCTGGTGCGCTTGGCGCTCGCGGTGCCCGATCAGCCGGGCTCGCTCGCCAAGATCGCCCGCGTCATCGCCGACAAGGGCGCCAACATCGTCGACGTCCAGCACCGCCGCGAGTTTTCGGGGCTCTCGGTGATGAGCACGGAGGTCACCGTCAGCCTCGAGACCCGCGACGCCCAGCACGCCGCGCGCATCACCGCGGCGCTGGAGAGCGAGGGCGTCGCCGTGCGCACCCTCGCCCGCGATCAGGTGTGAACCCGTGCCCGGCCCGAAGACGCCCGTCACCGCCGTCTTGAAGGTGGGCGAGAACGACCTCGCCCTCGCCGCCGTCGACCGCGCGCTCAACGTCCTCGCCAAGCGCACCGCCCCCAACCCGCCGCTCGCCGGCGCGCCCTACCCCGCCCTCGACACCACCCATGTCTGGCGCTGGCTGATCGCCGCACTCGGCGATCTCGGCGAGGCCTTCCGCATCGAGGCGATCGTGCCGACCGCCTTCGGTGCCACCGGCGCGCTGGTGGACGGCGCCCATCTGGTGCTGGCGATGATGCGGCCCACGGCCGAGCCGCCCACGGCCGTGCGCGAGTCCTTCGCCGCGATCGCCCCCGCCCCGGAGCGCGCCGGCATCGCCACGCCGACCCGTGGCGCGTCGCTGGCGCTGCAGCTGTTCTGGCAGCAGAAGGCCTTTCCCGACGCCTTCGCCCGCGCGCGCTGGATCCTCGGCCACGCCGCCTATTGGGGCTTTCGGCTCACCGCCGGCGTGCCGGCGGCGGAGGCGGCGAGCCTGGTCGAGGGCGGCCAGCTCGCCGAGGTTGCCGGGGCGCGGCCGACGACGCTCGCCCGCCGCATGGGCTGGCAGCTGCTCTGGCCGGCCCGGCGCGACGCCCACCGCCTGCTCGGCCGCCTCCAGCCCGAGGTCGCCGCGCGCGCCGAGCTCGCCGCCGACACCCCGGTGCTCGTCGGCACCACCGACCGCGCCGCCGCCCACGCGCTGGTGCTCGCCGCCGGCTACGACCGCGCCGCCGTGGTCACGCCATCGGGCGAGAGCGCCCGGCTGGCCACGCCCGGTGCGGGCCACGTCGACGCGAGCCGGCGCCGGCTGGTGAGCGTCGACGGCCGGCCGTTCACCGTCGCCCGCGCGGTCGCCGACGCCCGCGCGGCCGCCGCCGAGCTCGACGCCATGGCC
>JBKHCM010000125.1:0-9597 GCA_046541805.1 Alphaproteobacteria bacterium
GGTCGTCGGCGTGCTCGATAAGGTCGAGCCGCTCGGCGAGCCGGTCGCGCAGGTCGGCGAGATCGTCCACGGCGACGTCGTGCTTGCGGGCCGCGGCGCGAAGCGCAAAGAGCCGCTCCTCGACCTTGTCGAGCCGGCCCGGCTCCACGTCGAAACGCTGGGCGGCGTCGGCGAGCGCGTCTTCGGCTTCGTTGAATTCGATGAGCGCGCGGTCGAGCGCGCCGGCGGCCCCGACCACGAGACCGTGCTGCGGGCGAGCGCCTTCCACCGGCTCGATCGCCTCGAGGCGGAGGTGCGCCGGGCCTGGACCCTCGACGGCGTGGTCGGCTACGTCCGCTCGACCTCGCGCGGTAAGGAGGCGCTCGCGGGCGCCGACGGCGCCGAGCGGGAACGCGAACTCCGCGGCGCGCTGGCGGAGTTGGGTCACCTCGACGAAGCGGTCACGGTCACGGCGATCGTCGCGCAACGCCCGTGATCGCCCGCCGCGTCGCGGCGCCGGCGGTCAGCCCGGCGACGGGCTGAGGGTGCCCCGCGGCTCCCCGTCGAGGGTGAAGACGCGGAAGTTCGTGCCGTCGGCGACGACGCGGCGGCAGGTGGTGTTGTCGCCAGGGTCGGTGCAGGCGGCGGCGTCCTCGCGAATGACCAGCCGGTCGCCGGCGCGGCCGCCGAGCGCCCGCAGGGCGGCGTCCTCGCCCATGGTGGCGACGATGCTGCGCAGGGCGTCGGCCCCGACCACCCGGCCGCCGGCGGCGACGAGCTCGTCGTAGGTCGCCGACGCCGGCACCGCCTCGGCGTCCGCGAAGCCGATGGCGGGGTCGGGCGGGGTGCCGCTGCAGGCGACGAGGGGCGCGAGGACGGCGAGCGCGGCGAGGGGGCGGTGGACCATGGGCTACTCGCTTCGACGGACACACGGCGCGATCCTATAGCAGACCGCGCGCCCGAAAACTCGTCTGGCCGGCGCGACCGACGACGACGTGATCGTAGACGGCGACGTCGACGGCGGCCAGCGCCTCCACCACCCGCTGCGTCGACGCCAGGTCCTCGGGCGAGGGCGTCGGATCGCCCGAGGGGTGGTTGTGGACGAGGATCACCGCCACCGCGCCGAGCTCGAGCGCGCGCTTGGCGATCTCGCGGGGGTAGAGCGGGGTGTGGTCGACGGTGCCGCGCCCCAGCCGCTCGTCGCGGATGAGCCGATTTTGGGTGTCGAGGAAGAGGGCGTGGAACTCCTCGACGCCGACGTGCGCGAGCGCGCTGGCGAGGTAGTCCGAAAGCTCCTCGGGCGAGCCGATCAACGGCGCCTCGCGCAGCCCCGCCAGCCGGGCGCGGACGTCGATGTCGCGCACGAGCTTGAAGAGCACGCTCGCGAAATGGCGCTCGTCGTCGTCCTTGAAGCCGCCGATCTCGGCGAGCCTGGACGGCTCCGCCGCGAGCACGTCGCCGAGCCCGCCGAAGCGCGCGATCAGCTCCTTCGCCAACGGCTTGGTGTCGCGCATCCGCACCGCGAAGAAGAGCAACAGCTCCAAGAGCTCGTAGTCGGCCAGCGCCTCGGCGCCGGCGTCGAGAAAGCGCTGGCGCAGCCGGGCGCGGTGGCCGTGATAGTGCTTCGTGCCCCAATCGGCGGTCGTCTTCGGGTCCGCCGCCTGCGGCGTGCGATAGGCGGCGTGCGGCTCGGCGAGGCCGGAGGCGGCCGGCGCGCTGATCAGCGCGCAGGCGGCGGCGAGCCCCTCGGCGTCGTCGAAACGCCAAGCCTTGCGCTCGGGATACCAGCGCCCGCCGGCCTGGCGCAGGGCGCGGTGGTGGCGATAGGTGTCGCCGGTGACGGTGAAGCCGCCGTCGCTCGCGCGAACCTCCAGGCCGAAGGCTTCCAGTTCCTGCGCCGGTTGAGGCTGCGCGCGCTTCTTCAGCAGTTGGGACCAAAAGGACGCCATCGCGCGCTCACCAGGCCGGGTGGTGCCGGCCCGCGGGCGAGAGCGTGAAGACCTCGCAGCCGTCGTCGGTGACGCCGACGGTGTGCTCGAACTGGGCGGAGAGCTGGCGGTCCTTGGTCACCACCGTCCAGCCGTCGGAGAGCAGCTTGGTCTCGAAGGTGCCGAGATTGATCATCGGCTCGATGGTGAAGATCATCCCCGGCTCCAGCGGCATGCCCTCGCCGGGCTTGCCGTAGTGCAAGACGCTCGGGGCGTCGTGGAAGATCCGGCCGATGCCGTGGCCGCAATAGTCGCGCACGACGGCGCAGCGGTGGCGCTCGGCGTGGCTCTGGATGGCGTGGCCGACATCGCCCAGGCTGTGACCGGGCCGCACCTGCTCGATGCCCTTCCACAAGGCCTCGAAGGTGACCCGGCAGAGGCGCTTGGCCTTCACCGCCGGTCGGCCGGCGAAGTACATGCGCGAGCTGTCGCCGTGCCAGCCGTCGAGGATCACGGTGACGTCGATGTTGAGGATGTCGCCGTCCTTGAGCTTGCGGTCGCCCGGGATGCCGTGACAGACGACGTGGTTGAGCGAGATGCAGGTGGCCTTCGGATAGCCGCGATAGCCCAAGGGGGCGGGCGTCGCGCCGGCCGCCTCGATGGCGTCGTGCATCAGCCGATCGAGCTCGCCCGTGGTCGCCCCCGGCCGGACATGCGCGTCGACCAGGTCGAGGATCTCCGCCGCCAACCGGCCGGCCCGCCGCATGCCGTCGAAGGCGGCGGCCCCGTGGATCGGGACGGCGGGGTGGCTCTTGGCGACGTCGGAGCGTTCCATGCGCTTCAGGCTTTCACATCGATCGGCAGCTCGTGGGCGATGGCGGTCGCGTCCAGGCCGACGCGGCAGGCGTAGGCCAAGAGCTCGACCCCGGCCGCCTGCGCCTCCACGCAGGCGCGAGCGTAAGCCGGATCGATGTCGCGGGCGAGCCCGAACGCGGCGCAATCCCCACGCTGTATTACGTAGATCATCACGGCGCGCTCGCCAATCGCCACCTGGGCCGCGAGCTCGCGCAGGTGCTTGGCCCCGCGCCTCGTCACCGCGTCGGGAAAGCGCGCGACGTCGCCGACGCGCCAGTGCACGTTCTTGACCTCGACCCAGCAGCGCGGCCGGGCGTCGTCCTCCAAGAGCAGGTCGATGCGCGAATTCTCGGCACCGTAGCGGACCTCGCGCCGCATCCGCGCGTAGCCGGCGAGCTGGGGGATGGCGCCCGCGGCGACGGCGTCGGCGACCAGCCGGTTCGGCACGCCCGTGTCGATGCCGACGAGGGTGCCGTCGGCCTCGATCAGCGTGAGGCGATAGGAAAGCTTGCGGCCGGCCGGCGCGGGGCGCAGCCAGCAGGGGAGGCCGGGGGCGTCGAGCCCCGCCATGCGCCCCGGATTGGGGCAGTGGACGGTGCAGGCGGTGCCGTCGGCGAGCGCGACGTCGGCGAGAAAGCGCTGATAGCGGCGCAAGAGGCGGGCGGGGACGAGAGCGGACGACGCGGACATGGTCCTCGCAAAGCCGAACGCGCGGGCGGCGTCCACCCCATTTCTCGGCGACCGCCGCAGCAGCGGAGGATGCGTCGGCGACGCGAGGGCGAGCACGGGAGATGGTGACGAGCGAGATCTTTCGCGCCTTCGTCGCGGCGAACCGGGGCATCCCCGACCGCCCGCGCCGGCCGGCGCTGCGCCATCGCGGCGTCGTGGCACCCGCTGCGGGCGCCGGGATCGTCGCCTCTCACCACGTGCTCGGCGATCCCGTCGAGGGCCCGGACGGGCCGCCTCCGCGCCTGGCCGGGCTGAAAGCCGGTGGGCACGCTCTAGATCACCGGGCGACGGACGACGGAGGATGCGCGATGGCGACGGTGCTGGTGATCGGCGCGAGCCGCGGGGTCGGGCTGGAGGTGGTGAAGCAGGCGCTCGCCGCGGGGCATCGCGTCCGGGCGATGGCGCGCCGGGTCGAGCGCATCGCCGTCGTCGATCCGAACCTCGAGACCTATGCCGGCGACGCGCTCGCCCGCGGTGACGTCCGCGCCGCGCTCGACGGCGTCGATGCGGTCGTGCAGACGCTCGGCATCACGCCCCGGCCCGACGCCGTCGTCCGCGGCACGCGCCTCTTCTCGCGCGCCACCCGCGTGCTCGTCGAGGCGATGGACGAGGCGGGGGTGCGGCGGCTGGTCTGCCTCACCGGCTTCGGCGCCGGCGACAGCCGCAACCAGGGCGGCTGCCTCTACGACTTCGCCTTCAACCTGTTGCTCGGCCGGGTCTATGACGACAAGAACGTCCAAGAGCACCTCGTCCGCAACAGCGAGCTGGACTGGGTCATCGCCCGGCCGGCGATCTTGACCGACGCGGCGAGGACCGGGCGCTATCGGGTCCTGTTGGACCCGAAGGACTGGCGCGGCGGCTTCATCAGCCGCGGCGACGTCGCCGACTTCCTGGTCCGTAGCATCGACGACGACCGCTTTTTGCGCAAGGCGCCGGTATTGGTCGGGTGAGAGCCGCGCGCGACCCTCGACAGGGCGGCGCGCTCATCTATTTGCGACAGCGAGGTGCGCCGTCTTGCCGCTGCGGCGGCAGCGGCCGCCCGCGCACGCCCGGGGAGGGGAGATCGCGATGACCGAGATGAGCATCGCTGCGGCAGGCGAGCCCGACCGCTACAACGTGGCGCAACGCTGGCTGCACTGGCTCGTCGCCATCTTCGTGCTCGGCAATCTGGCGGGTGGCGCCACCCTTTGGGCGTTCGGCTTCGAAGGCCTGAGCGAGGGCTTCGGCATGGCCACCGCCAACGCCGTCTTCACCGCGCACAAGACCAGCGGCGTGATCGTCCTCGCGCTGGTCCTGGTGCGCATAGCCTTCCGCTCGCGCTACGGCTCGCCGCCGCCGGCGGCGTCGATGTCGCCGGCGGTGTGGCGCCTCGCGCGCAGCACCCATTTGACCCTCTACGCCCTGCTCGTCGCCGTGCCGGTCCTCGGCTGGGCGGCGACCGCCGCCGGCGGCTTTCCCGTCGAGTTCTTCGCCTGGAACCTGCCGGGGCTCGTGCCCGAGAACGAAGCGCTTTCGGACACCCTGTTCGCGCTGCACGGGATCGTCGGTCTGGTGCTGGCCGTCGTGATCGCGGTGCACGTCGCGGGTGCGCTGCGCCACCGCTTGATCCTGCAGGACGGGGTGTTTCGGCGGATCACGCTGCCCTGAGGCGGCCGCCGGCCAGCGCCGTCCGCTCGGGCCTCAGCCCGCCGCGGCGAGCTCGGCCTCGGCGCCGGCCCACAGCCGCCAGCCGCCGATGAAGGCGTTGGCGTTGGAGCCCTGCCGGCAGGCGGGCGGGAGCGCGTCGAGATGGCGGACATTACCGCCGCCGAGGACGACGTAGTCGGCGACGGTGGCGTCCTTCATCCGCCGCACGACGTCGAAGACCGCCTCGCGCCAGACCGCTTCGCCGAAGCGCTCGAGGCCGCGGGTGCCGGTCCAGTCCTCGTAGGTGAGGCCGTGGCGGTAGGGCAGGTGCTGGATCTCGAGGCCGATCGGGTGACCGTCGTGGACCAGGGCGGTGCCGAGGCCGGTGCCGAACCCCAAGAACAGCATGACGCCGCCCGCGTAGCTGCCGAGCGCCTGCATGACGGCGTCGTTGATCAGCTTGGCCGGGACGGTGAAGGCCTGGGCGATGTCGAAGTCGAGCCAGCCCGTGCCGATGTTGTGGGGCTCGCTGTAGCAGCGGCCGTGGGCGACGCCCGTCGGCACGCCGAGGCTGACGCGGTCCACGGGCCAGCCCGCGGCGTGGGTGTGGAGGTCGCGCAAAAGGTCGTCGGGGCCGTAGTCGTGGCCGGTGGGGGCGGCGGCGGTGGCCCCGGTGCGCGAGCACCAGAGCTTGAGGCTGGCCGCTCCCAGGTCGCAGACCAGCACCGAGGGCTGATCGGGGGGGCTCACGCCGGCGGGCGGGTTGACGTACATCGCCGCCTCACTTGGTGCCGTAGATCCGGTCGCCGGCGTCGCCGAGGCCGGGCAGGATGTAGCCCTTCGCGTCGAGCTCGTCGTCGACCGCGGCGGTGTAGATCGGCACGTCCGGGTGCGCCTCGGCGAAGCGCTCGACCCCTTCCGGCGCCGCCAACAGGCAGACATAGCGGATGTTGGGCGGCGCGTCCTCCTTGACGCGGCCGACCGCGGCGACCGCCGAGTTGGCGGTGGCGAGCATCGGGTCGACGACGATGACCTCGCGGACATCGATGTCGTGCGGCATCTTGTAGTAGTATTCGACGGCGACGAGCGTCTTCGGCTCGCGGTAGAGCCCGACATGGCCGACCCGCGCCGAGGGGATCAGATCGAGCATGCCGTCGAGCATGCCGTTGCCGGCGCGCAGGATCGAGACCAGGCAGAGCTTCTTGCCGGAGAGCTTGCGCGCCCGCATGGGCTGGAGCGGCGTCTCGATCTCGACCTCGTCGAGGGGCAGGTCGCGGGTGACCTCGTAGGCCAGAAGCATCGCCACCTCCCGGGTGAGCTGGCGGAACTGGGCCACCGGCGTCGTCCGCTCGCGCATCAGCGTGAGCTTGTGCTCGACGAGGGGGTGCTGAACGACGTGCAGCGTCGGAAAGCGCGCGGGGTCGGCTGGGGTCATGCGGGACGCTTTGCTGGGGCGGAACCGCGCTAGCTAGGACGACGCCCGCCGCCTTGTCCAGCCGCCCGGCCGCGGGCCGAGCGCCCCCTCGCCCCGCGCGGCCGGCGCACGCTCGCCCGGCGGCTTCCCGCTCATCCCGTAAAGTACCACCAGATGGCGGCGACGCAGGCGATCGCGCCGACCGTGAGCACCTTGTCGGTCAGCCTCCAGGCGGGATCGCTGCGCAGCGTCGGCAGGTTTTGCTGCACGTCCGGCGACGCCGCTTGCGCGATTTCGCCCCGGGCTGTCGTCGCGAAGGTCAGACCCTTGAGCTGCTCGGGTGGGGGTGCCGGCGTTGCGAAGCTGACCAGGATCAGCACGCTCGCGCAGATGACGAACAGGAAAATCGCGAAGTGCAGGAAGTTGATGTCAGCGTACCAATAGAGGACGCCGCCCAGCGCGTCCTTGTTGATCTCGGCCACCAGTCGACCGATGCCGAGCACGAAGCCGGCCAGCAGCGACGCGATCGCGCCGGCCGAGTTCAGCCGCGACCAGAAGATCCCGAGCAGGAACACCGCGGCGATCGGCGGCGAGATGTAGGCCTGCACGCTCTGCAGGTACTGATAGATCTGGCCCGAGATCAGATCCATCATCGGGATCCACAGCAAGCCCAGGACGACCAGCAACACGGTGGAAATCTGGCCGACCCAGACCAGCGTGCGGTCGGACGCGCCGGGATTGATCTGCTTGTAGACGTCCCAGGTGATCAGCGTCGAGCAGGAGTTGAAGACCGACGACAGCGAACTCATCAAGGCGGCGAGCATGCCCGCCACGACGAGACCCTTGAGCCCGGTCGGCAACAGCACGCCGATCATGGTGGGCAGGGCCTCGTCGGGTTCGCCCAGTTCGAGCAGCTGCTGCTCGGCCAGACCGTAGGCGATGAGCCCGGGCAGAACGAAGATGAAGAGCGGCAGAACCTTCAGATAGGCGCCGAAGATCGTGCCGCGGCGGGCGTTGTCGATGTTGTGGGCGGAGAGCACGCGCTGGACGATGAACTGGTCGGTGCACCAGTACCAGACAGCGAGGATGGGTGCGCCGAGCAGGATGCCGGTCCAGGGGAAGTTCGGGTCCGACATCGGCTTCCACACCGACATGAAGCCGGAGGGCACGGTCTCGGTCA
The DNA here is from genome assembly GCA_046541805.1 of Alphaproteobacteria bacterium. Classification (GTDB taxonomy): domain Bacteria; phylum Pseudomonadota; class Alphaproteobacteria; order Geminicoccales; family Geminicoccaceae; genus JAAAPF01. The sequence continues at coordinate 7,712 of JBKHCM010000125.1, forward strand.
TCACCGTCCAACCGCCGAGCGTGTTCAAACCGATCAGGGTGACGGCGACCGCGCCGCCGACCAGCACGAACATCTGCACCAAGTCGGTGTAGAGCACGGCCCGCAGGCCGCCGAAGACCGTGTAGATGCCCGTCGCCACGACGACCACCAGCGCCCCGGTCCAGAAGTCGATGCCCATCAGCGCGACGAAGACGATGCCGCCGGCGGCGATGGTGACCGAGATCTTGGTCAGCACGTAGCCGACGATCGAGATGATGGCGAGATACCAGCGCGCCGCCGGTGAGTATCGGCGCTCGAGAAACTCCGGCATCGTGAAGACGCCGCTGCGCAGATAGAACGGCACGAACAGCCAGCCGAGCAGGAGCAGAATGAGCGTGGCGAGGATTTCGAACTGCCCGACCGCGACACCGCTGTCGGCGCCGGTGCCGCTCAGTCCGACCAGGTGCTCGGAGCCGATGTTGGAGGCGAAGAGCGAGGCGCCGATGACGAACCAGCCGGAATCGCGGCCGCCGAGAAAGTACCCTTCCGCCGTGGCTCGGCTCGCCTTACGGCGCGTCATCCACCAGGCGATGAAGAACACGAGGGCGAAGTAGGCGAGGATCACCACCCAATCGAGCGTTGCCAACTGTCCCATGGCGCATCGGCCTCCCTGCTGCGGGTGCGCGTCTTGTCACGATCGTCGACCTCGAACGTGTCACCGGCGCGGCCCGAGCCGGGCGCGCCGGTGGCGCCGCGGTCATAGGCGTACCCAAGCGGCGTCCTGCGCCGCGGAACGCACGCAGGCGTCGATGAACACCATGCCGTCGAGGCCGTCCGCGATGCCGGGCAGGTGCGCCGCGGTCGCCCCGCCCCGCCCCTCGGCGTGGGCGTGGATGGCGTCCGCCGCATCGCGGTAGAGGTTCGCGAAGGCCTCGAGGTAGCCCTCGGGGTGTCCCGCCGGAACCCGCGACAAGCGCGCCGCCTCGGCGCCGGTGCCGGGGCCGCCGCGCACGAGCTCGCGGGGCGGCTCTGCGAGCCGCGTGACGCGCAACCGCTCGGGCCGCTCCTGCTGCCAGTCCAGGGCACCCGCGTCGCCGAACACGCGCAGGCGGAGCCCGTTCTCGCAGCCGATCGCCACCTGCGAGGCCCACAGCATGCCGCGGGCGCCACCCTCGAAGCGGAGCAGGACGCGGGCGTCGTCGTCGAGCCGCCGACCCGCGACGAAGGTCGAGAGCTCGCAGGCGAGGGCTTCGGGCTTCAGACCCGAGACGAAGCGCGCCAAATGGATGGCGTGGGTGCCGATGTCGCCGACACAGCCGCCGGCGCCGGACTTGGCGGGATCGGTCCGCCAACTCGCCTGCTTGCTGCCCGTGCTTTCGACCGCTGCGGCGAGCCAGCCCTGGGCGTACTCGACCTGGACGACGCGGATCGTGCCGAGCGCGCCGTCGGCCACCAGGGCGCGCGCCTCGCGGGCCATGGGGTAGCCGGTGTAGGTGTGGGTGAGGACGAACAGGGCGTCGGCGGCGTGCGCGGCGGCGGCGAGCCGCCGGGCCTCGTCGAGCGTCGCGGTGAGCGGCTTGTCGCAGATGACGTGCACGCCCTTGGCGAGGAAGGCCTCGGCCGGAGCGGCGTGGAGGTGGTTCGGCGTGACGATCGCGACCGCCTCGACGCCGTCGGCGCGGGCCGCTTCGCGCTCCGCCATCGCCTCGAACGAGGCGTAGCTGCGCTCGGGCGGGAGGCCCAGGGCCTCGCCCGAGCGGCGGGCGCGGTCGGGATCGGCGGAGAGCGCGCCCGCGACCAGCTCGAAGCGACCGTCGAGCCGGGCCGCGAGGCGGTGGACCGCACCGATGAAGGCCCCTTCGCCGCCGCCCACCATGCCGAGGCGGATGGGGCGCGGGCTCAACGGC
>JBKHCM010000126.1:0-9506 GCA_046541805.1 Alphaproteobacteria bacterium
TTTTGCACCGCGAAGACGATCAGATAGGCCGCGGCGACGGCGGCGATGAGCAGGCGGATGAGGCGGAGCATCGTTGGGTGTTCCTCCGGTGGCCCGGTTCCGCGCCCCACGGGCGCGGCGCCGCCGGGCGGTGGACGTCAGTCGGCGTTGAGGAGTTCGCGCAGGTCCTTGCCGGTCTTGAAATGGGGCACCGCCTTGTCGGGAACCTCGACCTCCTCACCCGTGCGCGGGTTGCGACCGGTGCGCGCCGAGCGGTGGCGTACGGAGAAGGCGCCGAAGCCTCGGAGCTCCACCCGATCGCCGCGGGCGAGGGCCTCGGCGATCTCGTCGAAGACGGTGGCGACGATGCGCTCGACGTCGCGCTGCATCAGATGGGGATTGGCCTGGGCGAGGCGCTTGATGAGATCCGATTTCGTCACGTCACGACCCGACATTGCTCACGATCGCACCGCGCATGGCGGCTCAAAGGCGGTTGCCACAGCCGCTCGCGACCGTCAACGGACGGTGCCCGTGAACGTCAACGGCCCGGCCGCCGTCGGGCGACCGGGCCGCGAGCCGGGCGGCGGTTGCGGCGTCAGCCGTCGCCACCTTCCTCCTTCTGCTTCTGGCGCAGGGCGGCGCCGAGGATGTCGCCCAAGGACGCGCCGCTGTCGGCGGAGCCGAAGTCGGCCATCGCCTTCTTCTCGTCCTCGAGCTCCATCGCCTTGATCGAGAGCACGACGCGCCGGGTGTTCTGATCGAGCGAGGTGACCATGGCGTCCACCTTCTCGCCGACGGCGAAGCGCTCGGGGCGCTGCTCGGAACGGTCGCGGGCGAGCTCGCTCTTGCGAATGAAGCCGGGTGCGCCGTTGGTCTCGATCTCGAGCCCGCCCGGCGTCACCGCGGTCACCGTGCAGGTGACCCGTGCGCCGCGCTTGAGCCCGGCCGTCGCCTCCTTGAAGGGATCCTCGCTCAGCTGCTTGATGCCGAGCGAGATGCGCTCCTTGTCGACGTCGACGTCGAGCACCATGACGTTGACGTTGTCACCCTCGCTGTAGCGCTGGATGGCCTCCTCACCGCTCTCCTCCCAGGCGATGTCGGAGAGATGGACGAGGCCGTCGACGTCGGAATCCAGGCCGACGAAGAGACCGAACTCGGTGATGTTCTTGACCGTGCCCGCGAGCGTCGAGCCGATCGGATGGCGCTCCAGGAACTCCTCCCACGGGTTCGGCTGGACCTGCTTGAGGCCCAAGGAGATGCGGCGCTTCTCCTCGTCGACCTCGAGGACCATGACCTCGACCTCCTGGGAGGTGGAGACGATCTTGCCCGGATGGACGTTCTTCTTCGTCCAGCTCATCTCGGAGACGTGGACCAGGCCCTCGACGCCCGGCTCCAGCTCCACGAAGGCGCCGTAGTCGGTGATGTTGGTGACCCGACCGGTCCACTTCGTGCCCACCGGATACTTCGCCGAGACGCCCTCCCAGGGGTCGGCCTCGAGCTGCTTCATGCCGAGCGAGATCCGCTGCGTCTCGCGGTTGAAGCGGATCACCTGCACGCGCACCTGCTGGCCGACGCTCAAGACATCGGTCGGGTGCGCCACCCGCCGCCAGGAGATGTCGGTGACGTGCAAGAGCCCGTCGAGCCCGCCGAGATCGACGAAGGCGCCGTAGTCGGTGATGTTCTTGACCACGCCGTCGAGCACCTGGCCCTCCTTGAGGGTCTGCAACAGCTCGTCGCGCTGCTCCTTTCTGCTCTCCTCGAGCACCGAGCGGCGTGAGACGACGATGTTGCCGCGGCGCCGGTCCATCTTGAGGATCAAGAAGGGCTCGGGCTTGTTCAGCAGGTAGGACACGTCGCGCACCGGGCGGATGTCGACCTGGCTGCCGGGCAGAAAGGCCACGGCACCGCCGAGATCGACGGCGAAGCCACCCTTGACTCGCCCGAAGATGTGGCCGGTCACCTTGTCCTGGGCGTTGAACGCCTTTTCCAGGCGGTTCCAGCTCTCCTCGCGGCGCGCCTTGTCGCGCGACAGCACCGCCTCGCCGCTGCGGTTCTCCAACCGCTCGACGTAGACTTCCACCTGATCGCCGACGTTGACCTCGGGGGCCTGCCCGGGGGCCGCGAACTCCTTCAGCGCGACGCGGCCCTCCGCCTTGAGGCCGACGTCGACGATGGCGTCGTCGTTCTCGATGCCGACGACGGTCCCCTTAACGACCGTGCCCTCCAGCTTCTTCTTGCCGGAAAGCTGCTCGTCCAGCATGGCGGCGAAATCTTCGACCGCGGGGGCCTCCATGGCCGGGGTGGTATCGCTCATACGGTCTCCGGGCGTGCGGACCTCGGCGATCCGCGGGTGATCGGTTGCGCCAACGCCGTGGGGGCCCGGCTCACGGCCAGGCCCGCGCGGCGACCTCATCGATGAAGCTCCGTGCGGCGGCGACCGCGTCCTCGAACCCGAGCTCGGAGGTGTCGAGGAAAAGGGCGTCGCCCGGCACCACCAGCGGCGCCGTCGCCCGCGTCCTGTCGCGCTCGTCCCGGCGGCGGAGCTCCGCCAAAACGTCCGCCTCTATAACCTCGACGCCCTGCTCTCGCAACTGCTCGAAGCGCCGGCGGGCGCGGACCTCGGGGCTGGCGGTGACGAAGATCTTGATCGGCGCGTCGGGAAAGACCGCGCTGCCGATGTCACGGCCGGCGAGCACCGCCCCGCCGGGACGGCTGCCGAAGGCGCGCTGCAGGTCCATGAGCGCGGCCCGCACCGCCGGCATCGCCGCCACCTTCGAGGCCCGTTCGCCGGCGTCCTCGCCGCCGAGACGGGGGTCCTCGAGCACGGCGAGGTCGAGATGGCGCGCGACGTCGGCGGCGCCGTCGGGATCCGCCAAGGCCGCGCTCGGCACGGCCAAACCGACCGCGCGATAGAGCAGGCCCGTATCGAGAAAGGGGATGCCGAGATCGGCCGCGAGCCTTGCCCCGAGCGAGCTCTTGCCCGAGCTCCCCGGGCCGTCGATGGCGATCGGACAGGCGTGATCGGCCGGCAGCGGCGAGCCTCGGCGCGCCGTCATGCCGTCTCCAGGCGGGCGCCGAGCCCGGTCATCAGCTCGACGAAGCCCGGAAAGCTGGTCTCGATCGTCTCCGCGCCGCGCACGCGGATGCCCTCGCGGGCGGTGAGGCCGAGGACGGCGAAGCTCATCGCGATGCGGTGATCGTGCTCGGCGTCGACGATCGCGCCACCCCGCGGCGGCGCGCCGTCGGTGCCGTGGACCGCGAGCCAGTCCTCGCCTTCCTCCACCTCGACGCCGGCGGCCGTGAGGCCGGCGGCCATCGCCGCCAACCGGTCGGTCTCCTTCACCCGCAGCTCGCCGACGCCGCGCAAAACGCTCCGCCCGCGGGCGAGCGCGGCCGCGACCGCCAGGATCGGATACTCGTCGATCATCGCCGGCGCGGCCTCGGCCGCGACGTCGACGGCGCGCAGCTCGCCGCTGCGCACGACGAGATCGCCCGCCGGCTCGCCGCCGAGCTCGCGCCGGTTCTCGATCGCGACGGTGGCACCCATGCGGGCGACGACGTCGAGCAAGCCGGTTCGGGTCGGGTTGAGGCCGACGCCACGAAGGCGGACCGTCGAGCCGGGGACCAACAGCGCGGCGACCAGCGGAAAGGCGGCCGACGAGGGGTCCGCGGGCACGGTGAGGTCGAGCGGTCGCAGCTCCGCCTCGCCGTCGACGGCGACGCGGTGGCGGCCGTCGGGCAACCGCTCGCGGGTCACCGGCGCCCCCATGGCCGCGAGCATGTTCTCGGTGTGGTCGCGCGAGAGCGCCGGCTCCGTCACGGACGTGCGCCCGGGCGCGTGCAGCCCGGCGAGAAGGATCGCCGATTTGACCTGTGCGGATGCGATCGCGCTTTGCCAGTCGAGCGGCTGTAGCCGGCGCGGGCCGGTGACCACCAAGGGCAGCCGACCGCCGGCGCTGGTCGTCAAGCGCGCGCCCATCGCCGCGAGCGGCTCGCCGACGCGCGCCATCGGCCGCCGCCGCAAAGAGGCGTCGCCGGTGAGGAAGACGGGAAAGTCGTGGCCGGCGAGCACGCCCATCAACAGGCGAACACCGGTGCCCGAGTTGCCGAGATCGAGGACGTCGTCGGGCGCGTGCAGGCCGCCGACGCCGAGGCCCGTGACCTCGATCGCGCCGCCGGTGCGCGCGACGCCGACGCCGAGGGCGGCGAGCGCGCGCCGCGTGGCCTCGACGTCTGCGCCCTCGAGCAGGCCCCGGATGCGGCTGGTGCCGCAGGCGAGGGCGCCCAACAGGAGCGCGCGGTGGGAGATGGACTTGTCGCCGGGAAGGATCGCGTGACCGGAAAGCGGATGCGAAATGTGGGAGATCAGATCCATGGGAGATCGTGCGGGTTGACGGCGCGCAGGCCGCCTTTGTTTTGACAGCCGCGGGCGGACGTGGCAATCGCCGCGCGTTTCGACGGCAGCGACGAGGGACGACGTGGTCAAGCCGGAGTGGGGCACCAAGCGGATCTGCCAATCCTGCGGCGCCAAGTTTTACGATTTCGGCCGCTCGCCGATCGTGTGCCCGGCGTGCGGCGCCACGTTCGAGCTGGAGTCGCCGAGCCCGCGCGGGCGCCGCCAGCGGGCGGCTCCCGAGCGGGCGGCGGCGGCGGCGGCTGCCGCGCCGGCGGCGGTCGAGGAGGAAGAGGAGCTCGAGACGGTCGTCGAGGACGAGGTCGACGAGGCCGGCTACGAGGACACCGACGACCTCGCCGAGGACGGCGATGTCGACGTCGTGCCGCCCGAGGAGGACGAGAACAGCTGAGACCCCCGTGTCCACCCCGCTTGGTTCAGGTGGCTCGCAGGGTGGCCCGGTGGCGGGCGGGAGCATCGGGTCGGCGGCCGTGCCGGGCGCGCCGGAGGACGCGGAGACAGGCGCGGGCGAGGACGCCGATGGCGTGGGGATGGGCGCAGCCGCGGGCTCGCGCGCTTCGGGAGAGTTGGGCGGCCCCGGCTTCGGCGGCGAGCTGGGGCGCGGGCGGTGGCCCTCGGTGCGCAGGCTGTCGGCGAGCATGAAGGCGTCGCCGGGATCGCGCTGGCGGCGCCGGCGCCATGCCGGCGCAAGCGTGCGAGCCGGGCGTCGAGGCCGGCGCCGCCGTCGACGACGACGCCGGCGGCGTGGCGCAGAGCGCCCAAGCCCATCCGACGAACATGGGGCGGGGGCATCTCTCCGCGGTGTCGCGTCACGTCACCCGCGCTCGAAGACCCGGCGGACCGCGAACGGAGCGGCGCTCCGGCCGGCCGGCCCCGGCGCATCACCCCCTGCTGCATCGCGGTCCGCCGGCTCGAAGGTGCACCAGTGCGCGCCGAGCGGGGCCTTGCACGGGAGCGCGAAATCGCCTAGCTCACGGTTCCGCGGCGACGTCAGTGGGGCCGTAGCTCAGCTGGGAGAGCGCCTGAATGGCATTCAGGAGGTCGGCGGTTCGATCCCGCTCGGCTCCACCAGTCGCGCCGCGCGTTGGGGGATAGTTTAACGGTAGAACGAGCGGCTCTGGACCGCTTAGTCCTGGTTCGAATCCAGGTCCCCCAGCCATCGCCTCCAACCCCTCGAAATCGCACGAGATCCCCACGGGCGCCGCCCACCGGCGTGGACCACCGTGTCACACGCGTGGGCCTGCGAGGGATGCCCGCTCGTGCCCGATCATCGCTATCTGCAACGGCGGCGGCAGGGGTGGTACCTGCGTGTCAGGGTGCCGACCGAGTTGGTGGCCATCGTGGGGCAGACCCACGTCGTGCGATCGCTGAACACCAGGGATAGCGCCACGGCGAGGGCCCAGCGGTGGCGCGCCATCGGCAAGCTGCACGAGGAGTTCGCGAGCCTCAAGAGCGGGGCCGATCGGGTCGGCGACGCGACGTCCGCAGCGGTGGCCGAGCGGCGGCAGGGGCGTTTCCCACTTTGTCACACGCGGCCGAGCCTGAAGGCGCCGCCGTCGCGCGAGCAGGGGGGTGCGCCGGAGCATGCCCCGAAGGCGGCCAAGGAGGTCGTCGCCGCCAGAACTCTGTGCGCGGACGCCCGGGCCCGAACCGGACGCACGGAGAAGCCGGCGGTTCCCGAGCCGGAGACGCTGGTGCTGCTGTCGGAGGCGTGGCTGCGCGAGGTGGCGCCGACGGTTACCAAGCAGACCGTCAGCCAGCACCGCGTCGCGCTCAGGGAGCTGTTCGACTTCGTCGGCAACGCGGCCGCCGTGGGTGACGTCGAGCGTCGCATGGCAGGGCGTTTCATCACCGAGCGCCTGCTCAACTCCGGTCGGTCACGCAAGACCGTCAACCGCCTGATCTCCTCGCTCTCCTCATTCTGGAGCTGGCTGGTCAAGCGCGGCCACGGCGACGCGAATCCCTGGCACGGCCAGTTCATGAAGCCGCAGCGCGGCGCCCCGAAGCCGAAGCGGCCCTATCGCGACGAGGAGCTGCTCCGACTGCTGCGCACCGACCCGGTGCCGTCGTTGGGCCAGGGGAGCGGTGGCGCGATCGCGGACTTGATGCGGCTCGCGCTGATGACCGGAGCCAGGCTCAACGAGTTGTGCGAACTCCGCGTGGAGGATGTCGTCGGCGACGCCGAGGCGATCCTCATCCGCGACGGCAAGACAGTCAACGCGCGGCGCGTGCTGCCGCTGCACGCGAGCATAGCGCCCGTGATCGAACGACGGGTGCGGCAGGCGGTCGACGGCCAGCTGTTTTCGGAGCTGAAGCCCGGCGGACCGGACCTCAAGCGCTCCTGGTACATCAGCAAACGGTTCACCGAATATCGGCGGCGGGTGCTGGGACCGGACGACAGCGTGGACTTCCACAGCTTCCGCCGGAGCTTCGCCACGTTCTTGGAACGAGCCTCGATGAGCACGCCGGAGGTGAACGCGAGCGTGATCGCCGAACTGATGGGGCACGCGAAGCCGACCTTGGCGCTTGCCCTCTACTCCGGCGGCTTGACGCAGACACATCTCGCCAAGGCAATCGACGCGCTCGGCGTCACGATCGGAGAGGGGCTCATTTCAGCGATCGTGGAGCCAGCAGTGCGAGGGATGCTCGCGTCGGGACGGGACGCTTCGACGAGCCGGTGTTGCCGCCGGCTGCTGCGGCACTTATCAGCTGAGGACGTGGCGGCTGGCCACGAGGGCAGGGCGAGGTGAACGACGAGGCTGAGTGGCTCGGCGTCGGCATCTATACCGCGAGCGAGGCGGCGGCACTCGCTGCCGTCGATCGTCGCACGGTCGTTCGCTGGCTGCATGGGTACCGCTACAAGCCTGCCGGCCGAGCCGAGCCCGCCGAAGCAGCCTCGCTCTGGACGCCGCAGCTCCCGCCCCTGGATGGCGCCGTCGGGGCCGGCTTTCTCGACCTGGTGCAACTCGCTGTCGTCGGCCGCCTCCGCCGTCGCCGCGGCTTCTTGTTGCAGAGCCTGCGGCGTGCGCTTGAGCACGCTCGCGACGTGCTCCGGTTCGGCTACCGTTCGCGAGCCAATCGTTTCAGACCGACGGACGAACCATCTTCTTGGATGTGCTGACGTCATCAGAAAACAAGGAAGATAAGCGGCTCTACGATTTATTGCAGAAGCAGTACGTGCTGAGGCGTATTGTCGAGCCACTGTTCAAGAACGTGGACTTCGGTGTCGACGCCGTCGCGACACGTTGGGGGCCGGCGGGGCGGAACAGAAGCGTGCTGCTCGACCCACAGCGGTCGTTCGGCAAGCCGATCGTCGCCACGGCCGGCGTCCCGACCGAAGTGGTCGCGATGACATATGATCAGCTCGGCTCATCCGCCGAGGTGGCCGGCTGGTACGACTTGTCTCCGCATGAAGTGAAACACGCACTGGACTTTGAACGAAGGCTCCAAGCGGCGCTCTTCCAATAGCCGCTTGAAGCTGCTCCTGGACCACAATTGCTCGCCGAAGATCGCTCGGGCGTTGCATGCGCTGGTCGAGCCAGTTCATGAAGTCCGACATCTGCGCGAGAAGTTCGCGCCGGCCACCACTGACCAGGACTGGGTGAAGGCGCTGTCGTTCGAGCGCGGCTGGGCGATCGCCACACTCGATCGGCGGATCAGGAAGCGCCCGCATGAGCGCGAAGCTTGGCGGCGCTCCCGGCTCGTCTTGTTCGCGCTTGAGCCGGCCTGGGGCGGAGAGACGATGAACCCGATGCTGCAGACGGCCCGCATGATCCAGTGGTGGCCGAGATGGGTGCAGATCTTCGAGGAGGTCGAGCCGCCGGCGGCGTTCCTGGTGCCACTGCGGGCTTCGTCGAAGCTCAAGCAGCTCCGCTCGTGACCAACTCGGTCGGCACCCTGACACGCAGGTACCACCCCTGCCGCCGCCGTTGCAGATAGCGATGATCGGGCACGAGCGGGCATCCCTCGCAGGCCCACGCGTGTGACACGGTGGTCCACGCCGGTGGGCGGCGCCCGTGGGGATCTCGTGCGATTTCGAGGGGTTGGAGGCGATGGCTGGGGGACCTGGATCCGCCTCAGCTGGCCGGCGAGCCCTCGACCTCGTCGTCCTCCGACGGGCCAGATTCAGATCTGCTACCATGGCCGAATCCCGGCTCGCCAGCCCCCTGTTCGATCGGCGGAAACGGCCTCAGGGGCTCGGGATAGCTGACGAAGTGAGTCTTGCGGCTGGTCTCGGCGGGCCACTCGCCGACGCCGAGGTGCTCCAGCTCCTGGCGGAAGGCGGGATGCTTGCGCACGTTCTTGGCAAAGGCCTGCTTGCTGATGCCCATGCGTCGGTAGACGTCGGCGAACGCCAGAGGTTCGCGGGGTCGCATGCGGAGCCACTCGAGGATGATCCGCACGGCCTCGGCGACCCGTCCTTCGAGCTCGTGCTCGTCCCACGCCGGCTCGACCACGCAGCCGGGGAACGTCTGCTCCAGCACCCCGGCGTTGACCTGGGTCTCCGGTGCGATGACGAAGACCTCACCGGCGAGGGCCTCTTCGCCGTCGATCTTCCGAACCCGAGCGCGGCAGACGGCCTGCAGGAGGTGGTGGGCGTGCTCACCTCGGCGGACAAGACGGAGGGTCTCTCGGGAGACCTCGACCTCGGGGCCCCAGCCCGCCGCGATCCGGGCATAGGTCTCGTAGATGTGGTCGGGGTAGGTATGCGGGCCGGCGATGACCACGCCACGGCAGTGGACGTAGTCGTTGGTCGCGAAGTGCCGACCCCAGTGGATGAAGGCGAGATCGTCCTGCGGCACCGCGTCTTCGAGCACTTCCCGCACCGCCGCGTCGAAGGGTGCATCGAGGTTGTGGTGGTGGACGACGAGCCACTCTTGCAGCGCGACAGCGAGATTGGCCGGTGCGCGACACGGGAGGTGGCCGGTGGGGTCGGCTGTAGGGAGGGCGTAGCCCGACCGTAGGCCGACCCCACCGACGGCGCGGCTTCGGGCCCCGCCGCTGGTCGTGAGGATCCGGGCTACGGCGTTCTTTTCGGCCAAGAAGAGCACGCCGTTGGGGAGTGTCAGGAATTCCGTGCGGGCGGCATGGGTTGATCATGTTGTCGTAGCTC
>JBKHCM010000023.1:0-32658 GCA_046541805.1 Alphaproteobacteria bacterium
CGTGGTGTTTCAAAGCGAGCACGCGCCCGGCGCGGCGGCCGAGATGCGCGAGGCCGGCACGCTCGACGACTGGCGCGCGGCCGTGGGCGCCGCCTGCATCGGCAATCCGCTGATGGTGCTGAGCGTGTCCCTCGCCTTCGCGGGCGCGCTCTTCGAGCCGATGCAGGCCGAGGGCGGCGGGCTGCACATGCGCGGGCAATCCTCAAGGGGCAAATCGACGATCCTGCGCGCGGCCGTTTCCGTCTGGGGCTCGCCCAAGTTTCTGCAAAGCTGGCGCGCGACCTCGAACGGGCTGGAAGGCGTCGCCGCCGCGTGCAACGGATCGCTGATCGCGCTCGACGAGATGGGCGAGATCACCGCTCGCGAGGCCGGCGCCACCGCCTACATGCTCGCCAACGGGCAAGGCAAGGCGCGCGCCGCACGCACCGGGGCCGCGCGCCCGGCCGCCCGCAGCCGCCGCCCGACCGCCGACGCGGTGATGCCCGAGGGGGAGCGTGCGGGTGAAGGACATCAGGTTGGAACCGCTCTAAGTCGCGGTTGACCGCCGCCGCCGCACCACGACGATGACCTCAGCTTCGCCACGATCGCATCCACCCATGGCTTCCGATTCGGCCCCGCCGCCACCCCGTCGCCGCTGGCGCCGGCTCCTCGTCCTGCCGCCGGTGCTGTTGGGCGCGGCTCTCCTGGCCTGGCAGCTCCAGGCCGAGCGCGGGCCCGAGGCGCCGGTGGCGACCGAGCGCCGCGTCGCGGTCGAGGTGATCGAGGTGGCGGCGGGAACGCTCACCCCGCGCGCCGTCGGCTACGGCACCGTCGAGCCGGGGCGCACCTGGCGGGCGACCGCGGAGGTTACCGGCCGCATCGTCGAGCGCCACCGTCGCCTCGAGCGCGGCCGCCTGCTGCCCGCCGGTACCCTTTTGGCCGCGATCGAGCGCAGCGACTTCGAGCTCGCGGCGGCGCGGGCGCGCGCCGAGATCCGCCGCGGCGAGGCCCAGATCGGCCAGCTCGAGGTCCGCCGCGATAATCTCGAGCGCTCGCTCGAGATCCAAGAGCGCGCCGTGCGCCTCGCCGAGGCCGATCTCGCCCGCCAGCGCAAGCTGCTCGAGCGCGGCAACACCAGCGAGTCCGCCGTCGACCAGGCCGAGACCGAGCTCTTGGTCCGCCGCGAGCAGCTGCAGAACGTGCGCGCCGAGCTCGCCGATATCGACCCCGAGATCAGCGTCGCCGAGGCCGATCTCGAGGTCCGCCGCGCCGAACTCCGCGATACCGAGCTCGATCTCGAACGGACCGAGATCTTTCTGCCCTTCGACGCGCGGGTCGCCGACGTGGAGGTCGAGGAGGGCGAGTATGTCAGCCCCGGCACGGTGGTCGCCAACTTCGACAGCATCGAGCGGGCCGAGGTCGACGCCCAGTTCGCCCTCGCCGAGCTCAGGCCGCTGATCCCCGGCGATCTGGAGCTCGGCCGGCTCGACATCCGCACCCTCGCCGAGCTGCCCGAGCGGCTCGGCTTCGACGTCAAGGTGCGCTTGAGCGAGCCCCGCCTCGACATCGAGTGGGACGCGCGCTTCGAGCGGGCGAGCGACCGCGTCGACGCCCAGACCCGCACCCTCGGGCTCATCGTCGCCGTCGACGATCCCTATTCGATCCGCGGCCCGGGCGGGCGGCCGCCGCTCACCAAAGGCATGTTCGTCGAGGTCGTCGTCGAGGGTCGCCCGCTCGAGGACCGCCTCGTCGTCCCGCTCGAGGCGGTGCGCCGGCGCGATCAAGGGGCTGTGCTCTACCTCGCCGACGCCGACGACCGCCTCGTCGTCCGCCCGATCACCCTCGGCCCGGTGATCGGCGAGCTGGCGGTGATCGAGGCCGGGCTCGAAGCCGGCGAGCGTGTGGTGGTGAGCGACCTGCAGCCGGCCATCGCCGGCATGCGCCTCGACGTCGGCGTGCGCGAGGATGCGCCCGCGGCGACCGCGGTCAGCGAGGCGCGGCCGTGATCAGCCTGTTCGCGCGCCACCCGACCGCCGCCAACCTGTTGATGGTGCTGATGCTGACGGTGGGGGCGCTCAGCCTGCCGCAGCTCGAGCGCGCCACCTTTCCCGAGTTCGCGGCCGACAGCGTCGCCGTCACCGTCCCCTACCCCGGCGCCTCCGCCGCCGACGGCGAGGAGGCCATCTGCCTGCCGATCGAGGAGGCGCTCGAGGGGCTCGTCGATCTCGACGAGCTGCGCTGCGCCGCGCGCGAGGGCGCGGTCACGGCCACCGCCGAGATGCGCGAGGGCGGCGATCTCTCGCGCTTCGTCGCCAATGTGCGCACCGAGATCGACGCCATCGACAGCTTTCCCGACCTCGCGGAGCCGCCGGTGGTGCGCGAGCGCAACCTCACCGACCGGGTCACCTCGATCGCCGTCACCGGTCCGATGGGCGAGCGCGACCTCAAGCGCTATGCCGAGGACCTGAAGACGCGGCTGTTGCGCGAGACCTCGGTGCGCGTCATCGAGATCGCCGGCTTCGCGGTGCCGGAGATCCGCATCGAGCTCGACCCGGCGATGCTCAGGCGCTTCGAACTCGATCTGGTCGAGGTCGCCGACATCGTCCGCCGCCAGAGCCTCGATCTGCCCGCCGGCTCGGTCGAGACGCGAGGCCAGGACCTATTGGTGCGGCTCGCCGACAAGCGCCGCTCGCCCGAGCGCTTCGCCGATCTGGTCATCCTCGGCGGTGAGAGCGGTGGCGAGGTCCGGCTCGGCCAGATCGCGCGGATCACCGAGGACTACGACGACGACGCCGTGCGCGTCGAACTCGACGGCGAGCGCGCCGCCGTGCTCGATATCCAAAAGAACGACGACCAGGACACCCTCGACCTCAAGGCCGAGGTCGACCGCTTCTTGGAGCGCGAGCGCGCCGAGGCGCCGCCCGGCGTGCGCTACGTCGTCACCCGTGACAGCGCCTCGGTGGTCCAGGACCGTGTCGACCTCCTGGTCGACAACGGCATCCTCGGCCTCGGGCTCGTCTTCGCGGTGATGTGGGCCGTCTTCTCGTTCCGCTTCGCCTTCTGGGTGGCGATGGCGCTGCCGGCGACCTTCCTCGCCGCCTGCGCGGCGATGGTCGTGCTCGGCTACTCGATCAACATGATCACGATGGTGGCGCTGCTCATCGCCATCGGCGTGATCATGGACGACAGCATCGTCATCGCCGAGAACATCGCCGCGAAGCGCCAGGCCGGCATGGCGCCGGCGGACGCGGCGGTGGCCGGGGCGCGGCAGGTGGTGCCCAGCGTCCTCGCCTCCTTCGCCACCTCGATCTGCGTCTTCGTCCCGCTCGCCTTCCTCGAAGGCGCCATCGGCAAGGTGCTCGCGGCCGTGCCGGTGGTGCTCAGCCTGGTGCTGGTCTTCAGCCTCATCGAGGCGTTCCTCATCCTGCCGCACCACCTCAAGGGAGCGCTGGCCGACGACGACCGGCCCTCGCGCTTCCACCGCGGGGTGCGGCGCGGCTTCGACCAGCTTCGCGAGAACGCCCTGGGTCCCCTGATCGATCGCGCCGTCGAGTGGCGCTATCTGGTCTTGGGCATGGTCGTCTTCGTCGTCTTGGGCGCGATATCCCTGGTGGTCGGCGGCCAGGTCGGGTTTCGCGCCTTTCCCGACCTCGAGGGCGACACCATCGAGGCGCGCGTGCTGATGCCCCAGGGCACGCCGCTCGCCCACACCCGCGCCGCGGTCGACGACATTCTGGCGGGCCTGGACGAGCTCGACGCCGCCACCGCGGCGACGCACCCCGAGGGCCGCTCGCTCGTGCGCGCGCGCTTGGTGCGCTTCGGCGAGAACGCCGACGTCAGCGAGAACGGGGCCCATCTGGCGAGTGTGGTCGTCGATCTCGTCCCCAACGAGGAGCGCCACGTGGCGGTGCCGGAGCTCTTGCGGCGCTGGCGCGAGGCGGTGGGCACGGTGCCGAACGCCAGCGTCGTCACCTTCAAAGAGCCGATCATCGGTCCCGGCGGGCCGCCGATCGAGATCGAGATCGAGGGCGACGAGCTGGCGACGCTGGGGCGCGCCGCCGACGAGCTGCAGGCTTGGCTCGCCCGCTTCGAGGGGGTGAGCGACCTCCACCACGACCTGCGCGAGGGCAAGCCCGAGATCCGGCTCACCCTCAGGGAAGGTGCGCGCGCCCTCGGTGTCGACGGCCGCATGCTGGCCGATCAGGTCCGCGCCGCGCTCAGCGGCGACATGGCCGCCGAGCTTCAACTCGGCCGGGAGACGGTCGAGGTCAACGTGCTGTTGAGCCAGCCGGGCCGCGACGCGGTGGCGGATTTGGAGAGCTTCCCGATCCATCTGCCCGACGACCGCATGGTCCCGCTCGGCGCCGTCGCCGATTTCGCCTGGGATCGGGGGCTCGCGCAGATCAACCGCGTCGACGGCGCGCGCGTCGTCACCCTCACCGGCGAGGTCGACCGCGCCCTGATCAACGTCAACCAGCTCCTCGACGAGGCGCTCGCCGAGATCGTGCCCGAGCTCGAGGCGCGCCATCCCGGCATCGCGGTCAATCTCGAGGGCGAGCGCGCCGAGCAGGCGGAGACCGGGGCCTCGATGCGGCGCGCCTTCCTGCTCGGCCTGCTCGCGATGTTCGTGCTGTTGAGCGTCCTCTTTCGCAGCTACGCCGAGCCGGTGATCGTGCTGTTGGCGATCCCGACCGCCGCGATCGGCGTCGTCGGGGGGCATCTGGCGCTCGGCCTCGACCTCTCGATGCCGTCGGTCCTGGGCTTCGCCGCGCTCGCCGGCATCGTCGTCAACGATTCGATCCTCCTCGTCAACTTCGTGAAGCTGCGGGCGGCCGAGTTCGGCGACGTCGTCGCCGCGGCCAAGCAGGCGAGCCGCGATCGCTTTCGCGCCGTGGTGCTCACCTCGCTCACGACCATCGCCGGCATCACGCCGATGCTGTTCGAGACGAGCCTGCAGGCGCAGGTACTGATCCCGCTGGTGACCTCCCTCGCCTTCGGCCTGTTGGCCTCGACCGTGCTGGTCTTGATCGTGATCCCCTGCGCCTTCGCGGTGTTGCACGATTTCGGCTTGGCGACGACGGCGCGGCGCCCGCCCGACGCCGCACCGTCGCCCCTGCCGGCGGAGTAAACGCCGCCGCCGGCGGCGAGGCCCGCCCCTGCGGCGGTCGTGCGCTCTTGCGCCCGCGGGCGGGCTGTGGCCCCTAGACGTCGACCTCGCGCCGCGGAGACCTCTGATGCACCTGTGCGCCCGGTTCCTCGGCCTCGCGCTGGCCACGGCCCTCGGCTTCGCCGCCGCCGCCCAGGAACCCGAGAACACACTCGTCATGGAGCTGGAGACCGGCCCGGTCGTGATCGAACTCCTGGCCGAGGTGGCGCCCGACCATGTCGCGCGCATCAAGACGCTCGCCCGCGACGGCTTCTACGACGGCGTCGTCTTCCACCGGGTGATCCCGGGCTTCATGGCGCAGTCGGGCGATCCCACCGGCACCGGCCGCGGCGGCTCGGACCTGCCCGACCTCGACGCCGAGTTCTCCGACGTCCCGTTCGAGCGCGGCACCGTCGGCATGGCGCGCACCCAGGACCCGAACAGCGCCAACAGCCAGTTCTTCATCATGCTCGAGCCGGCACCGCATCTGAACGGCGAGTACACCGTCTGGGGCCGGGTGGTGGACGGCATGGACAATGTCGACGCGATTGAACCCGGCGAACCGCCATCCGATCCGACCGAGATCGTCTCGATGCGCGTGGCGGGCGACGGGGAGGGGTGACCGGCCCGCGTCGGCCCGCGCTCGACGCGGCGAGGCGAGCGGCCTAAGCTTACGACGATAACGATGCGATGCCGGTCACGCGCTCGAACCGCGCTCGAGGCCGTTCGCGAGAGCCGAGCGCCAGCTGCGGGCCGCGATGCGAACCGGTGCGCGTCGGTCGGCAGCCGCCACGCGATGTTTGCGGCGCTGCCGCACGGCCGGTGCCACGGACGGTGACGACCGCAGCGCCAACATCACGCCACGCGACGAGGCGTCGAGGAGAGAACCGTCGCGATGACCCGACTGTACGACGAGGACTTCTACGCGTGGACGCGCGAACAGGCGAAGCTTTTGCGCGAAGGGCGCTTCGCCGACGCCGACATCGCCCACATCGCCGAGGAACTCGACAGCATGGGCCGCACGGAGAAGCGCGAACTGCTGAGCCGGTTACGCGTTCTCCTGGCGCACCTGTTGAAATGGGCCTATCAGCCCGATAAGCGCACGCGTTCCTGGGCGGCCACGATCGTGACGCAACGCGCCGACCTCGTGGATCACCTTGCGGACAATCCGAGCCTCGCGGCGCTACGTGACGACGCCGTCGCTCAGGTTTACGACAAGGCCCGGCGCGCCGCCGCCGCCGAGACCGGGATCGCCGAAAGCCGCTTTGCCGTGAGCTGTCCCTGGTCGTTCGCCGAGATCGTCGACGACACGTTCTGGCCCGACGGCGAGCCGGATCACGGCACCGGCGCGTGACGCGCGTTCCACCTTCGACCCGCCTGCAGGAGACCGCCTTGGCCGACCTCGACCCCGAGAACACGCTCTACCTCGACCTCGCCCACGGCCGGGTCGTCATCCAGCTCTTCGAGAAGACCGCGCCGAACCACGTCGCGCGGATCAAGGAGCTCGCCCGCGAGGGCTTCTACGACGGCGTCACCTTTCACCGGGTGATCCCGGGCTTCATGGCGCAGTCGGGCGATCCGACCGGCACCGGCCGCGGCGGCTCCGACAAGCCCAACCTCAAGGCCGAGTTCTCGAAGCTTCCCTTCGAGCGCGGCACCTGCGGCGCGGCGCGGACCCAGGACCCGAACAGCGCCAACAGCCAGTGGTTCATCTGCTTTCAGCCCACCCCGCACCTGAAGGGCCAGTACACCGTCTGGGGGCAGGTGATCTCCGGCATGGAGCACGTCGACGCGATCCAGAAGGGCGAGCCGCCGGCGAACCCCGACAAGATCCAGGCCATGCGCGTCGCCGCCGACGTGGCGGGCTGACCTACCCGGCTGCCGGCGCGGTCGTCGCGACCGCCGCACCGGGCTCGGCGCAGCTCGCGACATCGCTCAGCATGGCCGCGTAGAGCGCCAGATAGGCGATGAACGCGGCGACGAGCACGCCGACGAAGAGGTCGACGAGCTTGCCGGGGAAGACCCACGGCCGCAGCGGCTCCGGGTAGCGCCCATCCTCTTCGCGCCGACGTTCCGCCGTCCGCGGCTCCACGGTGACGCTGCGGAAGACGTGGCGAAAGCCGTGCCGGCTGGGCTCGTAGCGCACGGTGTCGTCACCCAGCAGGGTCTCGTAGTAACGCTCGATGCGCCGGCAGGCCCGCGACCAGGACGCGAAGGCGACGTTGAGCGCGAAGGCGACGCCGAAGACGAAGACGATCAACAGGATCGGCGAGGCGCTCTGTACTGCTCGGCAATCGCCCAGCAGATTGATGCTGGCGAGGATGCCGATGGGCACGATCAGGCTGTTGGACGCGGTGCGTACGGTGCTGAAATGCAGATGGTAGTCACCGGCGGTCTTGCGCATCTCGCGGATGAGCTGATGGTCTCGCGTTTCGTTCATCACCTTCCCCAGCCCCACCGCGCCGCGCGGGCCAACCCGTCGACGCGCCCCGGCCGCCATCTTAGGCGCGAGGAGCAGCGATGATCACGCTCGCCGGCGTCACCGTCCGCATCAAGGGCCGCGCGCTGCTGGAGGGTGCGGACCTGCGCTTGCCCCTGGACACGCGCTACGGTCTGGTGGGGCGCAACGGCACCGGCAAGTCGACCCTCTTGAAGCTCTTGGCGCGGGAGATCGAGCCCGATCAGGGCACGCTCGCCATGCCCGAGCGGCTGATCGTCGGCGCGGTGGCTCAGGAGGCGCCCGGCGGGTCCACCACGCCGCTGGACGCTGTCCTCGCCGCCGACAGCGAGCGCGCGGCGCTCGTCGCGGAGCGCGAGACGGCGACGGACCCGATGCGCGTGGCCGAGGTGGAAGCGCGCCTGCACGAGATCGGCGCCGACGCGGCGCCGGCGAAGGCCGCGCGCATCCTCAAGGGCCTGGGCTTCGACGACGACGCGCAAGCGCGCCCGCTCGCGGGCTTCTCCGGCGGCTGGCGCATGCGCGTGGCGCTCGGGGCCGTGCTCTTTCGCGAGCCCGACCTTCTGCTGTTGGACGAGCCCACCAACCATCTCGACCTCGAAGCGGCGCTCTGGCTCACCGAGCACCTGAAGCGCTATGCGCGCACGCTGATCCTGGTGAGCCACGACCGCGCGCTGTTGAACGAGGTGCCCGAGCAGATCATCCACCTCGGCCAGCGCCGGCTCACCCTCTACCGCGGCAACTACGACGCCTTCGCCAGAAAACGTGCCGAGCAGGACGCGCTCATGGCGAAGGAGAAGGAGAAGATCGAGGCGCGAAAGGCCCATCTGCAGTCCTTCGTCGACCGCTTCCGCTACAAGGCCTCGAAGGCGCGCCAGGCCCAGGCCCGGCTCAAGATGATCGCAAAGCTGGGCGAGGTGGAGCTGCGCCCGCCCGAGCCCGAGGTCGTCTTCAAGCTGCCGCACCCGACCCCGCCCTCGCCGCCGATGATCACGCTCGACGACGCGGCGGTGGGCTACGCGGGAAAGCCGGTGCTGCGTAAGCTCAACCTCCGGCTCGACCCCGACGACCGCATCGCGCTTTTGGGTGCGAACGGCAACGGCAAGTCGACGCTCGCCAAGCTGCTCGCGGGGCGGCTCCAGCCGCTCGAGGGCGAGGTCGTGCGCGCGCGCGACCTGCGCGTCGGCTTCTTCGCCCAGCACCAGATCGAGGACCTGGATGCGAAGGCGAGCGCGCTCGACCATCTGCGCGCGCTCAGGCCCATCGCCCGCGAGCAGGCGATCCGCGCCGAGCTCGCCCGCTTCGGCCTCGGCGCGGAGAAGGGCGAGACCCCGGCGGGCCAGCTCTCCGGCGGCGAGAAGGCACGGCTCGCGCTCTGCCTCCTGTGTGTCGACGAGCCCCAACTCCTGATCCTCGACGAGCCCACCAACCATCTGGACATCGATTCCCGCGAGGCGTTGGTCGAGGCCCTGGCCGAGTTCCCCGGCGGCGTCGTCATCGTCAGCCACGACCTCCAGCTGTTGGAGCTCACCGCCGATCGGCTGTGGCTGGTCAAGGACGGCCAGGTCGAGCGCTTCGAGGGCGATCTCGAGGATTACCGCCGCTTTTTGAAGGACGGCACGCTGCCCACGGCGGCGGTGGAGCCGCCGCCGGCGAAGCCCACGGCCCTGCCGGCGAAGGGCCGGCCGGACCCGACGGCGCGGCGGCAGAAGCTGGCGCCGCTCCGCCGGGAGCTCAAGGACGTCGAGCGCGAGATCGAGGCGCTGGAGCGCAGGAAGGGCGCGCTCGCCGCGAGCCTGGCCGATCCCGCCACCTTCGCCGATCGGACCAAGGCCGAGACGGTGGGGCGCGAGCTGCGCGCGGTGGAGGACCGGCTCCAGCGGCTGGAGGAGCGCTGGCTCGAGCTCGGCGACGCCATCGACGCCCTGGCCTGAAGCGTCGCAGCAAAAGAACGCTTGACCATCGGCTTCCAAGCCTCCTCGCTGGTATGTTACAAGATTGCTGCAGCGCAGCAAGAGCGCGGCTCGACCCGTGCCCGACCGTTGGAGGCCTTCCGGTGAAGAACCCGTTTTTCGACGTGATGCGTCAGCCCCTGACGTCCTCCCAGCAACTAATGAAGCTGCTCCAAGATCAGCAGCTCGACACCGTGCAGACGAGCGTGAAGGCCCTCGGCTGTCGCGACCCAATGGCCCTGGTGTCGCTGCAGCAGGAATACGTCGAGCGGACTCTGAAGCGCTGGACCCAGCTGAGCGCCGAGGCGGAAAAGTGGCATTCCCCTGCGGCCGACGCGCCGCATCCGGCGCCGCGCCCGGTCGAGCCGACGCCGCGCGCGAAGAAGGTGGCGGAATCGGACCTCGACGCGCCGATGCCGGCCACCGCCGCGCCGGCGCCGGCCAACGACCCCGCGAGCGAGCCGCCGCACAGCGCCATCCACGACGCGGCGGAGAAGGCCACCAGCGCGACGCACACGCCCGAGACGGCAGCGGCCACCCCGGCGGACGAGGCCGGCGACGACGACCTCACCCAGATCAAGGGCATCGGGCCGAAATTCGCCCAGACCCTCAAGGACCACGGCATCACGAGCTATCAGAAGCTCGCCAGCCTGACGCCGGCGGAGATCGAGAAACTGGAGGAGAAGCTCGGCTTCAGCGGCCGCTTCGAGCGGGAGAACTGGGTCGAGCAGGCGCGCGCGCTGCTCGCGCACTGACCACCGCAACGGTCGGGCTCAGTAGCGGTACTCGCGGCAGCGCTCCGCCGGGGCTTCGGCGCACACCCGCGTGGTGTAGAGCGCTGCCGTGAGATCCCCCATCACCTGGGTGCGCATGATGAGCGGCACGAGCACCTCGTCGTCGGTCATCAGCACCGTGATCGGGCGTGGCGCGTCGGCGGCGGCGTCGAAGCCGGCGAGCGGCTCGCTGCGCAACCGGATCTCCAAAATCGGCGTCCGCCCGCTGGCGAACGCCGCGACGCGGCGGTCGACCAGGCGGACGTGGAGGTCGTAGCGCCGCCGCCCGTCGAAGATCGCCAAGGTGGTTTCTGCCGGCTCCGCGTCGCGGACCTCTCGAAGCCAGTCCCGCACCGCCGCGAGCGCGGTCAGCGGGTCCATCGTGCCGTCGCGCATGGCCTCGGGCACCTCGCTGCCAAGCGGCTCGCCACGCTTGAAGGTGGCGACCTCGACCACCCGGCCGGCGCCATCGTAGCGCAGCTGCTCCTCGCGCGTGGCGCGATCGGTCGCGGTGAAGCTGCGGAAGGCGAGGCTGGCCGGCGCGCCCGCGTCGGCGCGCGAGCGGGCGGTGAGCTCGCCTTTGAAGCCGGTGAGCCGCTCCACCAGCCCGGTCGTCGCCATGGCCAGGCGCTGGTCGCGGGTGGCACCGTCCTCCGCCGCCTCGAGCTCGACGCGGCCGACGTTCATCCCGAGAAACCGCATCTCGGCTTCGAGGCGATAATCGGTGGTTGTGGCGGCGAGCGGACCCGGCGGGACCGCGAGGCCGGTGACCAGGGCGAGGCCGGCGACCATCCAGCGCATCATCACGCGACCTTTCGAACAGGGCGGGCGGAGCGATGCCGTTCGGCCATTGAACCGTTCGTGAACGCCGCGCCCACAGGCTCTGGCCCCGGCGCGGCCCCTGCGCCATATTGGCCAAACGGTCGAGACGACACCATCGGCGACGGGCATGGACGATCACATCCGCGTTCGCGGCGCGCGCGAGCACAACCTGAAGTCGATCGACGTCGACCTGCCGCGCAACCGCCTCGTCGTCGTCACCGGCCTTTCCGGCTCGGGCAAGAGCTCGCTCGCCTTCGACACCATCTACGCCGAAGGCCAGCGCCGCTACGTCGAGAGCCTGTCGGCCTACGCCCGCCAGTTCCTCGAGCTCAGCCAGAAGCCCGACGTCGACCACATCAGCGGGCTCTCGCCCGCCATCTCGATCGAGCAGAAGGCGACCTCGAAGAACCCGCGCTCGACCGTCGCCACCGTCACCGAGATCTGGGACTACATGCGGCTGCTCTGGGCGCGCGTCGGCGTGCCCTACTCGCCGGCGACAGGGCTGCCGATCGAGAGCCAGACGGCCTCGCAGATGGTCGACCGCATCCTCGCGCTCGGCGCGGGAACGCGGCTCTACCTGCTCGCGCCAATCGTCCGCGACCGCAAGGGCGAGTACCGAAAGGAGCTCGCCGAGCTGCAGCGCCGCGGCTTTCAGCGGGTCAAGATCGACGGCGAGCGCTACGAGCTCGACGAGACCCCGAAGCTCGACAAGAAGCGAAAGCACGACATCGACGTCGTGGTGGACCGGCTCGTCCTCGACGACGACAGCGCCGGCCGCCTCGCCGACAGCGTCGAGCAGGCGCTCGAGCTCTCCGACGGCCTCTTGACCGTCGAGAACGCCGACACGGACGAGAGCTTCACCCTCTCGGCGCGCTTCGCCTGTCCGGTCTCCGGCTTCACGATCGACGAGATCGAGCCGCGGCTGTTCTCCTTCAACAATCCGGCGGGGGCGTGCCCCGCATGCGACGGCCTCGGCCGCAAGATGTACATGGACCCTGAGCTGGTCGTGCCCGACCGCTCCCGCGCGCTCGCCGACGGTGCGATCGATCCGTGGGCCAACTCCACCGCGCAATACTACAGCCAGACGCTGGAGAGCCTCGCCGACTTCTACGACTTCGACCTCGCCACCCCCTTCAAGGACCTCCCCAAGAGTGTGCAGGAGGTGATCTTGTGGGGCTCGGGCAAGCAGAAGGTGCCGCTCTCCTACGCCGACGGGCTTCGCAAATACGACATCGAGCGGCCGTTCGAGGGCGTGGTGCCGAACCTGGAGCGGCGCTGGCGCGAGACCGAGAGCGCCTGGCTCAGGGACGAGCTCTCGAAATACCTGGCGACCGCGCCCTGCGAGGCCTGCGGCGGCTACCGGCTCAAGCCCGAGGCGCTCGCGGTCAAGATCAACGGCCGGCACATCGGCGAGGTCGCCGCGCTCTCGATCTTCGACGCCGCGCGCTGGTTCGACGGCGTCGCCGCCACCCTCAAGCCGCAGCAGCGCGAGATCGCGAGCCGCATCCTCAAGGAGATCAACGAGCGCCTGGGCTTTCTCGAGCGGGTCGGCCTCGGCTATCTCACCCTCGCCCGCGACAGCGGCACGCTCTCGGGCGGCGAGAGCCAGCGCATCCGCCTCGCCTCGCAGATCGGCTCCGGGCTCACCGGTGTGCTCTACGTCCTCGACGAGCCGTCGATCGGCCTGCACCAGCGCGACAACGACCGCCTCTTGGAGACGCTCGCCAACCTGCGCGATCTCGGCAACACGGTCATCGTCGTCGAGCACGACGAGGACGCGATCCGCAGCGCCGACCACTTGATCGACATGGGGCCGGGTGCGGGCGCCCATGGCGGACTGGTGGTCGCCTCCGGCACGCCCGAGGCGGTCATGCACCGCTCGGAGAGCCTGACCGGCCAGTACCTGGCGGGCCTCCGGCGCATCCCCGTCCCCTCGCCCCGCCGCCGGCCGGCCGAGGACAAGTGGCTCACCCTCGAGGGGGCGCGCGCCAACAACCTGCAGGACGTCACCGCCAGCCTGCCGCTCGGGCTCTTCCTTTGCGTCACCGGCGTGTCGGGCAGCGGCAAGTCGTCCTTGATCGTCGACACCCTCTACCCCGCCCTCGCCCGCCAGCTCACCGGTGCGCGCGGCCATCCCGGGGGGCACGACGCCCTCAAGGGCGTCGAGCTGATCGACAAGGTCGTCGACATCGACCAGTCGCCGATCGGCCGCACGCCGCGCTCGAACCCCGCCACCTACACCGGCGCCTTCACCCCGATCCGCGAGTGGTTCGCAGGATTGCCGGAGGCCCGCGCGCGCGGCTACCGCCCCGGGCGCTTCTCCTTCAACGTCAAGGGCGGGCGCTGCGAGGCCTGCCAGGGCGACGGCGTCATCAAGATCGAGATGCACTTCCTGCCGGACGTCTACGTCACCTGCGACGCCTGCAAGGGCAAGCGCTTCAACCGCGAGACGCTGGAAGTCACCTACCGTGACCACTCGATCGCCGACGTGCTCGCGATGACGGTGGAGGACGCCGTGCGGTTCTTCGAGGGCGTGCCGGCGGTGCGCCACAAGCTGGCGACGCTCGAGACCGTGGGCCTCGGCTACATCACCCTCGGCCAGCAGGCGACGACGCTCTCGGGCGGCGAGGCTCAGCGCGTCAAGCTCGCCAAGGAGCTGTCGCGGCGCGCCACCGGGCAGACCCTCTACATCCTCGACGAGCCGACGACGGGCCTGCACTTCGAGGACGTGAAGAAGCTCCTCGAAGTCCTCCACGCCCTGGTCGACCAGGGCAACACGGTGCTGGTCATCGAGCACAATCTGGACGTCATCAAGACCGCCGACTGGATCCTCGACCTCGGCCCCGAGGGCGGCACCGGCGGCGGCCGGCTCATAGCCGAGGGCCCGCCCGAGGCCATCTGCGAGGTCGAGGCGAGCTACACCGGCCGCTATCTCCGCCGCCTCCTGGCCGAGGCCGACGCCCCGGAGCGTCGGCGGGCATGACGACGCCGGTCGCCGTCGAGGTTTGGCGCGGAAGCGTCGTCGAGAGCCGCCACCGCGTCGCCGTGGCCGTCGCCGCGACCGGCGGGCGCGTCATCGCGCGGGTAGGCGACGCCGAGGTACCGGTCTTCCCGCGCTCGGCCATCAAGCCGATCCAGGCCGTGCCGCTGGTCGAGACCGGCGCCGCCGACGCCTTCGAGCTGAGCGACGCCGAACTCGCCCTCGCCTGCGCCTCGCACTCGGGCGAGCCCGTGCACACCGAGCGCGTGGCGGCGTGGCTCGCACGGCTCGACCTCGCCGAGCGCGATCTCGAATGCGGCGCCCACGCCCCGCTCGACCGCGAGGCCGCGCGCGCGTTGCGGGGCGCCGGCCGCAGCCCGACGCCGGTGCACAACAACTGCTCGGGCAAGCACACGGGCATGCTCACGACCGCGGTGCACCTGGGCGAACCAACGGCCGGCTATCTCGCGCCCGATCACCCGGTGCAGCGGCGTCTCCGGGCGGTCTTCGAGGAGTTCGCGGGCACGGTTTTGGATGAGCCCGGCGTCGACGGCTGCGGCGTGCCGAGCTGGCCCCTGCCGCTCGACCGGCTCGCCGTCGCCATGGCCAACATGGTCGAGCGCCCCGCCGCCGGGCGCCTGTTCGCCGCCATGCGCGCGCATCCAGAACTGGTGGCCGGCACCGGCCGGCTCGACACCGCGCTGATGCGGGCGCGGCCCGACCTCGTCGCCAAGGGCGGGGCGGAGGGCGTCCACGTCGCGGTCCTCCCGGAGCCCCACCTCGCCGTGGCGGTAAAGGCCGAAGACGGTGCCGCCCGCGCCGGCGACGTGGCGCTGTTGGCCGTGCTGGAGCGGCTGGTCGGCGGCATCGTCGAGCACGCGGATGTGCGCGCTCACGCCGAGCCACCGATCGCGAACGTCGCCGGCCGGATCGTCGGCGCGATCCGCGCGGCCGAGGGCTGGCCGTCTTTCTGATCGACAACGCTCGTATTCGGCCAAGACGCGGTCCGCACCTCTCAGCGCAGGCCGAACCCCACCGCCGAGCGGATGAGCGAACGCAAACCGCAGCGGCTGGCGGGGCCCGCCGAGCGCGTGCGCGCGCTCATCGCCGCCGACCCCGACCTCGCCATCGACGGCCTGCACCGTCGCTTTGCCGACGAGGGCGTGACGGTGAGCCGCCCGGCGATGGGCCGCTCCCTAAAGCGCCATCTCGAACGCGCGGGGACGGCCATCGGCGCTGCCGGCAGCTACACCATCACCGGGGACGTGACCCGCAACAACGCGGTCAAGGGCTGGGAGGCGACGTGCGCAAATCGTCGAAGTTTGACTTCCCAGATGCTTTTCCGGGGCCAGCGGTTGGGAAGCGGATCGCGGCTAAGTGCTTGAAAAGCTTGGTGGGCGCACTAGGACTCGAACCTAGGACCCGCTGATTAAGAGTCAGCTGCTCTACCAACTGAGCTATGCGCCCGACCGGATCCGGTAGTTAGGCGCGCACGCCGCGGCGGTCAAGCGGGGTCGCAAGCGTCAAAAGGCGAACTTCCAGCCTTCACCCGGCACGTCGCAGGCCTCGACCGTGTAGGTGCCGGCCGCGGCGGCGCGGCCCAGGAAGCGGTGACGTAGCTCCCCGCACCGCATGTCGTCGCGGCGGTAGGTTCGGCGCAGTTGCGACACACCGCCGAAGGTCTCGTCCTCGCTCGTCCACGCCGCCCTCTCGCCGACGCTTTGGCTCTCCAGCACGGTCCGCATCGAGGCGTACATCTGCCGGCGGTCCTCGCGGGAGAAGTTCCCCGGATCGTTGGAAAAGGGATTGATCTGCGCCGCCCCGGGCGTGGCGTCGAGCGTCGCCAGCACCGCCAGACACCACCGCCGTCGATACCGCATGCCCGACCCTCCGCATCGTCGCCGCGCAAACCTAGCTCCCCGTGGCGCACCTTGCCAGCGCCGACGCGGCGTGCTCTCACGCCCGCGTCTCGTCCGCGCCAACCACGGAGCTCCGCCATGGCCGTCACCCGCGACCGTCTCGACGCCTGGATCACGGCGGAACGCGACGCCTCGCTGGCGCGGCTCTTCACCTTCCTGCGCTTCGCGTCGATCGGCACCGACCCCGCGCACGCCGCCGACACCAGGGCTTGCGCCGAATGGGTGGCGGGTGAGCTGGCGGGCATGGGCTTCGACGCCCGCACGGTCGCGACCGCCGGCCAGCCGATGGTCGTAGCGCACCACCCGGGCCCCGGCGGCGACGCGCCGCACCTGCTCTATTACGGGCACTACGACGTCCAGCCGGCGGACCCGCTCCGGCTGTGGCACACGCCGCCCTTCGAGCCGACGCTGAAGGCGGGGCCTCACGGCGAGCAGATCGTCGCCCGCGGAGCCGTCGACGACAAGGGTCAGGTCACGACCTTTCTCGAGGCGTTTCGCGCCTGGATCGCGGTGACCGGCTCGCTTCCCTGCCGGGTGACGGTCTTCCTCGAGGGCGAGGAGGAGAGCGGCAGCCCGTCGCTCGACGGCTTCCTCGCCGCCCACGGCGACGCGCTGAAGGCCGATGTCTGCGTGGTCAGCGACACCGGCATGTGGGACGTCGAGACACCGGCGCTGACCACCCGCCTGCGCGGGCTCGTCTACCTCCAGCTGGATCTCGAGGGACCCAACCGCGACCTCCATTCCGGCATGTACGGCGGGGCCGTCTTGAACCCCCTGAACACCCTCGCCCGCCTCGTGGCCGCGCTCCACGACGAGGACGGCCGCGTCGCCGTTCCCGGTTTCTACGACGACGTCCGCCCGCTCGCGCCGGAGCTGCGCCGGGCATGGGCCGATCTCGGCTTCTCCGGCGAGGCCTTTCTCGCCGATATCGGGCTCGCCCACGAACGCGGCGAGCCGGGCTGGTCGACCCTCGAGCGCACCTGGGCGCGCCCGACCCTCGATCTCAACGGGCTCTGGGGCGGCTACACCGGTGAGGGCTCGAAGACGGTGATCCCGTCCAAGGCGCACGCGAAGCTCTCCTGCCGGCTCGTCGCCGATCAGGACCCTGAGAAGGTGGTGGCGTCGATCCAGGAGATGATCGCGTCACGCGCGCCGGCCGATGCCAAGCTCGCCTGGACCGTGCTCGGTGCCGAGCCGCCGATGGCGGTACCGTTCGATTCGCCTTGGCATGGCGCGGCGCGCCGGGCCCTGGAGGCGGTCTTCGCCAAGCCGCCGTTGAGTGTCGCCAGCGGCGGCTCGATCCCGGCGGTGGCGGCGATCAAGCGGCGGCTCGGCTGCGACAGCGTGCTGATGGGATTCGGGCTCGACGACGACCGGGTGCATTCGCCCAACGAGAAGTTCGAGCGCCGCTGCTTCGAGAACGGTATCCGCGCCCACGCGGCGTTCCTGGGCGAGATCGCCGGCGGGTGACACGAAACCTGGACATCCGGCCCGCGGCCCCGGCCGATCGCGCGACGGTCGAGGACCTCTCGGTGCGCTCGTGACACGCCAGCTCGGCCCGCACCTGGCGGGCGGGGCCGTCGACCACGGCGTGCGGGCGGCGCCCGTGGCGCGCGCTCACGACGCCGCGCTGCCCGCGCTCGAGCTCGAAAGCGGCGCGGGGCGGGTGCTCGGCGTCTTGCGCTGAGAGGCGGACGAATTCGCGACCCTCGCGGTCGCGCCCGGCTTCAAAGGGCGCAGCGTCGGCGGCCGGCATCTCGCCCACGGCGCAGCCGACGGCGCGCTCACCCCCAAAGTCCGCGCCTGCAACGTCGACGCCATCGACTTCTAAGTGCGGCACGGCTGGCGCCGCGTCGCCGCCACCGAGCTTGGCGTGCCGGCCCTCACCGACACCTACCGCCGCCCGGGTTGAGCCGCCGGTCCCCGGGCCCGAGCGGCTCGCACCGGCGCTCGGGTCGGCCGCGGCGGGGCCATGGCGCCGTCAGCGCCGATCCTCACGGTCGAGGGTGATCGGCTGCCAGAAGGGCTTGCGCGCTTCGGCGCGCGCCTCGGCGGGGTCGAGACCGGCGTCGCGCAACAAAGGCTCGTCCAGCCCGCGCAGCTCGCGCCGCATCGCCCGTCGCCGTTGCCATGCGCGCAGGACATCCAGCGGCCGGAAGCTGTTGAGCTCATCGTGCCGGCGACCGTGCGGCAGCTCGGCGTCGAGGGTCGCGCGCGCCAGCTGCACCGGCGACGCCACGCCGAAGGAGCGATCCAGAACCTTGGCCATGAGCGTTGCCACCTCCATGCGTTTTGCTTCCGGTTGGGTTATGATCGCGTCCTCGCGGTGCGCGTTCAAACGACGCTTTCGAACCGCGCACATGAGCTGAGGTCATGCACAAGCTCCCACCCCTCACCGCGCTTCGGACCTT
Organism: Alphaproteobacteria bacterium; assembly: GCA_046541805.1. Lineage (GTDB taxonomy): Bacteria > Pseudomonadota > Alphaproteobacteria > Geminicoccales > Geminicoccaceae > JAAAPF01. The sequence continues at coordinate 18,441 of JBKHCM010000023.1, forward strand.
CGAGGCCGCCGCCCGCCGCGGCAGCTTCACCAAGGCGGCGGAGGAGCTGCACGTGACCCAGAGCGCGGTCAGCCGTCAGGTCCGCACGCTCGAGGAGGACCTGGGGGTGCCGCTGTTTCGCCGCGGCCACCGCAAGGTCCGCCTCACCGCCGACGGCGAGCGGCTGTTGCCGGTGCTGACCCATGCCTTTCGCGACATCGAGAAGACGGTGGCGCGGCTGCGCCAGCCCGAGCGCGACGTGAAGCTCAAGGTGCCGCCCACCTTCGCCATGCGCTGGCTGATCCCGCGGCTGGAGCGATTTCAGACCGAGCGTCCCGACATCCAGGTCCGGCTCACCTCCGGTGTCGCCGAGGTTAAGCTGGGCAAGGAGCCGTTCGATCTGGGCGTGATCTACGTCCGCGCCGGGGAGCCCGGGCGCCGCGGCGACACGCTGGTGGTCGATCGCGCGCTGCCGGTCGCGGCACCGCGCTATCTCCGCCACGCCCCACCGCTGGCCGTGCCGCAGGATCTCGTCCGCCACCAGCTTCTGGTCACCGACCCGAGCGCCTGGGACTGGCGCCGGTGGGCCCGCGCCTTCGACGTCGACGACCTGCCCTTCGACGACGCCTTGCAGCTCGAGCTCACCGAGGCCGCGATCCAGGCGGCGCGCAGCGGCCAGGGGGTCGCCCTCGTCAATCGCGCCTTCGTCGACCGCGAGCTCGCCGATGGCGGGCTGGTGGCGCCGCTCGCGGTGCCGCCGTTGGAACTCGGGCTCTGGCTCGCGATCTATGGACGGGGCGTGCTGGACGATCCCTGCGTCGCCAGCTTTCGCGATTGGCTCGTCCGCGAGGCGACCTCCAATGCGCCACGCGAGCCGGCGGACACGTGGTCGCTTGATCGCCGCGCCGACGCTGCCAATATGCCCTCACATCGCGGACACTGCGCAGAGGACTGAGCATGGCGTACGATCCGAACGCGCGCGCGGCTGCGGCGCGAACCGGCGCCTCCGTCGAGAGGATCGACGAGGGCCTGCGCGCCTACATGCTGTCGATCTACAACTACATGGGACTCGGCCTCGCGATCACGGGCCTCGTGGCCTTTATCGTGGCGTCGACGCCGGCCCTCTACCAGCCGATCTTCGGCACGCCGCTCAAATGGGTGGTGATGCTCGCGCCTTTGGGCTTCGTCTTCGCCTTGAGCTTCGGGATCCAGCGCTTCAGCGTCTCCACGGCGCAGCTGCTGTTCTGGGTCTACGCCGCGGTGATGGGGCTGTCGCTCGCCTCGATCTTCCTCGTCTTCACCGGCGAGAGCATCGCGCGGACGTTCTTCATCACCGCCGCCGCGTTCGGTGCGCTCAGCCTCTACGGCTACACGACCAAGCGCGACCTTTCGGCCTTCGGCTCGTTCCTGGTGATGGGCCTCTTCGGTCTCGTCATCGCGATGTTGGTCAACCTGTTCCTGCAGAGCTCGGCGCTGCAGTTCGTGGTGAGCGTCCTCGGTGTCTTCATCTTCTCCGGCCTCACCGCCTGGGACACCCAGCAGCTCAAGAACCTCTACTTCGAGGTCCAGAACGACGCGACCGCCACCGCCAAGACGGCGATCATGGGGGCGCTCAAGCTCTACCTCGACTTCATCAACCTCTTCGTCTTCCTCCTGCACTTCCTCGGTCAGGCGCGCGAATAGCCGCGCGGGAACGAACGGTGATGACGACGCGGCGCCCTCTGGGCGCCGCTTTCTTTTGCGCCGTGCGCGGCGCGACGGGTCCGGCGCCTCGCCACCGTCCCCTTGCCCTGCCCGCCCTGGGGGGCCAGGCGATCTCGGACGACGATAGTCGTCGCGGCGGCGTGAACCGCGTTCATCACGTAAACACTGTTCATCATATTTTTCTACATCCTCCCAGTACTAGACGATTGTCCACTATTTTGATTGTTAATCCTTTGCATCTTGATGACAGCTTGGCGCGCTGCTGCTAGGGTCGCGCGATCGACGGGAGCAATGTTCTCGGCACGACACCATACCCGAGAGTGAGCCACACTGAGAGGCGCGCGTGCCAGCCGTTACACCGGACAACCGAGGCCGCCACGCGCCGGGCTCATCTCAGCCAAAAGCCTCGGCTCGGCGGATGCGTGCCCGTGACGACGGCGACCAGGGTCCTCGCCTGGCATGGGTGTTGCCGCTGGCCTGTTGCGTGACACATCGTCGCGCCATTCGATGGAGTCGGCGATCGCGGCGACCCGATGCGGTCGTGCGGCGCCGAGCGGCATCCGCGCTGTCCGAGGCATCCCGGCAGGACGGGCGGCGCGGCCCGCGCGATCGATCGACGCCGGGTCGAACCCGGCGCCGGGCGTACCGCCCAAAAGGGCGGGGCGGTGCCCACCAAGGGCGGCGTCCGACACCCAACCAACCGATCACGGAGAGCGTGCGATGAGGGCGGCAACCCGGTTCCAGACGAGCCTCGATCGACTGATGGCCCATGCCGACCGCGACGTCCGTCTGCAGGCGGCGCGCTGCGTCGGGCGTCTGACCGGCCCCGCCGTCCTCGCCCGGCTCCGCGACCTTGCGGCCGACGCCGACCCGCTGGTCCGGCGCGAAGCGCTCCGCACGCTGGCGGCGAAGGCGCCCAAGGCCGGGCGGACGACGCTGCGCGAGGCCTTCAACGAGGAGACCGATCTCGAGTGCCGCCGGGCCGCGCTCGCTGGCCTCGTCGCCATTCGCGACGACGGCATCCGGCCGGCGCTGCGCCGTCTCATCCGCAATCCCGACGCCTTCATCTACGAGCAGTCGCCGGCGTCGCAGGCGAGCCGCCAGGCGCTGTGCTGCGAGGCCGTGCAGGCCCTCGCCGTCGTCGGCGACGCCAGCGCCGTGCCGGACCTCTTGGGCCTGCTCGACCGCCACGTCTCGCCCTCGTTGGACGATGCGGTGATCCGCACGCTGGCCGAGCTCGGCGACAGCGGCCGCGAGGCGATCGGCCGCCTCGTGCGCGAAGCGCCGGTGCACCGGGCACGTAGCGCGGTCGAGGCGCTCGCGGGCTGCGCCGACGCCGGTCAGACCGACGCGCTCGCGATGTTCCTTTGCCACGACGACGAAGGCGTCCGCCTCGCCGCGGCCGGCTCGCTCGCTCGCCTCGCGCCTTGCCACTCGGCACTGCTGCGCCGCGCCCACGACCCGAGCCCGGCGGTCCGCGCCCTGGTCGCCCAGCACGCCGGCCCGACGATGCCGTCGATCCTCGAGCTCCTGCTCGACGACGCCGAGGCCGAGGTGGCGTCCGCCGCGCTCGGCGCGCTCGCCCGGTTGCCGGACGCGGCGCGCGCCGCCGACGTGCTGTGGCGCGTCCGCGGCAAGCTGCGGTCCAACAACCCCACCATCGGTTGCCGCGCCGCCGAGACCTTGGCCGCGATCGACCCCGCGGCGGCGCGCATCGATCTCGGCGAACGGCTGGCCGATCCCAACGCGCCCGTCGCCGTCCGGGTCGCCGCCGCGCGAATCCTCTCCCAGACGGGAGGTAGCGGCGCGGTGCCGGCGCTGGCGGCGCAGCTCTTCGCGCCCGAGGAGGAACTCCGGCGGGGCGTGCTCGACGCGCTCACCACCCTGGCCCGCGACCACGGCGCCACGCCGGCGGTGCTGCCCCTCTTTTTGGGCGTGCTGACGCACGGGCCCGAGTCGCGGCGGCGCGCCGGCCTCGCCGCGGACCACGCCGTGGCGTCCGAGAAGGCGCCGTTGAAGGCCTTCGAGGCCGCGCCTGAGCACGTCGCCGGTATTCGCCGCGACATCGCGGCGCGGGTCTCGGACATCGCGGATGCCGACGTCGCCCGTGCGCTGGCGGCGATCGTGCTGGCGACGGCGGACGCCGAGCTGCGCACGGCCGCGGCGCGCTCGCTCGCGCAGGTGGCCGAGACGCTCGAGGCGGCGCCCGAGCCGGCGATCGAGGCCGCGCGCCGGCTGCTCGCCGAACGCGACGCACAGCTCCGACTTTCAGGCCTGCGGACGCTGGCGAGTGCGGACGGCGCCGCGAACGCGGACGCGATCGTCGCCTGCCTCGACGACGCGGACCCGGGTCTGCGGGCCTTCGCGATCCGCTGGCTCGGCGCCAACGGGGCGGCGCTCGGCGGTGACGTCGTCGACCGGCTCGAGATGCGCCTCGGCGACCGCAACGCCGCGGTGCGCCTCGCTGCGATGCACGCGATCGCGCGGCTGCGGCGCGGCCGTGCGGCGGGGCGGCTGATCGACGCGGCGGTGCTCAGCGGCGACGAGAGCATGCCGGCGGTGGCGGCGTGTCTGGAGCTCTTGCCTGCGGAGGCCGTGGAGCACGAACTGGCGCGCCGGCTCGCCACCGCCTCGAGCCGCGACCGCCAACTCGCGCTGTTGCGCCTGTCGGATGCGATCCTCACCGCCCGGGATCGCGCCGAAGCGGCCTGAGCCCCGGCTCGCCGCACCCGCGTCGCGATGGCGCCCGCCGCCGAAGGGCGGCGGGCGGCGTTCTCACCGCGTGCACCACGGCCGGTGTCGACGAGAACGGACGGCCGCCCGTGCGCATCGACGCACGCGTCCCCGCCCGCACCTGCGTCTTCGCGACGCCTACGGCACGCTCTTCGACGTCTACAGCGCGGTGCGTTGCCACCAGGGCGATCGGCGACGACGCCGGCGCCAGCCCCGCGCTGTGGCGCCAAAAGCAGCTGGACTGCGCTTGGCTGCGCCCGCTCATCGCTGCTCACACCGCGTTACGGCGGCTGCGCGAGGACGTCCTCGGCCTGGCGCCGGACGATCACAACCCGGGCGGCGAGGGCGAGCTCCGCGCGCGGCTGCTCGACGCCTACCGCGCGCGGTGCCAGGTTGCAGGTGCTGCGCGACCAGGGCCGGGCGACCGCCATTTCCGCCAACGAGGCGTCGAGCATGCCGCGGACACGTTGGCGGCGGCGGCGATCGGCCGCTTGCTGGACCTGGTAGCGAGCGTGAAGGACATCGGCGCCTTCAAGCCGCGGGCCGAGGTCGACGCCCTCGCCCGTCGCCGCCTCGAGCTGCCCGCCGAGGCGATCTGCTCTGCGAGATCCAACTCCTTGGACGCCCACGGCCGGCTCGTTCGGCTCCCACGTCCTCTACGTCAACCGCTTCGCTCAGCCGACGGAGCGCCTGCCCGGGGCACCACTCGCCACCATCCGCACGCTCGACGAGCTGCCGCCGCGCCTCGGTGACGCCCGAGCCCTTCACGGCCCGCGCGCGCGCGCCTACCTGTGAGCGGGTGGGGACGACGGAGAGGATGCGATGGCGCGCTGGACGCGACTGGACCACCGCGGCGTGCTCGAGGTGAGCGGTGCCGACTCGGTGAAGCTCTTACAGGGCCTGGTCAGCAACGACCTCGACCGCCTCGTCCGTGAGCCGGCGGTCTACGCCGCCCTTCTCACCCCGCAGGGTAAGTACCTCGTCGACTTTCTCGTCTTCGGGCGCAACGACGGGCTGTGGCTCGACGTCGAGGCGGCGCAGCTGGACGATCTCGTCCGCCGGCTCACGCTCTATCGCCTGCGTGCCGATGTCGCCTTCACCCGCCGCGACGACCTCGCCGTCTACGCGCTCTTCGACGGCGACCCGCCGCCGGTGGCGGGCGCCGAGATCGACGTTTCCGACCCGCGGCTCGCCGCCCTCGGCCGGCGCGTGGTCGGCCCGCGCGAGACCATCGAGCCGGCGCTGGCCGCTGGCGCCGCGTCCGCGAGCTTCGCCGACTGGGACCGCCACCGCCTCGCCCTCGGCGTGCCCGACGGCACCCGCGACCTCGAGCCCAACAAGGCGCTGTTGTTGGAGAACGGCTTCGTCGAGCTGGACGGCGTCGACTTCGCGAAGGGCTGTTTCGTCGGCCAGGAGCTGACCGCGCGCATGCGCTATCGCGGCACGGTGCGAAAGCGGCTCGTGCCGGTCACGCTCGAAGGCCGCGCCGAGCCGGGCACGGTCATCCGCGCCGGCGACATCGACGTCGGCGAACTGCGCTCGATCCGCGAGGCGCAAGGGCTCGCGCTCATCCGCCTCGATCGCTGGGAGCAGGCGCAGGCGGCCGGCCGGCCGCTTCAGGCGGAGACCGCCGTCGTCTCGCCGCAGGTGCCCGACTGGCTGGATTTGACCTTCGCCTCCAAGCGTGCGGAGAGCTCGGCGTAGGTGGCGAAGGGGTGATCGGTCGGCGCGCCGAAGCGCTCGCCCTCGGCGCGCAGCTGCCCCAGCCCACGCCGGCCATAGAGATCGTGTAGCCGTCGCTCGAGCCAAGCGCCGCCCTGCGCGCGACGGCGGGCGGCGAGCCCCTCGCCCAGAGCGGCGCGGTGGCGGTCGAGATCGGCCACCAGCTCGTCGATCCCCCGCCCCTCGGCGGCGGCGACGAGGCGGACCCGGATCGACCAGTCGTCGGCCTCCGGCTCGGCCATCGCGAGCGCCGCCTCCAGCTCACGCGCGGCGCGCTCGGCCGGCCCCCCCATGTCGGCCTTGGTGACGACGGCGATGTGCGGGACCTCGACGATGCCCGCCTTCATGAACTGCAGGCTGTCGCCGGAGGCCGGCTGGGCGGCGAAGACCACGGTGTCGGCGACCTCGCCGATGGTGGTCTCGGATTGACCGACGCCGACGGTCTCCACCAGCACGCGGTCGAACAGCGCGCGCATCAAGACCAGCGCCGGCATGGTGAGCGCGGCGAGCCCACCGAGTTCGTCGCGCGCCGCCATCGAGCGGACGAAGAGGCCGGCGTCCTCGGGATCGTGCAGGATGCGCGTGCGGTCGCCCAAGAGCGCGCCGCCACGCCGCCTGGAGGACGGATCGACGGCGATCACCCCCACCGTCTCGCCGCGCGCGCGCAGCGTCTTGATCAGCGCGGCCGCCAGCGTCGACTTGCCGACGCCGGGCGGGCCGGTCATGCCGATCACATGGGCCTTCGGGTCGGCAAAGGCGGCATCGAGGAGGCCGATCGTGGCCGCATCGTCACCCTCAGCCTCGATCGCGGCGAGCGCCCGGGCGAGCGCCGGCTTGCCCCCCGCCCGAAGCGCGGCGAGGCGCTCACGCCCCGCCGCCTGCCTGTCGTCGTCCCCGACCGTCAACGATCCCGGCTCACGACGCCTTCGTGCAACGCCGCCTGGGCGGCCGCCAGCCGGGCGATCGGCACGCGGTAGGGCGAGCACGAGACGTAGTCGAGCCCGGCCTTCTCGCAGAAGGCGATCGAGCGGGCGTCACCGCCGTGCTCGCCGCAGATGCCGAGCTTGATGTCCGGTCGCGTCCGCCGCCCGGCTTCGCAGGCGATCTCGATCAGACGGCCGACGCCGTGGGTATCGAGCGTCTGGAACGGATCGGCGGCGTAGATCTCCTCCCTCAGATAGGTGTCCATGAAGCTGCCGCTGTCGTCGCGGGACAGACCCAGGGTCATCTGCGTCAGGTCGTTGGTGCCGAAGCTGAAGAAGGCGGCGTGATCGGCGATGGCGTCGGCGCGCATCGCGGCACGCGGCACCTCGATCATCGTGCCGACCAGGTAGTTGAGTGGCTTGCCGCGTTCCTCGGCGATTTTCGCGGCAACGGCGTCGATGCGCTCCTTGAGGAGTTCGAGCTCGCGCGAGGAGCCGACGAGCGGCACCATGACCTCGGGCACGACGGTGTCGCCGCTCCTTTCCTCCACCTCGTAGGCCGCCTCGAAGATGGCGCGGCTCTGCATCTCGTAGATCTCGGGGAAGACGACGCCGAGGCGACAGCCGCGCATGCCGAGCATCGGGTTGGCCTCGCGCAACTCCGTGGTGCGCCGCCGCACCCGTGCCACCGGCACGTCGGTGGCCGCGGCGACGCGCTCCATCTCGTCATCCGAGTGCGGCAGAAATTCGTGCAGCGGCGGGTCCAACAGCCGGATCGTCACCGGCAGGCCGGCCATGATCTCGAAGATCTCGACGAAGTCGCCGCGCTGCATCGGCAGAATCTTGGCGAGCGCGGCCCGCCGCCCGTCGCTGTCGGTCGCCAGGATCATCTCGCGCATGGCGAGGATGCGGCCGTCCTCGAAGAACATGTGCTCGGTGCGGCAGAGCCCGATGCCCTGGGCGCCGAACTTGATGGCGGTGCGGGCATCCTGCGGGGTCTCGGCGTTGGTGCGCACCTTGAGCCGCCGCTTGGTGTCGGCCCACTGCATCAGGCGCTTGAAGTCGCCGCCGAGCTCGGGATCGATCGTCGGCACCTCGCCGCTCATGACGGTCCCGTCGCCGCCGTCGATGGTCAAGACGTCGCCCTCGCCGAGCTCGATCGAGCCGACGCGGAGCATCTTCTCGCGCTCGCGCACCTCGAGATCGGCGGCGCCGCAGACGCAGGGCTTGCCCATGCCGCGGGCGACGACCGCGGCATGGCTGGTCATGCCGCCGCGGGCGGTGAGGATGCCCTTGGCGGCGTGCATGCCGTGGATGTCGTCGGGCGAGGTCTCGGTGCGGCAGAGGATGACGTCCTCGCCGGCGGCCGCGCGGCGCTCGGCGCTGTCGGCGTCGAAGCAGACCTTGCCCGACACCGCGCCCGGCGACGCCGGCAGGCCGCGGGTGAGGATGTTGCGGCTGGCGTTGGGGTCGAGGGTGGGGTGCAGGAGCTGGTCGAGCGACGCCGGATCGATCCGCAAGACGGCGTCGTCGGCGCTCAACAGCCCCTCGTCGACCATGTCGACGGCGATCTTCAAGGCCGCGACGGCGGTGCGCTTACCGGTGCGGGTCTGCAGGATGTAGAGCTTGTCCTGCTGGACGGTGAACTCGATGTCCTGCATGTCCTTGTAGTGGCGCTCGAGTCGGTCGAACACGGCGACCAGCTCCTCGTACGCCCGCGGCATCTGCTCCTCGAGCGAGCGCCCGGCGACGCCGCCGTGGTTGCCCATGGCCTTGGTCAGGGGCTGCGGCGTGCGGATGCCGGCGACGACGTCCTCGCCCTGAGCGTTGATGAGATATTCGCCGTAGTACGCCTTCTCGCCCGTCGAGGGGTTGCGCGTGAAGGCGACGCCGGTGGCCGAGGTCGGCCCGAGATTGCCGAAGACCATGGCCTGGACGTTCACCGCCGTGCCCATGGTCTGCGGGATGTCGTGCAGGCGGCGGTAGGTGATCGCCCGCGGCGTCATCCACGAGCCGAAGACCGCGCCGACGGCGCCCCAGAGCTGCTCCATCGCGGTCTCGGGGAACGGCTGGTCGATCTCGCGCTTGACGATTTCCTTGTAGGTGCCGACCAGCTTCTCAAGCGAGGCGACGTCGAGCTCGGTATCCTGGGTGACGCCGGCGTGCTGCTTCGCCTCGTCCAGGGCCTCCTCGAAGAAGCCGTGGTCGACGCCCAAGACGACGTCGCCGTACATCTGCAAAAAGCGGCGATAGCTGTCGTAGGCGAAGCGCGGGTCGCCGGTCCGCTGCGCCAGTCCCTCCACCGTCGTGTCGTTGAGCCCGAGGTTCAGCACCGTGTCCATCATCCCGGGCATGGACAACGGCGCGCCGGAGCGCACCGAGACCAGGAGCGGGTTCGCGGGATCGCCGAACTTCGCGCCGAGGGACGTCTCGATATGGGCGATGGCCTGTTCGACCTGAGCCTTCAGATCGTCGGGATACTGCCGGTCGTTCTTGTAGAAGAACGTGCAGACTTCGGTGCTGATGGTGAACCCGGGCGGAACGGGCAGGCCAAGGCTGGCCATTTCCGCGAGGTTCGCGCCCTTGCCCCCGAGCAACTGCCGCATCGCGGAAGTGCCGTCGGCGTGCCCATCGCCGAAACGGTAAACCCACTGAACCATTGCGCACCCCCCATTACGCCGCGACACGCGGCTCCTCGATCAGGTCGAATACGGCGACATCGTCCAACAGCCCGCTGAGCCGGGCCAAGAGCCGCAGGCGGTTGGCCCGCACCGCGGGCTCGTCGACGTTGACGAGCACCCCTTCAAAAAACCGGTCCACGGGCGCCCGCAAGCTGGCCAAACCGACCATGGCGTCGGTGAAGCGCTCCTCGGCGAGGGCGTGTCGGATGGCCGGCATGACCGTGGCCAGTTCATGATGAAGCGCGATTTCCGCCGGCGCTTGCAAGAGTTCGCCACGGACGTCGCCGCCCGGCGCCGCACCGTCCTTCTTCGCCTCGATCCGCACGATGTTGCGGGCGCGACGGTAGGCCGCGAGCAGGTTGGCGCCGTCGGCGCTGTCGAGAAAGCCTTGCAGCGCCGCGACCTTGCGGCGCAGGCGCACGAGGTCGTCGTCGGCGCCGGCCGCGAAGACGGCGGCGATCAGATCCCCGCGGATGTCGTCCGTTTTGAGATGCACCTTCAGACGGTCCATGACGAACGCGACGAGCTCGTCGGCCACCGTCTCAACCGGCGCGAGCCCGGCGTCGTCAACGTAGCCCGCGCGCGCCGCCGCGAAGGCTTCCCGCAACGGCAGGCGCAGCCCGTTCTCGAAGACGAGCCGGATGATCCCGAGCGCGAGGCGCCGCAACCCCAAGGGGTCGCTCGAGCCGGTGGCACGCTCGCCCGCCGCGTAAAAGCCGGCGAGGCTGTCGAGCTTGTCGGCGAGCGCGGTGACCACCGCGAGCGGCGCGGTGGGGCAGCGGTCGTTCGGCCCCTGCGGCGCGTAGTGGGCGTCGATGGCCTCGGCGACGGCGGCGCTTTCGCCTTGCGCGCGGGCGTAGTAGGCGCCCATGACGCCCTGCAGTTCGGGGAACTCGCCCACCATCCCGGTGACCAGATCGGCCTTGGCGAGGGCGCCGGCGCGCGCCGCTGCCGCCGGGTCGGCGAGCTCCAGCCGCTCGGCGAGAGCCGCCGCGAGGCGTTCGAGCCGGTCGGCCTTGGCCGCCATCGAGCCCAGCTTGGCGTGGAAGACCATACGCGCGAGCGCGTCGCGCCGCGCCTCCAGCGGCCGCGCCCGATCCTGGTCCCAAAAGAACCGAGCGTCCCAGAGCCGGGCCCGCAACACCCGCTCGTTGCCGGCGACGATCGCCCGCCCGCCGTCGCTGGCCTCGAGGTCCGCCACCACCACAAAGCGCGGCGCCAACGCCCCGTCGGGACGGTCGAGGGCGAGGTATTTTTGATGGTTGCGCATCGAGGTGGTGAGCACCTCGGGCGGCAGCGCCATGAAGGCGTCGTCGATCCGGCCCAACAGCGGCACCGGCCATTCCGTGAGCCCGGCGAGCTCGTCCAAAAGCGCGCGGTCCTCGCGCAGCACCAGCCCCGCCGCCGCGGCCAGCGCCCGCGCGCCATCGAGAATGCGCCGGCGACGCTCGCTCGCCGCGCGCACGACCTTGGCCGCCTCGAGCCGGCGGGCGTGGTCGGCGGCGTCACGCACCGCGAAGACCGCGGGCGCCATGAAACGGTGACCGCTGCTGCGATCGCCGGCCTCGAGCCCGGCGAAGGAGACCGGCACCACGTCGCCGTCCAACAGGCAGAGGATGCGGTGCAAGGGGCGCACCCAGCGCGCGTCGCCCGCGCCCCAGCGCATCGACTTGGGCCATGGAAAGCGCGGCAGGAACGCCTCGAGGATGGCCCTGACCACCGTGCCGGCGGCCGCGCCACCCTCCTCGATGTAGGCGACGTAGAAGCGGCCCTTCTTCTCCTCGACCTCCTCGATCCGATGGGTCGTCCCTTCGAGCGCGCGGCGAAAGCCGTCTCGGGCCGATGCCGGCGCATCGACCCGTGGGCCGCGCCGGCGCACCGTCCGCGTCGGCTCCGCAGCCGGCACGCCGGTGGCGACGAGGCCGATGCGCCGCGGCGTGGCGAAGGCCGTCAGGGCATCCGCCGCCAGCGCCATCTGCCGTTCGGCGAGCCCATCCCGTAGCGCCTGCGCCAGCGCCGCCGCCGCCGGCTGCTGCATGCCGGCGGGGATCTCCTCCGAGACCAGCTCGACGAGGAGTTCCGCCATCAGGCCGCGTCCGCCGCCGGCTGCCGGCTCGCCAGCCAGGCCTCGCAGCAGGCCTTGGCGAGGGTGCGGACGCGGGCGATGTAGCCGGCGCGCTCGCTCACCCCGATGGCGCCGCGCGCGTCGAGGAGATTGAAGAGGTGGCTCGCCTTCAAGCACTGGTCGTAGGCGGGCAGCGCCAGCCCGCGCTCGAGGATGGCGGCGCACGCGCGCTCGGCGTCCTCGAAGTGCCGGTGCAGCGTGGCGATGTCGGCGAGCTCGAAATTGTAGGTTGAATACTCGCGCTCGGCTTGGAGGAAGACGTCGCGGTAGCGCACGCCCTGGCCGTTGAAGTCGATGTCGAAGACGTTCTCGACACCTTGAACGTACATCACCAAACGCTCGATGCCGTAGGTGAGCTCACCGGCGACCGGGCGACAGTCGATGCCGCCGACCTGCTGGAAATAGGTGAACTGCGAGACCTCCATGCCGTCGCACCAGACCTCCCAGCCGAGCCCCCAGGCGCCGAGCGTGGGACTCTCCCAGTCGTCCTCGACGAAGCGCAGATCGTGCAGGCCGGGATCGATCCCGAGCGCGTAGAGGCTTTGCAGGTAGCGCTCCTGGAGGTCCGGCGGCGACGGCTTCATCAGCACCTGAAACTGGTAGTAGTGCTGCAGCCGGTTGGGGTTCTCGCCGTAGCGACCGTCGGTCGGCCGCCGCGACGGCTGGACGTAGGCCACGTTCCAGGGCTCCGGTCCGAGCGCGCGCAACGTCGTCGCCGGATGAAACGTGCCGGCGCCCACCTCCATGTCGTAGGGCTGGACGATGACGCAGCCCTGGTCCGCCCAGAAGTGTTGCAACCGCAAAATCAGCTCTTGGAAGCTCGGCGCGCTCACGGTTTCGCCGTCGTTGATATGAATGTGGCCGGACCGTATGGCGGCCTCCGGCCACGGTCAACCGCCGCGCTCAACGTCGCCGATCGCAGTGCGGGCAGGGCTCGCCGGTCGGCACGTAGGTGCCGCAGCGCGGGCATTTGGCGACGTCGACGGCGCGCACCTCGTCCCGCCCCGACCGCGCGAGGCGCCGCTTGCGCTCGACGAAGCCAAGGGCGCGCCAGACGACGACGACGACGAGGATGGTGAAGAGGATCTGGGTGAAGGACAGGCCCAAGGCTTCGATCCCGCGTGGCGACGGCCCCTCTTACGCCGAGCGAACGCCCAGCGGAACCGGTGCGCTCGGCCTCAAAGCCCGAAGCGCTGCCACATCAGCCGCTGCTCGAGCCGCGCCAACACGGCGTCGGGCCCCTCGCCCCGCAACCGCCGCCACCAGGGCTTGCGCGGCGGGCCGTAGAGACGGACGCGGACATCGTCGCCGTGGCGCCGGCGCAGGACGTCCATCGGATCGCCGACCTCGTCGACGAGCCCGACCGCGCGGGCGCGATGACCGGAGACCACGCGGCCGTCGAAGAGGCCCTCGTCGGCGGCGAGCCGGTCGCCGCGCCGGGCGCGGACGAGCGCCACGAAGTCGTCGAAGGTATCGGCGTGGAGTTCTTTAAGGATATGGACGTCGGCCTCGTTCTCCGGCCGGAACGGGTCGAGCATGCCCTTGTGGTCGCCGGTGGCGTAAAGCCGACGCTCGACGCCCAGCCGTTCCAGCGCCCGGTGGAAGCCGAAGCTGGCGGTGATGACGCCGATCGAGCCGACGATGGAGCTCGGATGCGCGACGATGTCGTCGGCGGCGAGCGCCACCCAGTAGCCGCCCGACGCCGCCACGTCCTCGACATAGGCGGTGACGTGCTTGCGGTGCTTGCTGGCGAGAAAGCGGATGTGATCGTGCAGCCGCGCCGCCTGCACCGGCGCGCCGCCGGGGCTGTTGACGACCAGCGCCACCTCGGCGGCGTGCCGGCGCTTGAAGGCGGCTTCGAGCGGGCGGGCCAAGGTGCGGAGGTTCAAGGCCCCCGAGAAGCTGCCGGCTCCGATCACCCCTTCGAGGCGGACGGCCGTGACCTGCGGCTTGCGTTGCCACCAGTGCCGGTGCGTGACCGGCGACGAAACGTCCTCCATCGTCACTCCCAAACGAGTTCGGCCGCGTCGCGGAGAACGGCCTCGGCCTCGCGCGTGAAGTGGCCCTCGGCGGCGTGGAGGACCAGTCCGGCCAACAGCCGCACGCCGCCGCGACGCCCGCTTCGCGCGCGCACGAGCACCCGCTTGGCGGGCCGTCCGCTCTTGGCCCAGAGCGGCAGCACCGTGCGCGGCCGCGGCGCCAGCGCGCCCAACAGCTCGGCGAGCCGGTCGGCGCGGTGGACGACGACGAGGTCGCCGCCCGGCCGCACCAGGGTCGCCGCCACGGCGAGCCAGGCGCCCAGATCCAGCCCGCCCTCCCGCCGGGCGGCCCGCCCGAGCGCGGTCGCCGGC